>CAYNPY010000008.1:0-68723 GCA_964399195.1 uncultured Fibrobacteraceae bacterium
CGGCTGCGGCGCCCGCGACGTCGCCGGGCTGGACGTGGCCCGCGCGCGCATCGAGCCGCTGGTCTTCGACGACGCCTACGGGGACGACGTCTACTTCCAGGCCTTCTCGGGCACCTACCTGGAGGCCGTGAGCATCGACTCGCTGCAGGCGCAGGCCGGCACCAAGTCGCTGAAGGTGACCGTGCCGGGGCAGAATTCGACGCTGGGCGGTTACGCGGGCGGCGTGCTGACCACCGTTGGCGCGCGCGACTTTGCCGACTTCAACGCGCTGACTTTCTATGCGCGCTCAAGCGTGGTCTCGACGCTGAACGAGGCGGGCTTCGGCAACGACAACACCGGCACCTCGGTCTACACGGCCGGACGCGCCAACATCGCGCTGAATCCCGGCTGGACGTTCGTGGTGATCCCCATCCCCTCGCCCCGCAAGCTGGTGGCCGAGCGCGGCATGTTCACTTTCGCGGAAGGCTACGAGCCGCTCAATGCGGCCGGCCACACGCTCTGGTTCGACGAGATCAAGTACGCCAACCTGCTGAACGTGCAGCGCGTGCGCGCCAACATGGCCTCGGTCAACAAGCAGTACCTGGTCGGGTCCACCGTGTCGATCGAGGGCACGACGACGGTCTTCACCGTCGACGGCGCGCCGGTCGTGGTCAACCACATGCCCGGCTACTTCGACTTCTTCTCGTCCAACCCGGGCGTCGCCGTGGTCGAGGGCGGCCGCATCCGCGTCGTCGGCGCCGGCATCGACACGATCACGGCCAAGCTGGACACGCTCGACGTCTTCGGGCGCGTGATCATCACCAGCTTCACGCCACCGGCGGCCGCCGCGCCCGCGCCGACGGTGCCGGCCGCCGACGTGATCTCCCTCTACAGCGACAGCTACAGCAACCGGCCGGTCACCACCTTCAACCCGCGCTGGGGCGGCTCGACGACGCAGAACGAGACCTACCTGATCGGCGGCAACGCCAGCATCATGTACACCACGCTCAACTTCGTGGGCATCGACTTCCTCGCCAACCGGATCGATGTCACGGGGATGACGCACCTGCATCTGGACGTCTACGCGCCGGTAGGGACCATCTTCCGGGTGAAGCTCGTCGCCTTCGGCGCGACCGGGACCACCCCGCTGGCCCAGCCCGAGCTGACCTTCAACGCCACCACCACGCCGTCGTTCGCGGCCGGCGGCTGGTCGTCGCTGGATATCCCGATGGCCGATTTCGGCTTCACGGTGCCCGTGGACAACATCGGGCAGCTGGTGCTGAGCACTTCGGACGCGCCGCTGGTGCTGGTGGACAACATCTACTGGCACCGCAGTTTCACTGCCGCCCCTGCGCCAACATTGCCGGCCGCCGACGTGATCTCCATCTACAGCGACAGCTACAGCAACCGCCCGGTCGCCAGCTTTAATACGCACTGGGGTGGTTCCACAACGCAGAACGAGACATACATGATTGGCGACAATGCCAATATCATGTACACCGATTTGAACTTCGTGGGGATCGACTTCGCAAACCAGAAGATTGATGTCACGGGTATGACGCACTTACATTTGGACGTCAATGCGCCGGTAGGTACGAACTTCCGGGTGAAGCTCGTCGCCTTCGGAGCGACCGGGACCACCCCGCTGGCCCAGCCCGAGCTGACCTTCAACGCCACCACCACGCCGTCCTTTGCGGCCGGCGGCTGGTCGTCGCTGGAGATCCCGATGGCCGATTTCGGGTTCGCGGTGCCGGTGGACAACATCGGGCAGCTGGTGCTGAGCAGCCCGGACGCGCCGCTGGTGCTGGTGGACAACATCTACTGGCACCGGTAAGCTGCGGGTCCCCGGAACGGGGCCCAACCAGGAAGCGGCCGTCATGTACAACGAGAACCTGAGCTGGAAGGGCCTGCGGCGGTCGGACCCCGGCCGTCCGCGACCCTTGGCCGACGCCGTGCTGCGCCTCATCTGGCAGGAGCAGCGCCTCTCGCGCGCCGAGATCGCCGGCGTGGCCGGCCTGTCGCGCTCGACGGTCTCGGAGATCGTCGGCGAGATCCTGCCCATGGGCATCGTCACCGAGGTGGGCGAAGGCCCCTCGCGCGGCGGTCGCCGCCCCATCCTGCTGGAATTCCGCGACGACGCCTGCGTGATCCTGGGCGTGGAGATGGGCGCCACCCACGTGGTGGCGGCGCTGACCGACCTGCGCGGCCGCGTGCTGGCGTGGCGGTCGCGGCCGCAGGCCGTGCGCACCGACCCCGTGGGCACCCGCCGCGTCATCGACGAGCTGTGCGACGAATGCCTGGCCGCGCCGGCGGCGGCCGGCCGCCCGCTGGTCGGCATCGGCGTGGCCCTGCCCTGCCCGGTGGACCCGGCGCACCCGGGCCGCCTGTCCACGCTGGTCATGCCCGACTGGGGCGGCCGCCACGGCCTGGAAGCGCTGGCCGCCAAACACGACGTACCGCTGATGGTCGACAACGACGCCAACCTGGGCGCGCTGGCCGAGCACTGGTGGGGCGCCGGCCGCGGCGTCGATGACCTGGTCTACATCAAGGTGGCGATGGGCGTCGGCTCGGGGCACGTGATCGGCGGCGAGATCTACCGCGGCGCCACCGGCGTGGCGGGCGAGATCGGCCACCTGTCCATCGACCCGCAGGGCAAGCCCTGCCTGTGCGGCCTGCGCGGCTGCCTGGTGACGCTGGTCGGCGGCCCGGCGCTGGTCGAGCGCGCGGCCGAACTGGCGCCGCGGTTCCCAGACAGTCCGCTGGCCGGCCGCGCCGTCACCGTCGCCGACCTGGAGGACGCCGCCCTCGCCGGCGATCCCATGGCCCTGCAGGTCGCGCAGGAGGCGGCCGGCCACCTGGGCCGCGCCGTGGCCGGCCTGCTGAACATCATGAACCCGTCGCTGGTCATCGTCGGCGGCATCCTGGCGCGCCTGGGCGACCTGCTGCTGGACCCGCTGCGCGAGACGGTGAAGGTGCGCACCCTGGTCAGCTCCGTGGCCGCGGCCGAGTTGCGCACGGGAGACCTGGGCGAGCTGGCCATCGCCGTCGGCGCCTCGACGCTGGTGCTGAAGGCGGCGCTGGCCGATTCCCGGCTGTTCCCGCGCGTGAACGGCGACGCCGAGCCGGCGCGAGCGAGGATGGGAACATGAGGGCCGCTGTCGCACTGATCGCCTGCGCGCTGCTCGCGCTGGCCGCCGCCCCCGGCTGCGGCGGGGAAACGGAGCCCGAGGTGTACGGACTGATCTGGCAGGACGAGTTCGACGGGCCGGCCGGCCAGCTGCCCGACCCGGCCAAGTGGCAGTTCGACGTGGGCACCGACTGGGGCAATCTCCAACTCGAGTACGACACCAATCGCGCCGAGAACTGCAGCCTGGACGGCCAGGGCAACCTGGCGATCACCGCGCGCGAGGAGGAGTGGCAGGGGCAGCCCTACACCTCGGCGCGCATCAAGACCAAGGGCCTGTTCGAGCATGCCTACGGCCGTTTCGAGGCGCGCATCAAGCTGCCCATCGGGCAGGGCATCTGGCCGGCGTTCTGGATGCTGGGCAACGATTTTCCCGGCGTGAGCTGGCCCGCCTGCGGCGAGATCGACGTCATGGAGTACCGCGGCCAGGAGCCGCGGGTGCTGGTGGGCTCGGTGCACGGCCCCGGCTATTCCGGCAACGGCGCCCTGTCGCAGACGCACACGCTGGCGCAGGGCGGCTTCCACCTGGACTACCACGTGTTCGCCATCGACTGGGAGCCCGGGTCGATCACCTGGAGCGTCGACGGCTACGTCTACCACCGCATCACGCCGGCCAGCCTGCCCGCCGGCACCCGCTGGGTCTTCGACCACCCGTTCTTCATCCTGCTGAACGTGGCGGTGGGCGGCCGCTGGGTGGGCTCGCCGGACGCCTCGACGGTGTTCCCGCAGACGATGCTGGTGGACTACGTGCGGGTGTACGGGACGCTGCCGTAGGACCTACGGCGCCAGCCGCGCCACCGCCGCCTCGTCGACCCGCTCGCCGTACCGCCGCCGCAGCCCGTCCAGCGCCGCGCGCAGGCGCCGTTCGCATTCGGCGTCGAACCAGGCGCGGTCGACCGCCTCGCGCGCCTCGGCGAACGGGCGCGGACGGCGTGGGCTGGCCTCCACCACCAGAGTCACGCGCCAGGCGTCGGCCGCCAGCGAATCCGGCCCCACCACCCCGCGCGCGCCGGCGGCCAGGCAGCGGGCCACCAGCGCGCCCTCGACCCGCTCGTCGATCACGTCGGGCACGCGGTCCGGCTGCGCCCGGTCCAGCGCCAGCAGGCTGTCCGCCCCCGCGCGCGTGCGCAGGCGCGCCGCCAGGTCCGCGGCCTCCCCGCGCGCGGCCAGGTGCCGCCGCACGATCTCCGCGCGCGCCGGCAGGTCCCAGCGCGACGGGTCGCGGTCGTACTCGCGGCGCAGCGTGAGCGAGTCGCGCGGCACCTGCGAGAACACGTGACGCACGGCCCAGGCCGTGGCGGCGAACCCCTCGGCCTGGTCGCGCAGCCGCTGCCGGTCGGCGGGCCGCGCGAGCGCGCCGGCCGGGCGCGCCTGCGCGCGCAGCTGCCGCTGGTAGAGGGCGGTGCCGATGAAGTCCTTCACCTGCCGGGCGTCTTCCAGGCGCGGCCGGTCCAGCGTGCGCAGCTGCCGCCATTCGCCCAGCACGTCGCGCACCCGGAATGGGCGGTCCAGATGAGTGGCGACCACCAGGTCTGAATCGGCGGCCGCGACCGCGGGAAAGCGCGCCAGCTTGCGCGCGCGCTGCAGCAGGTCGTCGTCGGGCGCCGGCGCCGGCAGGGCCGCGAACGCCGCAACCAGGCGGCCCACCACGGCCTCGTCCCAGGCCGGCGGGCGGCGGGCCAGCTCGCGGTCGCGCATCGCCGCGCCCAGGACGCCCGGGTGGGTCGTCGTGTCGCCCTGCGCCGCGCGGAGCGCTCGCTCCACCGCGTATGCCGAGTCCAGGGCCGCCTCGAAGGCGAGCTGCCGGCCCAGCTCCCTGTGCTGCGCGCTGTCGCCCGGCGTCCACGCGGGCGGCTCGGCGGCCGTGGCCAGGCGCAGGGCGCGACGGTCCAGCTGCGTGCCCAGCAGCTCTCGGACCTGCGCCGCGGTCAGCGCTGCGGGGACAAGCCCGCGCCGCCGGGCCGCGGCGCGCAGATCGGCCGCGGTGATCCGCTCGATGCGCGCGCCGTCGGCCAGTTGCGCCAGCACGGTGTCCGGCCGGGCGCCGACAGCGCCCTCCGCGCGGGCAGAGCCCGGCGCCGACAGGACGCCGGCCAACAGGATGGCCACCCTTGCCCACCGCGACATCCCCACGCGCCTTGCCGCAACCGGCATGTCCCGTCCTCCCCGCGCGTGCCCGCGCGAAGGAAAAGGGGCCGCCTCCCCGCCGGAAGACGGCCCCAAATCCGATCGATCGGTCCTACCGGAACTCGGCCTTGAGCGAGCCCCAGGTCAGCGACTCGTTCGGCACGACCGACTGCATGGTCTGGAGCTGGTACTGCAGGTTGCTGAGCGTCTGGCCCGTGATCAGGTACCAGCCGGCCGGAGCCGTCGCGTGGCTCATGTAGAACGCATTGTTCGTCGCGCCGACGGCCGGGGCGTTCGCGTAGCTCACCACGGTGCCCATCCGGGTCGAGCCCACGACGTTGCTCAGCTGCTGGGTGACCAGGATGTCGGCCGAGGGCAGGTTGATCAGCAGGACACCCTCGATGCCCGTGATGGTGTAGATCGAGTAGTAGCCGCGCGCCAGGGCGCCCAGGTTGGCCGTGAAGCCGCCGATGTAGGCGCCGGCGTTGGCCAGGTCGTAGAACCGGATCGTCTCGGTGGCCGAGACCAGGTCCCCGGTCGACGAGGCGGAGCAGAACACGCCGAACTTCAGCGCGCTGACGTCCTCGCCGACGCCGCCGGCCAGGATCATCTCGTCGCCGTAGATCGCCGTCAAGTCGGTGGTCGACGTGGCGGCCGACACCGCGTGGTTCGTCGCATCGTAGACGACGGTCGGCACGATGGCGCTGGAGATCCCGTTGCCGCGCAGATCGATGGTCGGCTGGTCCTGGAGGCCCGCCACGGGCTCGTCCACGACGGCGGCGACCGCCGGGACGGCCAGCAGCGCGGCCGCCGCCAGGGCGCAGAACAGGCGGGATACGTTAGCGAACTTGTTCATAGGGAGCGCTCCTGAGTTGATGGCTTGTGACACGGAATCCCGCACGCGCGGCCGGGCCCAAAGAAACAGCGGCGCCTGCCGCCTCCCTGCCTCCGATGGGTGCAGATCCCCTCCGGCATGACTGTACCGTGGCGGCGGACGAAAAGTCAACAACGGAGGCCCTCGATCATCAGCGTGTCGGCGCGCGGGCGCCCGACGTCGCGCCACCTCGCCCAGCCTTGCGCCGGCGCAAGTCCGCAAACGCACAGCCGGCAACGAGATAGGGCCCCCGCAATCGCGGAGGCCCCACTCGTCACGGCGCGCCTTCCGGTGGCGTCAGATCGCCAGATGCAGGTACGTCCTGATCTCCCACTCGTTGCCCTTCTCCAGCCCGTCCGGGTACTTCTCGTTGCCGACCGGCACCGGCTCGCCCACCGGGGCGTAGCGCGGCGACCAGCGATCCAGCGTGCGGTACATCGCGCGCACGCCCAGGCGGGTCTGCGGCAGGTCGAACCAGCGGGGCGAACCCAGCGTCGTCGAGACGTCCGCCATCAGCTGCAGCGGGTAGGTCAGGTTGAAGTCGCGGTGGTAGTCGTAGGGGCCGAAGTCGTTGATCTTCACGTGGCCCGCCACGACAATCGCCGGCCAGGTGATGCGCGTGTCGGCGCCGAAGCGGTGCAGCAGGCGCTCGTCCTCGCCGTTGGGTTCGGCGTTGCCGAAGTACAGATGGCTGACCGCGCGCGCCGAACCGCCCACGCGGCTGATGACGCGGCACTTCAGCTCCCAGAGATCGCGCGCGGGCGTCGCCCCCGCGAAGCCGTAGACCTGGCCCTCGGCCGACACGAACAGGGCGCCGTCGGCCGTCGTGTGGTGGCGGCGCACCGAGAGGCCGATGCTCGCGGCCAGGTCCGCGTCCTCGCGCAGGTCGCTGTCCCAGGCCCACATCCAGGTGGCGGGCGTCGGGTCGTAGACCAGCATCAGTTCGCCCGCGGTGGTCTCGCGGTTGCCGCGCACGGCGAACGGGTCGTCGATCACGTTGCGCACGCGGCCGGCGGTCCCGTTCATGTACCGGCTGTTCGGCATGGGCCCGACGATGGGCTTCTGCCACAGGATGTTCGGCCCGATCTGCCAGTTGCCCATCGTGTAGGCCGCGCCGGTCAGCGCGTTGACCTGGTTGCCCGAGCCGCTGTCCTTCAGGTCCCAGCCCGTGAAGGTGGGGATCGCGGTGGGGCCGCCGTCGGCCACCAGGCCCATCCAGGCGCTCTGGCCGTACCAGTTCCAGCGGCCCTTCTGGTACGTGAGCTTGGCCTTGAGGCCGAACGTGTCCTGGTCCTTGACGGTGTCCTGCCGGACGTCGCCGGGCGCCAGCTGCGTCTCGGCGTCGACCAGGTCCTCGTCCACGATCTGGAACGTCTCGCCCACGCGCGGCTGGCCGGACCACAGCGCGCCGGCCTCCAGGTTGAACAACCCCACGCGGCGCGTCATCGACAGCGCGGCCTTGCGGGTGGTGCGCACGGGGATCGCCACCGAGCTGACGACCTGGTTCTGCTCCGCGAAGTCCTCCTGGAACATCGCCGTCCACTGCGCGCCGGCGAACCCGCGCTGGTACTTGACCAGCACGGCCGGGTTGGCGCCCCACCACAACTGCGGGCCGAAGGCCACCTTCAGGCCGGCCAACTGGCGCTTGCCGGCGATCTCGAACCCGACCGGCGCCTCGCCGTTGTAGATGTCGATGTTCTCGCCGTAGTAGGCGTCGCGGTAGAGGCCGAAGAAATCGCCCTCGTACTGCCAGTGCAGGTGGCCGGTGCGGTAGAAGCCCTCCAGCGCGAACCAGCGGTCGTCCCAGCTGACGGACGACTGGTAGACCTTGACGCGCTCGTTGTCCTCCAGCCGTACCGGGGTGCCGTCGTTGGCGACCACCAGGCGCGGCCGGCCGCGGTTCTCGTAGAAGATCTCGTCGATGGGATTCAGCGGCACGTCGCCCAGCACGTTGAGCGACAGCCGGCCGGTCACGTTGTCCGAGGGCATGGCCTCGAAATCGGCCCAGAACGACTGCAGGTTGTCCGTTCCCTGGAAGGCCGGATAGGCCTGACCCGGCTCGTCGGTCTCCGGCGTGGCGGTGTTCTTCGCGCCCGTGGCGTAGGTCTCGAACTCCAGGCGCAGCCCGGACAGGCGCACCTTGCTCAGCGCGTCGGTGCGCAGGGCGGCGGCGTCGCCGCGCGCCTCCAGCACGGCCGCTCCGCCGTGGATGCCCGCGAAGTGCCGACTGATCGCCGCCGCGTCGACGTTCTTCGCGTAGGGATCCAGCGCGAAGATGTCCCGCAACGCGTAGTAGGCCGCCCGCGGATAGACTTCGTAGAGGCCGCGCGAGTCGGGGAAGCCCTTGGCGGTGATGCCCCACCACTCCTCGTTCATGTTGTTCTCGCCCTCGCGGAAGTCCTCCGGGTAGCCGCCGTTGGGCCACGAGGCGTTGGTGTCGTGGATGTTCAGGCGGCTCTCCTGCAGATACTTCCACCAGCCGTCGCTCCACTGGAAGACCAGGCCGCCGGCCGCGTTGCCCACGCGGCCCTTGCCCGCCGACTGCTCGTAGATCTCCTGCCACTGGCCGATCAGGTAGCGCGCCTGCGTGGCCTGGTCCTCGCGGTTCGTGCGCGCGTTGAAGGCGTCGGCGCCGAACTCGGTGAAGATCGTCGGCACACCCAGCTTGTCCTTCACGACCTGGAAGAAGTCGCGCGCCGAGATGCCGCGATAGACGTTCGAGCCGAAGACGTCCATGCCCCGGCAGTGCTTGGCGATGAGGTCGACGTACTGCAGGTCGCCGTTGGCGATGGCGACCAGGCCGCCGGGATCGCGCTGCTTGATGTCGCGGATGATCTCGCCGAACAGCGAGTAGAGGTACTCGGCGCGGGCGGCGTGGCGTTCGCCCTCGGGCAGCGCCTCGGTCTCGGCCGACTTCCAGGTCAGGCCGTAGTTGTTCTCGTTGCCCAGCAGCCACATCAGCAGGCCCGGCGTGCCCTTGTACTCGTCCACCAGCGCGGCCACCTCGGACTTCAGCAGCGAGCGCACCCGCGGGTCGCTGTAGTCGGTGTTCGGCAGCCAGGCGCCGTCGATGGTCAGGCCGTAGCGCCCCACCGTGTGGTTGAGCACGGTGAAGATGCCGTAATTCTCGTAGATGTAGCGCACCCAGCGCGGCGGCACGCCCACGTACTGCCGGATGGCGTTGACGTTCATCGCCTGCAGCAGCGGCATCTCGCGCGCCAGCACGTCGACGATCACGTCGTCCGGCTGCACCCACAGGCTGTAGTTGTAGTTCTGGCCGATGGGCACGTAGTCCCAGTTCAGGCCCAGCACCATGAAGTCGCGGCCGTCGACCTGCAGGCGCGAGCCCGACTCGTCGTTGACCACGGCCAGACGCGGCAGCGGCGCGGTCGCGGCCAGGGCCGGCAGCGCCGACGCCGCCAGCGCGGCCACGGCCAGCGCCAGAAGGAGGATGCACCGGGCCGGGTGGGCCGGGCTGCGGCGGGCGGTCCGTTCACGCATCGAACGCACGGGGTTCTCCTTCGCTGGTGGCCGGGTCCTCGTCGCCGACGACGTTCGTCGCCGCGACCTTCGCGTACCAATGGGCGCTGTCCTTCGGCACGCGTCGCTGGTCGACGGGGTCGACGGCGAAGAGGCCGAATTTCTTCGTGAACCCGTAGCCCCACTCGAAGTTGTCGAGCAGAGACCACAGGAAGTATCCCGCCAGGGGCACGCCCTCGTCCAGGGCGGCGGCCGCGGCCCGCAGGTGGCCCCGCAGGTAGGCGATGCGGCGGGTGTCGCGGATGCGGCCGTCCGGGCCGACGGGGTCGTCCCAGGCGGCGCCGTTCTCGGTGATGTAGAGGCGCCGCGGCGCGTAGTCGCGGTGCACGCGCAGCAGCGCCTGGCGCAGGCCGTCCGGGTAGACCTCCCAGCCCATGTCCGTGACGCCGGCGCCCGCCGGCGGCGGCCCGGCCACCGGCCGGCCGTCCGGATCGGTGGTCATCAGCGAGCGGCTGTAGTAATTCAGGCCCAGGAAGTCCAGCGGCGCCCGGATCGCCGCCAGGTCTCCGTCCTGGACGAACGTCAGGCCGCCGCCCGGCAGGTGGCCGCGGGCAACCCTGTCCGCCACCGCGTCGGCCGGGTAGGCGCCGCGGAAGAGCGGGTCCAGGTACCAGCGATTGAAGAAGCCGTCGAACCAGCGCGCGGCGTCGCGGTCGCCGGGCGTGTCGCGCAGCGGGAACACGGGGTTGTGGATCAGCACGATCCCCAGCTCGGCCGCCGGGACCTGCGCGCGGATGGCGGCGCAGGCCCAGCCGTGCGACAGCAGCAGGTGGTGGGCCGCGCGCAGGCCCGTGGCCGGCTCGCACAGGCCGGGGGCGTGATGCCCTTCTTCGTAGCCGAGGGTGGCTGCGCACCAGGGCTCGTTGTGCGTGGTCCAGCGCCGGACGCGGTCGCCCAGGCGCGCGGTGACCGCCAGCGCGTAGTCGACGAACCGCGCCGCGGTGTCGCGCGCGGCCCAGCCGCCCTCGTCCTGCAGGGCCTGCGGCAGGTCCCAGTGGTAAAGCGTCGGGAACGGCTCGAGGCCAGCCGCCAGCAGCCCGTCGACCAGCTGTTCGTAGAAGTCCAGACCGCGCTCGTTCGCCGCGCCGCGCCCGGTCGGCTGGATCCGGGGCCAGGCGATGGAGAACCGGTAGGCGCCCAGCCCCATCGCCTTCATCAGGCCGATGTCCTGCGCCCAACGATGGTAATGGTCGCAGGTTACGTCGGGGTTGGAGCCGTCGGTGATCCGGCCGGATCGGGCCGCGAAGTGGTCCCAGATGGACTCCCCCCGACCGCCCTCATGGCGGCCGCCCTCGACCTGCTGGGCGCTGGTCGCGACCCCCCAGGTGAAGCCGGCGGGGAAGGTGGTCGGGCTCATCCGGCGGGGCCCCCCGGGACTGCGTTCCGCTCCGAAAAATAACCTTTGTTCGGACGCCGAACATAGTGTATGATCGTGGTGGTCCTGTCAAGGGTTCTGTCCGTCCGCCCGCCCAGGCGCCGGCATCCAACAAAGTGAGGTCCACACCATGCGTCGTTACGTCCTGCTGATCGTCGCGCTGGCCGCCGTGGCCGGGCTGGTGCCCGCTGCCGCGTTGGCCCTGACCCCCTACAGCCAGAACTTCGAGGGCCTGATCCAGACCAGCCCCACGGCCCTGTCGGCCGACGGCTGGCTCGTCTACGGCAACGTCTTCAGCCCGACGAACGTCTACCTCTACGGTTACGGCCCCTTCCCCGCGCCCAACGGCAGCGGCGCCTTCTCCGCCATCGACCTGAACCAGGGCGGCGTGCCGCAGGGCCTGCAGCAGTTGTCGGTCTACAGCGACTACAACAACGTCGACCACGCCGTCGGCAACCTGATCGAGTCGAACGTCTACCGCGAGCAGACCATCGTCGCCGGCGACGTCGGCAAGACCTGGGTCTTCGCCTTCGACGCCAAGCGCGGCAACCTGGCCGGCGCCTCGACCGCCAAGGCGTTCATCAAGACGCTCAACCCGGCCGCCGGCTGGGCCCTGACCAACTTCGTCACCGCCGACATGACGACGATCCCCGAGACGTGGACGAACTACTCCATCTCGCTGACGATCGACGCCGGCCTGGTGGGCCAGATCTTCCAGATCGGCTTCCTGAACACGGCCACGTTCTACGAGCCGTCGGCCATCTTCTACGACAACGTCGACCTGCACGAAGGGACCACCTCCAGCGTGCCGGTGGCGGCGCTGCCGGGCGCCGAGCTGCGCCAGAACTACCCGAACCCGTTCAACCCGTCGACGCGCATCGACTTCATGCTCGAGAAGGCGGGCAGCGTCGAGCTGTCCGTGTTCGATCTGGCCGGGCGCCGCGTGGCGACGCTGCGGCAGGGCGCGCTCGACGCCGGCGAGCACCACGTGATCTGGGACGGCCGCGCCGACGGCGGCGCCTCGCTCCCCGCCGGGCAGTACCGCTACGTGCTGCAGACCGCCGACGGCAGCGTCGCGCGCAGCATGGTGCTGGTGAAGTAGGAGAGCCGACGCGATGAAGGGCAGGCTGGCGCCGAACCCCGCCACCACGCCGATCGGGGCCCCGAGACAAGGGGCCCCGGTCGGTGACTTCCTCGTGGACGACGGCGAGGAATGCCACCGCATCGCGGGCTACCACCGGCTGGCGCCGTTCCTGATGACGCTGGCCAGCGACACCGACCTGTGGATGTTCATCACCTCCGGCGGCGGGCTGACCGCCGGGCGCGTCGACGCCGACGGCGCGCTCTTTCCCTACCGCACCGTCGACAAGCTGCACGACGCCCACCACCACGCCGGGCCGATCACGCTGATCCGCGTCGAGCGGCCGGGCACCGAGACGGTCCTCTGGGAACCGTTCGGGCGCGACGGCGACGACGACCCCGCGGTCGAACGCTTCCTGCTGAAGAACGTGGTCGGCAGCCGCCTGACGTTCGTCGAGACCGACCACGACCTGGGGCTGACCTTCCGCTACTCCTGGGCCGCCTGCGACGAGTTCGGCTGGGTGCGCACCGCCGCCGTCGAGGAGACGGGCGGCCGGCCGGCGCGACTGGAGATCCTGGACGGCCTGCGCGACGTGCTGCCGCACGGCGCGCCGCTGGGGCTGTACCAGACCGCTTCCACGCTGGTGGACGCCTACAAGCGCAGCGAGGTGGACGCGGCCACGGGCATGGGCCTGTTCAGCCTCTCGTCGGGCATCACCGACCGCGCCGAAGCCCTGGAGTCGCTGCGCGCGAACACCGTCTGGTGCTGCGGTCCGCAGGGCTTCCGCGTGCACCTGTCGGCCGCCGCCGTCAAGGCCTTCCGGCAGGGCCGGCAGCCGGCCGAGGAGGCCGAACTGTGCGGCGCGCGCGGCAACTACCTGGTGAGCTTCGGGCGCGACCTGCCGGCCGCCGGCCGCTGCGCCTGGCGCCTGGCCGCCGACGCCGGGCGCGACCACGTGCAGGTGGCCGCCCTGCGCGAGCGCCTGCGCCGCACGCCCGACGACGCCTCGCCCGCGGGCCTGGCCGCGGTGGTCGACGAGGCGCTGCGCTCCGCGCGCGAGAGCCTGCGGCGCAATGTGGCCAGCGCCGACGGCATCCAGCTGACGGCGCGCCGCGAGGCGTGGACGCACCACTTCGCCAACGTCCTGTTCAACAACATGCGCGGCGGCGTCTTCTGGCGGAACCACGACGTGCCGGTCGACGACCTGGCGCGCTTCCTGCGCCAGCGCCAGCCCGCGGTCGCCGAGCGGCACCAGGGGTGGCTGGCCTCGCTGCCGGCCGCGCCGACCATCGGCGAGATCTACGAGGCGGCGAGCCGGACCGGGGATGCGGACCTGAAGCGCCTGTGCTTCGAGTACCTGCCGCTGCACTTCGGGCGCCGGCACGGCGACCCGAGCCGGCCCTGGAACCGGTTCGCCATCAAGGCCCGAGGCCAGAACGGCGACCGAGAGCTGAACTACGAGGGCAACTGGCGCGACATCTTCCAGAACTGGGAGGCCCTGGCCGCCTCGTTCCCGGCCTTCCTGCCCGGGCTGGTCGCCAAGTTCGTCAACGCCTCGACAGTCGACGGCTTCAACCCCTACCGCCTGACGCGCGACGGCGTGGACTGGGAAGTGGCCTCGCCGGACGATCCCTGGGCCAACATCGGCTACTGGGGCGACCACCAGATCATCTATCTGCTGAAGCTGCTCGAGGCGCTGGACCGCCACCAGCCCGGCGCGCTGGAGTCGCTGCTGGAAGCGGCGGTCTTCAGCTACGCCGAGGTGCCCTACCGCCTGCGCCCCTATGAGCGCATCGTCGCCGACCCGCGCGACACGATCGTCTTCGACGCAGAGCGACACGAACGCATCGCCGCGCGCGCGCAGGCGATGGGCGCCGACGGCAAGCTGGTGCAGGCGCCCGCCGGCGGCGTGCGCCACGCGACGCTGGCCGAGAAGCTGCTGGTGCCCACGCTCTCGAAGCTGTCGAACCTGGTGCCGGGCGGCGGCATCTGGATGAACACCCAGCGCCCCGAGTGGAATGACGCCAACAACGCCCTGGTCGGCGGCGGCGTCTCGGTGGTCACGCTGTGCTACCTGCGCCGGCACCTGGCGTTCCTGGCCGGTCTGTTCGCGCGGGCCGAGGGGACCAGCCCGGCCGTGGCGGTCGAGGTCGCCGACTGGCTGGACGCCGTGCTGGCCGCCCTGGCCGAGACCGCGCCCGAGGCCGCGGCCGTCGCCGGCGACCCGCGCGCGCGCCGGCGCCTGCTGGACCGCCTGGGCGCCGCTTTCACCGCCTACCGCGAGAAGGTGTACGACCACGGCTTCGGCGGCAGCCGCCCGGTGCCGGCCGCGCGCATGGTGCAGCTGTGCGAGGCCGCGCTGCGGCACGTCGACGCGGGCATCGCCGCCAACCGGCGCGAGGACGGCCTCTACCACGCCTACAACCTGCTGGACCTGGGTGGCGACCTGGCGCAATTGGGCCGCCTGCCCGAGATGCTCGAAGGCCAGGTCGCGGTCCTCAGCGCGGGCGTGCTGGACGCCGCGGGCAGCCTGGCGGTGCTGGAGCGCCTGTTCGACAGCCCGCTCTACCGCCCCGACCAGCACAGCTTCCTGCTCTATCCCGCGCGGCGCCTGCCCGGCTTCCTGGCCCGCAACGTCGTGCCCGAGGCGCCGGCGCTGGCGGTGCCTCTGCTGGCCGATCTGCTGGCGGCCGGCGAAACGGCCGTGCTGGCCCGCGACGCGGACGGCGTGCTGCGCTTCCACGGCTCGTTCGGCAACGCGCGCGACCTGTCCGCCGCGCTGGACGCGCTGGCCGCGCAGGCGCGCTGGCGGGACGCGGTGGCCCGCGACCGGGACGCCGTGCTGGACCTGTTCGAGGCCGTGTTCCGCCACCGGGCTTTCACCGGCCGCTCGGGCGCGATGTACGGTTACGAGGGCCTCGGCTGCATCTACTGGCACATGGTGGCCAAGCTGCTGCTGGCGACGCAGGAGGTCATCCTGCGCGCCGAGCGCGACGGCGTGCGGCCCGCGCTGCAGGCCGACCTGGCGGCCATGTACTTCCGCATCCGCGGCGGGCTGGGCTTCGCCAAGGACGTCGCCGAATACGGCGCCTTCCCGGCCGACCCCTATTCGCACACGCCGCTGGACGGAGGCGCCCGCCAGCCGGGCATGACCGGACAGGTCAAGGAGGAGATCCTCACCCGTCTGGGCGAGCTCGGCGTGCGCGTGGCGGCCGGCCGCGTCGCCTTCCGGCCCCTGCTGCTGCGTGACGACGAGTTCCTGGACCGCGGCGCCGTCCTGCGCGGCTACACGCCGGCCGGTGAAGACCTCTCGCTGCCGCTGGAGCCGGGCACGCTGGCCTTCACGCACTGCCAGGTGCCGGTGATCTACCGCCGCGTGGACGGGCCGGCGCGCGTGCGCGTGACCGATTGCGACAACAACGTGACCGAGGCGGGCGGCGACACGCTGGACGCGCGCGACAGCGCCGACCTTCTGGCCCGCGGCGGCCGCCTGCGCCGCATCGACGTCGACGTTCCGGCCGCGATGCTGCTGGCCGCCACCACGCGGCCGCGCGGGGCGCGCGCGGCCTCGCCGCCGCCGCCGCCATCCCAGCCGACGCGATCCGGGCGGCGCCGCTGATGCGCCCGCCGCTGCGCACACCCGGCGCGGCGTCGACGCTGCTGCTGGCGACCGTGATCCTGGCGACTCTGGCCACCGCCCTGCCCACGGCCGCGCAGTGCATCCTCGCCAACCCCAGCTTCGAATTGCTGGGCTCCGGCGGCGCCACGTTCGGCGGCTGGAACCAGTTCGGGCGCGTCGGCTCGACCACCATCGCCGACCACGGCGGCCGCGCGGCCCGCCTGCTGGGACCCAACCTGGGCGGCTGGGACGTGTCGGGCGTCTGGCAGGCGCGCACCTGCGCGCCGGGGCAGTCGTGGGCCATCACCGGGCACGTGCGGCACCCCTCCTGGAAGCCGCTCAGCGGCGACTGCGCGGCCATCGTCAACGTCGAGTGGCGCGACGCCGGCGACAACCTCATCAGCTACGAGTCCTTCGCGGTCGCCGGCCCCGCCTCCCCGACGGACCAGTGGCTCGCCTTCGCGCTGACCAGCCCCGGCGCGCCGGCCGGCGCGGCCACCGCCCGCCTGGTGCTGGGCCTGCTGCAGGCGCCCGGCGCGCCGGAGCCGGAGGCCTGGTTCGACCAGGTCACCTTCGACAGCGCCACGCCGCCCACGCTCGACCAACTGCAGTGGAACGACTTCCCCGGCGGCACCACCCTGCAGTTCAGCGGTCGCACCTGGCGCGTGAAGGGCCCCGGCTGGTACGGCCCGGGCGACAACTACTTCAGCAACCTCAGCGACCGCGTCTGGGTCGACGCCGGCGGCAATCTGCACCTGACGGTCAAGCGCTACGGCAGCACCTGGAACTGCACCGAGGTGGTGACCCAGGAGGCGCTCGGGTACGGCGATTACATCGTGACGACCGTCGGGCGCCTGGATCTGCTGGACCCGCAGGTCGTGCTGGGCCTGTTCCTCTGGGAGTACGGCCCCTGCTGGAGCGACGGCTACCTGTGGTGGAACCCGTACAACGAGGTCGACATCGAATACAGCCGCTGGGGCAACCCGGCGCAGGACATCGGGCAGTTCGTGGCGCAGCCGTACGACTACCCGGGCAACCTCTCGCGCTTCGCCGCCGTGTTCGGCGTCGGCGAACAGGTCAGCCACGCCATGCGCTGGTCGCGCAACAAGGTCGAGTACCGCGTCTGGCGCGGCGGCCCCGCCGACGAGTCGCCCGGCACGCTGATCGCCACCTGGACCTACAGCGGCCCGCACGTGCCGCGCCCCGAGTCGCCGCGCCTGCACCTGAACCTGTGGAAGCTGGGCGGCACGCCGGCCGCGAACCAGGAAGTGGTCATCAGCGGCTTCCGCTTCTATCCCCTGGGCGCGGTTGCCGCCGCCGAGGACCCCGCGCGTCCGCTGCCCGCCGCCCCGCCCGCCCGCCTGCTGGGCGTGGCGCCCAACCCGTTCAACCCGCGCGTCACGGTGCGCTTCAGCACTGCGCACCCGCTGGAGGCGCGGCTCGAGATCTACGATCTGGCCGGGAGGCTGGTGCGCGCGCTGGCAGCCGGCGCCTTCGCCGCCGGCGAGCACGCCGCCGTGTGGGACGGGCGCGACGACGCCGGGCGCGACGCTCCGTCGGGCGTATACCTGGTGCAGCTGCGCGGGAACGGGTTCGCGGAGACTGTGGAAGCGACGCTGGTCAGATAGATCGCCTCCCGCGTGCCTCCGCTGCGCGCTTCCGCTATTGCCCCGCCGCCTTCTCCTCCGTAGTCTCAACAATCCCACCACGCATCGCGCCGACAGCCCTGATGACGAGCGCTGCCGCAAGACCGGGGGCATGGTCATGAAGCGGACCTCGATCTCGTTCCTCTGCCTGCAGATCCTTCTGGCCGCCGCCGGCGGCACGTGCCGCGCCGGCGCCTCGGGCGAGCCGCCCGCGCCATGGCGTGAGCCGGCGGAGCTGATCGCGTCGGGACGATTCGCGGCCGCCGACACGCTGGTGCAGCGGATCCTCGCGCAGGCGATCGAGGCGAACGACATCGACAACTGGACGCGCGCGCTGATCGAGCGGCGCACCCTGGGCACCGTGCTGGGGGCGCCAGAGACGGCGATCCGCCGGCTGCGCGCGACGCCATGGCCGGACGACGACCTGTCGCGGGCCGTGCTGGAACTGCACTACGCACAGAGCCTGGTCGAGTACCTGCGCCTTCACGCTTACGAGCTGCGGTCGCGCCAGCGCGTCGTGGCAAGCGATTCGCTGGTGCTCGAGACCTGGGATCACGCCCGCCTCGTGCGCGAGATCGACCGGGCGCTGCTGCGGGTCTGGCAGCGCCGCGAGGCGTTGGGCCGCCTCGCCCCGGAGGCCTGGCACGGATACATCGAGGCCAACACCTACCCCGACGGGATCCGTAGCACGTTGCGGGACGTCGTCACCTACCGCTGGGCCAGGCAACTTTCCGACACCTCGCTCTGGTCGCCGGAGGCGTCCGAGGAGGCGCGCCGACTGGACCTGGAGGAATTGCTGGCTCTGGCGCGTGCCGACACCGCCGGCATCGCCGCGGCCATGGCCGACACCACGACGCATCCGCTGCGGCGACTCGGCCTGCTGCTGGCCGACCTGCGCGCCTGGCACACGGCCGGCGGCCGCGCCGGCGGCGCGCTGGAAGCGGAGTTGGCGTATCTGCGCAGCCTGCGGACGGCGGTGGACCGGCCCGCCATCCGGCGCCGGATGCGGGAGCATCTGGAGGGCATCCTGGCGAACGTCGACCCGACCGAACCGTGGTGGTCGCAGGGCCAGGCGCAGCTCGCGGAATTCCTGGTCCGCGAAGAGCGACCCGACGGCCACCTCCTGGCCCGCGCCGCCTGCGCCCGTGGCGCCGCGCGCCATCCCGAGAGCATCGGCGGTCGCTTCTGCGCCTCGCTGCTCGAGCAGATCGAGCACCCCGAATGGCGTCTCGAGGCCATGGGCGCCGACGCCCCCGGGCGGCGCACCATTGCGATCATCCACCGCAACCTGCCGCGCCTGTACTTCCGGGCCTGGCGCCACGATCCCGGTGAGGACTGGCCGCAGTCGACGCCGTGGCTCAATCCGAAGGACCTCGACAGGCACATCGACAGGCACGCGCCGGACCTGGCCTGGGAAGTGGCGCTGCCGCCGACGCCCGACTACCGCGACCATCGGTCCTGGACCGGGCTGCCACCCTGTGCGCCCGGAACGTACGCGGTGGTCGCCTCGACGGGCCCCGGCTTCAAGGGCGGCAGCGACCGGATGATCGTCCAGGAGATTCTGGTGAGCAATCTGGTCGTGACGGCGCTGCCGTTGGAAGGCGGGCTGGACGTTCTCGTGCGTGACGCCGACAGCGGCCTGCCCGTCGAAGGGGCGACCGTCATGGCGGCCGGCAGCGGCGCGGCGGCGGCCGACGGCCAGCGCCTCACCGCCCTCACGGGGGCGGATGGGAGCGCGCGGCTCGGCGGAGAGATCGAGGGCGGCCTGCAGCTGCGCGTGTCCCACGAGGGACACCTGGCCCGCCTGTACCACGTCTGGCGGCCAGGCGCGTTGACGGCGACGCCGAGCCTGCGGTCATTCGTCTACACCGACCGCGCCGCCTATCGGCCCGGCCAGACCGTGCACTGGAAGGTCGTGACCTACGCCACCGCGGAGCGGCTCATGGGCATGCACGCTGCGTCCGGCGAGCCGGTCACGGTCCGGCTGCGCGACGCCAACGGGGAAGTGGTCGCCGTGGCGAGGGACACGACCAACGACTTCGGCTCGGCCTCGGGCTCGTTCGCGCTGCCGAAGGACAGGCTGCTCGGGCAGTGGTTCATCGCCGCCGAACCTCAGGGCGGCGCCCACATCCGGGTCGAGGAATACAAGCGCCCGACCTTCGACGTCACGCTGCCGGATCCGGCAGCCGCGCCGCAGCCGGGACGGCCCGCGCGACTGGAGGGCCTCGCCCGCTACCTGCACGGACAGCCGGTGTCCGGCGGGCGCGTGCAATGGAGCCTGCGCCGCAATACGCAGGTGTGGCGGGGCTGGGACGGGCACGCGGCCGGCGGAGGCGCCGTGTTCGCGTCCGGCTCCGGTATCACCGGCGAAGACGGCTCCTTTGCCGCGGAGTTTGTGCCCGGGGAGATGCCCGCAGCCGACGACGGCCAGGCGCGCCTCGACAGCTACCACCTCCATGTCGACGTGACCGATCCCGGCGGCGAGACCCGCGGTGCCGATCTGCACTTCCGGATCGGCGCGGTCGAGCGCCTGGCTGCTTTCGAACCGCACGGCGCCCTGCTGGCCGCCGGGTGCGCCGACACGTTCACGGTCGCCTTGACCGATCTCAACCGCGTGCCGCGCGCAGGTGACGGACGTTGGCGGCTCATGTCCCTGGTGGCGCCGGGCGCCGCGCGCCTGCCGGGGGATCTGCCCGGAAGCGGGTTGCTGCGGCCGGACGCCTTCTGCGTCACCGAGGGCGACACGCTGGCGCCGCGCTGGGATGCGGCGCCGCCCTGGCTAACCGCGGTGGGGACCTGGGCCGAGGGCGACACACTCGCCGCCGGCGCGGCGGTGCATGGCGACGATGGCCTGGCACGGATCGTCCTTCGTCCGGTGGTCAGCGGCGCCTGCCGACTGATCTACGATACGGCGGACGAGCAGGGCCGCCCCGTGAGCGCGAGCCGCCAGGTGTACGTCGCCGCGAGCGCGGGAGCCGCCGGAGAGCCGTCCGCCCTGCCGCTGCTGCTGGAATCCTCTGCCGAACAGGCGGCAGTGGGCGATACCGTGCGCTTCGTCGTCGCGTCGGGCCTGGCCGGGGCGCCGGTCCACGCGCGACTGCTGGTCGGTGAACGCCTGTGGCGCAGCTGGTTCGTCGACCCCGACAGCGCTGTGATCGAGATCCCGGTCACCGCGCCGATGCACGAGGGACTTACCCTGCAGGCCTGCGTGGTACGCGACCACCAGCTCGTCAGCGAGATGCGCCACGTGCGCGTGCCCTGGACCGAGAAGCGCTTGTCGGTGGCCCTCACCTCGTTTCGCGATCACCTGAGACCGGGCGAGGAGTCTTCGTTCCGGGTCGAGGTTCACGGCGCGGACCCCCGAACAGCGGCCGCCGAGGTGCTGGCGCTGATGTACGACCGCAGCCTCGACGCCGTGGCACCGCTGCTGTTGCCGGACCCGCTGACCGGCCTGGCCTTCAGCCGGCACGCGCGGACTCCGTACGCCACTGCCGGCGAACGCGCCCGCGGCTGGCATCGCCGCCCGCTGCGGCGTCCGCCCCGCTCGGAAGGCCTGCCCGACCTGGGGCCGGACTTCCTGCGGTGGTTCCCCGGCACGCGGCTGGACCACCAGCTGAACGAACGCGGCCAACTGCGGCTGACCGGCGTCGATCCGGCCCTGGCCCGGGACCTGGCGGCCCAGGGCATCCCGGTAGCCCAGCCGTTCGTCGTCCGCGGCGAGGAATACATGGTCGAGATCAAGTCGGCCGTGACCGAGCACACGGTTCGCGGCGAGACGTTCGAGAAGTACGCCATCGATTCCGTGGAGGATGCCCTGTCGAAACAGGCCGGCGTCGTCTACCGAGCCGGCGAGCTCTACGTGCGGGGCGGACGCAGCGGCGAGGACCTGATGAGCATCACCTCGTCGCTGGCCTGGGACGAAGTGTCGGCGCGGACCGACTTCGCGGAGACGGGCTTCTTCCTGCCGCACGTCGAACTGGACGAGGCGGGCGGGGCGGTAATCGAGTTCCGCGCGCCCGAGTCGGCGACCGAATGGAAGGTCCTGGTGGCCGCGCTCACGCGCGACCTGCGCGCGGGGCAGGCCGAACGCCGGCTGCGCACCGTCAAGGACCTGCTGGCGCGCCCGATCCTGCCGCGCTTCCTGCGCGAGGGCGACACCGCCGACCTGCGCGTTCTGGTCAGCAACGCCGGCGACGCCGTGCTTGCCGGCGAAGTGCGCCTCGAGATCGAGGATCCGGCCGACGGCCGCGACCTCGGCCCCGCTTTCGGCCTGGAGCGGCCCGTGCGCCGCTTCCGCGTCGAGCCCGGCGGCACTGCCACCGTGACCTACGCCGTGAGGGCACCGACGGGCGCCGGTCCCGCCACCGTGCGCGCGCTGGCCCGCGCCGGCGACCGCGGCGACGGCGAGCAGCATCTGCTGCCCATCCTGCCGGAGCGCAAGCACCTGCTGCAATCGCGCTTCGTCGCCCTGGCCGACAGTTCGCGACGCGAGCTGCACTTCGCGTCCATGGCCGAGCCCGATCCCACGCGCCACGACGAGCAGCTGACCGTGACGATCGACCAGCGCCTGTTGCCCGCGCTGCTGCGGGCGCTGCCCTACCTGGTGGAGTACCCGTATGAGAGCACCGACCTGATCGTCGATCGCTTCCTGTGCAGCGGCATCATGTCGCGGCTGTTCGCCGGCCGGCCGCAGTTGGCTTCGCTTGCGGCCGGACTGGCCGATCGCGACACGCCGCTGCCGGCGTGGGACGCGAGCGATCCCAACCGCTGGCTCCGCTTCGAGGAGACGCCGTGGCTGCACCAGGCCGCGGGCCGGCCCACGGAATTGGCCGTCGTGCACCTGTTGGCCCCGGATGTGGCGAGCCGCCAGCGATACCTGTCGCTGTTCCGTCTGCGCGAACTGCAGCGCGGCGACGGCGGGTTCCCCTGGCACCCCGGCGGACCGTCATCGACGCACGTGACCCTGCAGGTCCTGCTGGCGCTGGCGCGGGCCGCCGAGTTCGGTCTCGGGGCGCCGGACGACGTGGTGGCGAACGCGTGGCGGTATCTGGGCGATCAGTGCGGAGGCGATGGCCATCGTGACCCGTGGGGAAGGCTGGGACCGGACCTGTCGACGCTGCTCGGGCATCTTCTGTCGATCTGGCCGGAGACGGCCTGGCGTGGGTCAGGACTCACCGCCGGCGATCGCGACGCGCTCATCGAACAGGCCTGGAGCCGCCGCTTCGCCCTGCCGCGCCTGCTCAAGGCGTATCTGGCACTGACGCTCCACCGCGCGGGCCGCCCCGACGATGCCCGCGCATTGTACGAAGCGGTGCTGGACGGCGCTCGTATCGACCCCGACCTGGGCGTCTATTGGCAGCCCGAGGACCGTTCGTGGCTCTGGCACAACGACCGCGTGGGATCGCACGCCGTCTTCCTGCGCGCGGCCACCGAGATCCGCCCCGACGACCCGCGACGCCGCGGCCTGGCGCAGTGGCTGCTGCTGAATCGCCAACTGAGCCACTGGGGCTCGACGCGCGCGACCGCCGAGGCGATCTACGCCCTGGCGCGCTACCTCGACGCCGAAGGTACCCTCGACGCGCGCGGCATCGTGCGCGTCGAGCTGGGAGCCCAGGAGCGACGCTTCGTCGCCGATCCCGACGAGCCCCTTTCCGGGTCCGACGTGATCGTGCTGGAGGGCGACCGGATCGATCCGGCGACGATGCACACCATCGTCGTGCAACGCGAATCGCCGGGCCTGGCTTTTGCCACGGCCACGTGGACCTTCAGCACCGAGAGGATGCCGACGACCGGCGACGGCGATCTACTTGCCGTTTCCCGTGAGCTGTTCCGTCGCGAGTTGAAGGACGGACGCCCGCTGCTGACGCCGCTGCGCGACGGCGAGAGGGTGAAGATCGGCGACGAGATCGAAGTGCGGCTCACGGTCACCGCCCGGCAGTCCGCGGAGTACGTGCACATCCGCGACCCGCGCGCGGCCGGCTGCGAACCGGTCGACATGCGCTCAGGTCCGCGCTGGAACGAAGGGATCTACCATCACCAGGAGGTCCGCGACGCGGCGACCAGCTTCTTCGTCCCGTGGCTGCCGGCCGGGCGCATCACGCTGGCCTACCGCGTGCGCGCGGCCGTGAGCGGCGTATTCGCCGCCCAACCGGCGGTGGTCCAGTCGGTGTACGCGCCGGAGTTCGGCGCCCATTCGGCGGGGAACGTCGTGAGGATCAGGGACTGAGGCGCTTCGCGCGCCGGCGGAGCGAAACCGGCCGCTCCTGGTGCAAGGAGCGGCCGGTCCCGTTGCAGAACGCGCGAACTAGCGGAACAGCGCCTTCACGCCGCCGAAGCTCTCGGTCTCGGTCGACACCGGGGTGTACGGCCCGATGACGATGTTGCCGTACGGCGCCACGTCGGTGATCCACACGCAGACGCCGATCATCTCGAAGCCCCACTGCACGTGGCGGGCGGGGTCGTTGAGCAGGGCCAGCGACAGCGTGAAGTCGCCGCTGCTCGGCAGGTCGATCATCGTCTGGTTGAACGACGAGAAGTCCGGCGCGAAGTCGCGGATGAAGGCCTTGGCGACGTGCGCCGTGGTCAGCGTGTTCGACAGCACGGTGCCGGTGAAGGTCAGGGTCTGGCCGGCGAACGAGCCGTCATCGACCTGCGCGTACGAGTCCGCGAACATGATCTTCTGGCCCACGCTGCCGGGGCCGCCGCTGGGCAGGTACCAGTACGGATCGGGGTCGCCGATCGAGTTCGGGCTCAGGACCAGGTTCGGGCCCGAGAACGCGGCGACCAGGTCCGCGAAGCCCCAGCCGCTGCCCCACAGGTAGTTGTAGCCGAGGTCGTAGACGTTCATGTAGCCGTTGCTGATCTGGGGGCTGACGGTGACGTCAGCGGCGAGGGCGGAGCCGGCGCACAGGGCGCACACCAGCAGGATGACGAGCGCTTTCGCATTGCGGCGCATGTCTGGGCCTTTCGTTGAGGGCTTGGTCGGCCGCTGCGGCCGTGGCCTGCATCGGCAACCGGACGGAATCGACGTACCGCTCCGGGCGATCATTCCGCCGGCGCGATGTCTCCCGGGACCGGCCACCGCAGAATCGGGCGCACGGCGGCAGCGCTCCCATGCTTCCATCATAGACTATGTTCGGTTTCCGAATCAAGTTCAAAAGTGAGGGCGGCTCACACAAATTCCCGTGCGCCGGATGCCGTCCTCGGATGCAGGCGACAGAAAATCGCACCTTCAAGCAAGTGACTATTGTTCAATAAGTTGCGCCCGGCGGCAACCCGCTCGCAGCAGCGCCGGCTCAGGCCCCGGTCCGCGGGCCATGTGAAGTCTCGGCGTGGATGGCGCTCGCCAGCGCGCCCAGGCGCCCCGCCAGCGCCTCGAGCCGATACTCGTGGAGGTCGGCCAGCGTGTGGCGCAGCTCGCCCCCGAGCGGGGACAGCCACCGTCCGTCCAACCCACGGGGACCGAACAGGCACCCGAGGATCATGCCCGCCGTGGCGCCGAAGCTGTCGGTGTCCGCGCCCTGGCTGACCTGCAGGCAGAAGCCGTGGTCCACCGAGCGCGCATGCTTCACCGTGTTGACCAGTGCGGCGACTTCCTGGAAGACCTGGCAGTGCCCGTGCCGCCCGAAGCGGGCGCAGACGGCATCGCTGGCCGCCTGCCAGTCGCGCGAGGCGGCGACGATGCCGAGCGCTTCGGTCACCGCCGCGGCGAACCGCGAGCGGGACGGCACGCGCTCGAGCGCGGCTTCCACCAGGTCCAGGCGATCGTTGCCGGGCGGCCCGGCCTCCGCGCCGAGGCAGATCGCGATCAGCGCCGCGACGAACATGGCGCCGTAGACGCCGGTGCGCGCGTGCGTGAACGAGGCGTCCTGCCACGCGAGCCGCGCGGCCAGGTCCGGATGGCCGGGACAGGCGCAGCCGTAGGCGTCGGCGCGGATGAGCGCGCCGCAGAGCTCGTCGCCCGGGTTCAGCCACAGCACGTCGTGGGGCGCCGGCGCGCGCTGCGCGCCCTCGGTGAACAGGTGGTGGCGGGCGACGCCCAGCGCCAACAGAGCCGTGCGCTCGGGGCCCCAGGTCCACAGGTGCGGCAGGTTGCGGCCCCACAGGTCGTAGAGGTCGTCGTGCGTGAACGCGGTCCCGTGGCGCTCCAGCGCGAGCATCCCCAGCAGCGTGTAGTGAAGGTCGTCGTCGGCCACGGCGAAGCGCAGGTTTCCGCGCGTGGTCTGCGGCCAGGAGTCGTGGCGCCTTCCCAACGCCGCCAGGAACGCCTCGCTCACGTAGTCGCGCAGCGGCCACTCGCCCACCGCCTCGCCCGCGCGGCGCAGTTCCGCCGCCGTCGGGTCCACCTCCAGCGGCTTGCCGAGCAGGCAGCCGCACACCGACCCCAGGAATCCCGTGCGCACGGCGGCGGCGACGGCGGCGAAGTCGGGTTCCGGCCACCGCGCGCCGGGCGCCAGCCGGCCGGACGCGGCGACGATCGCGTCCCAGGCCAGCGGCTCCTCCCACGGCCAGTCCGCCCGCAGCGGCGGCTCGCGCAGCTCGGCAGCCAGCGCCGCCAGACCGTCATAGCTGCCGGCGGCGGCCTCCAGGCGCGCCAGCATCGCCCCCTCGTCCAGATCGGCGCCCTGCGCCAGACGCTGGCGCATGACGTGGAGCACCAGCATCCGCAGATTTTCCAGGCTGATCAGCATCGCGCCCTCCGGCCCGCTGGGCGAAGCACACCTTGGAGAATCCGCTTGACCCCTGTATGCTGTCAAGGTACTTTGTTCGGCGGTCGTACAAAGTCTCCGGCAGGGCACCCCGGGGCCGGACCGCCGCGCCGGGAGAGCCGCTCGCGAACCCGAAGGGGGCCCCATGCACGCCGCCCAGCACGTCCGCACAGCGCCGGAAGACCGCATCGGCTTCGGCCAGCGTCTGGCCTACGGCACCGGGGCCTTCGTCAACAACCTCCTGGGCGCCGCCAGCGGCGGCATGATGATCGTGCTGAACCTGGGCTTCGGGATGAACCCGGCCCTGGTCGGCCTGCTGGGCGCGATCCCCCGCTTCACCGACGCGCTCACCGATCCCATCATGGGCTTCATCAGCGACGGCACGCGCTCGCGCTGGGGGCGCCGGCGGCCGTGGATCTTCCTGGGCGCGCTCTTGACCGCCGTCCTGTTCGCCCTGCTCTGGCAGCTGCCGCGCGGGCAGAGCGAGATGTTCTACTTCTGGTACTTCATGATCGGGTCGATCCTCTTCTACATCGGCTACACGATGTTCGCCACGCCATGGGTGGCGCTCGGCTACGAGCTGACGCCGGACTACCACGAGCGCACGCGCCTGATGGGCACGCAGAACTTCATCGGGCAGACCGCCTTCATGGTCTCGCCCTGGTTCCTGTGGATCATGACCTACAAGGGGTTCTTCCCCGACCAGATCGCGGGCGCCTCCGGACTGGCGATCATCCTGGCCGTGGTCGTGGCCGGGCTGGGCATCCTGCCGGCGATCTTCCTGCGCGAGCGAATGGCGGCGGTCGCCGCGGCCGAGTCCGCCGAACGCCGCGAGACGGCCGCGAAGGGCGGCGCCTTCCGGCGCAACGTCGTCGAGTTCCTGCGCGGCTTCCGCATCACCATGTCTTCCGGCCCGTTCCTGAAGCTGAGCGCCGCCACGTTCCTGCTCTTCAACGGCTTCATGCTCATCTCGTCGTTCCAGAGCTACGTCATCATCTACTACGTCTGCGGCGGCGACCAGGAGCTGGGCGCGCGCTGGGCGGGGCTCGCGGGCACCGTCGGCGGCTTCGCCAACTTCGCCGTGGTGGCGTTCGTGGCCTGGCTGGGCACGCGCATCGGCAAGCGGCACGCGTTCTTCGTCTCGACCAGCGTGGCGATGGTCGGCTACGCGCTCAAGTGGGTCTGCTACAACCCGCAGGTGCCGTGGCTGGTGGTGCTGCCGGCGCCGCTGCTGGCGTTCAGCCTGGGCGGGCTGTTCACGCTGGTGCCGTCGATGATCGCCGACGTCGTCGACGCCGACGAACTGCAGACGCACCAGCGGCGCGAGGGCATGTTCGGGTCCATCTTCTGGTTCATGGTCAAGCTGGGCATGTCCGCGGCGCTGGCCGGCGGCGGTTACATGCTGAACGCTTCCGGCTTCGACGTGGCGCTGGGCGGCGCTCAGGCGCCGGGCACGATCCTGCTGCTGCGGCTGTTCGACGCCGGCGTGCCCCTGCTCTGCTCGGCGTTGGCCATCTGGGCCGTGGCGACGTTCCCGATCACCGAGGCGCGGGCGTACGAGGTGCGCCGCGAGCTGGAGCAGCGGCGCGGTCGCGCCGGCCCGGTGCAGGCGTGAGGCGCGGGCGGGCCGCAGGGCCGCTGGCGGCGCTCGCGCTCGGCGCCGCGCTGCTCCTGGCCGCATCGGCCGCGGCCGCCGTCGCGCCCGGCGAGCGGCGCCCCTTCCCGCCCGCCGGCCTGCCCACGCCCAATGCGATCTGCTACGGCCCCCACCGCGACGGCCAGCGCCCCGGCGCCGTCGACCCGGACGCCGCCCAGCTGCGCGAGGACGTTCGCCTGCTGCGCGACCACTGGCCCCTGCTGCGCATCTACGACGCCGGCGGTTTCGCCCGCACGCTGCTGGACGTGCTGCGCGAGGAGAGCGGCCGGCCGCTGGTCGTGCTGGGCGCGTGGATCGCGCCCGACGACAGCGTCGGCAACCGCGCCGAGATCGAGGCCGCCGTCGCGCTGGCCGCCGAATATCCGGACCTGGTGGCCGCCGTCTGCGTCGGCAACGAGACGCAGGTCTCGTGGTCGGCCCACCGCTGCGACCCGTCCGTCCTGCTGGCCGCGCTGCGGGAAGTGCGCGCCCGCGTGGCCGTGCCGGTGACGACCGCCGACGACTTCAACTTCTGGAACAAGCCCGAGAGCGCCGCCGTGGCGGCCGAGGTCGACTTCATCCTGCTGCACGCGCATCCGCTGTGGAACGGCAAGCAACTGGACGAGGCCCTGCCCTGGCTGCAGGCGCAACTGGCCGACGCGCGGGCGCGGCACGCAGGCGTGCCGGTGTTCATCGGCGAGACGGGCTGGGCTACGCGCCGCCATACCGCGGGCGAGCAGGCCACCCTGATGAAGGGCGTCCTCGGCGAGCTGGAGCAGGCGCGCTTCCACGCCGACCTGCGCGCCTGGGCCGACAGCGCCGGCGTAACCGCTTTCTTCTTCGAGGCCTTCGACGAGAACTGGAAGGGCGGCGACCACCCCGACGAGGTGGAAAAGCACTGGGGGCTGTGGCGGGCCGACCGGTCGCCCAAGCAGGGGGCGCCGCGCCGCGACTAGGGCGCCGCGCGGGTGTTCTTCAAGGCAGGAAGGCGTCCGCCCAGTCGGCGGGCAGGCGTCCCGCGGGCGCCACCAGCGCCATCGCCAGGTCGCCGTCGATCCACACCCGCGCCTCGCGCTCCCAGCCTTGGCCGCTGAACACCCGCCATCCCTTCACCTGCGACGACGGGGCGCCCTCCAGATCGAGGTTCTGCGCCGGCACCGCGAACAGGACGAGGCGCTGGCCGTCGGCGATCTCGTACGAGGCGAGCGCCGACAGGCGGCCGACCGTGTGCCAGACCCGGCCGCCCTGCAAGCGATAGCCGGCGCGTGGCGCCGGCAACTCGATGCGGAAGCTGAGCGACTCGCCGAGCCAATCGGACAGATCCCGCTGGTCCGTGATGAACACCTCGAGCGGACGCCCGATCCTCTCCAGCAGATAGTGGTCGTGGGTGACGTCCTCGATGTACATGCCGACGTTGCGAGGCACCTCCGCGGACAGCCGCGTCGGCAGCAGGTCGGCGTAGCGGCCGAGAACCACGCCCAGCGTCAGTGAAGCCGCCAGCGCGAGCGGCAACGCTATCCGGCGCGGCGCAGACCAGCGGCGGGTTCCGGACCGCTCCTCGCCGGCTCCCGGGCGCGAAACGTCCCGCGGCGCACCCTCCAGCTCCGCCAGCATCCTGGCGCGCAGGGGCGCCGGCAGCGGAGCCGCCAGCAAAGGCAGTTCGCGCAATCGCGCCGCAAGGTCGGCCGCGCCACGACGCAAGGCGGCGCAATCCGGGCACTCGTCGGCATGGGCCCGCGTCGGTTCGTCCCACGTGATACCGTGCGGGTCCAGTTCGACCGCGCGGCAATGCTGCCGTTCATCCAGGCTCAATCCGCGCTTCCCCCGGCAGCCGCGTCGCGCCTGCGGCGCGCGGCGCGCAGCCGCTCATACAGATTCCGTCGCGCCCGGTGCAGGCCCGAGCGAAGCGTCCCGGGCGCGATGTCCAGACCCGCCGCCGCCTCGTCGTAGCTCCAGCCCTCGACGTCAACCAGCAGCACTGAGGCCCGCCAGCGCGGCGGCAGCGCGCGCAGCGCCGCCTCCACCTCGTCGTCGAAGGCCTCGCGGATGACGGCCGGCTCCCAATCCGGCGCGGCCTCCGACAGTTCCGCCTCGGCGGCCAGGTCGTCGTCCCAGCCGGATTCGCCTCGACGCGCCCGCGCGCGCCAAAGGTCGCGACAGGTGTTGTGCACGATGCGCGCCAGCCAGCTGCGCCCATTGCTGCCCGGTCGCAAGCCGCCAAAGCCGCGGACGGCCTTCAGGAACGCCTCCTGCGCAACGTCGTCGGCCAGGTCCGCGTCACCGCACACGGCGCGGGCCATGCGGTACAGAACGTCCAGATGCGGCTCGATCTCCGCGGCGAAGCGACGGCGCTCGGCGGGCGACAGGCGAAGCGTCAACGCGTCGGGTCCTCGCGTCAGGTGTCCGGGACTCCCCCCGCCCCGATGATAACGCCTGACCAGCGTCAACCCAACCCCGATCGATGCGGCGCGGCCGGGACCCGGAGGCGTCCGAGAGGATCGTGCACCTGCCAAGGCAGGGGATCCCGGCCGTTGCCGACCCGCTGGGCGGCATCCGCTAGCGGTACTCCGCCTTCAGCTCCGACCAGCTCCGCTGCTCCGTCGAAACGACGTCTTCCTGCGGCTCGACCTTGCCATCCCAGCGTTCCGAGTAGCCCGGCAGCACCTGCGTCGCGGCGCGCGAGACGGCCGTCAGCAGCGGCCAGCCGGTGCGGTCGGCGGGCGCCAGCAGATCCAGCAGCGACCCGCCCGACCAGTCGACGCTCCCGGCGCCGCTGCCGAGGCTGCTGGTGACCATCGTGCGCTGGAAGACGCCGAGGGTTCCGGCCAGCACGAGCGTGCCGTCGGCGAAAGTCGTTGGGCTCGCCCAATCGGCGGGCGTGGCCGCGTCCTCGTAGATCGCGACGGCGCCCCCTGCGAACAGGCTCGTGGCGCCGAGGGAGTCGAGCGTCAGGCCCGTGATCACCAGGGTGTACTGGTGGTTCGCGAAATCGAGCGGCAGCGGCGCCGCCACGGCGTCACCGTTGACGATCTTGCCGTACACCGTCGCCGTGCCGCCAACCCCTTCGGGCATGACGACCTGGGCGTCGAAATCGAACATCTGCGTGGCGAGCGCGGCCGTCGAGAGTATGGCCTGCCCGAGCAGAATCAGCGTGATCATTGTCTTCATCATCCTGGTCCTTCCTCCACGTGGAAGTGTGTTCTGCCGGCGGCGCGGTGCGCGGCCCTACCGGCCAGGGTTGTACAGCTGCTTGAGCGAACCCCAGTTGACGTTCTCGACGGCGACGGCGGACTCCACCTCGAGCACCCCGTCGACCTGCAGGTCGTAGCCGTCGGGGATCTGCGCGCCTGTGGACGCATTGAAGGTGCCGGCGAACGTGTAGGCGCAGTTCGAGCAGGGTCCGGCCAGGGCGCTGCCGCCGGTGCCGTCCACGTAGCCCTCGAAGACGCCGATGCCCGACGGCAGCAGCGTCAGCGCGAAGCCGTTGAACACGCCGGAAAAGACGAGATCGCCGTCGTTGAACGTGGCGGGCACCGTCGCGTTGACCGGATCCACGCCCCAGTCGTGGTTGCGCAGGTTGCCTGCGTGCAGGGCCAGCACGCCGCCGGCGTACGTGACCGTCGTGGCGCCGGACACCGGGTCGAAGACCGCACCCAGGCTGGACAGGCCGTCGATGAAGAGCGTTGCTTCCTGCGCGCCGAGATCCACGTCGAAGAGCGGGTCGATCTGCGTGACGACCGCCGCCAGGGCCAGTTGGTCGCCGGGCTGGCTCGAGGCCAGACCGCCGGTCTCCCAGCCGAAGCCGACGAAGTCGACCTCGGCGGCACGCGCGGGCGCGACGGCAGCCAACAGGGCCAGGATCAGGGCGCCGAGGCCCGAAGCGACGGCGGGACGAATCGTTCGAAACGACATGCGGGCTACCCCCTCGTTGATTGCTGCTTCCGGATTGCCCCGGAGAAGCCGGCGCCGCCCGCTCGAACCTGATCTGCGGACGGCGCGTTCGCATGTCGGGACAACGGAAACGGGCGCCGCGAAAGTTCCCGGTCGGCAAAAAAAGGACGCGTCGTTCCGCGGCCATGACGGCAACCCATTGTCGAAAAACAGGATAATGAGTCGATCGGCAGCTGCGGAAACCCGCTGGTCTGCGCGCCGTAGAAGCCCTATTGTGCCCCGGGGGCTTTCCCGGGCTCCCGCCGACTTCCGGCCCGATCAACCGACAGGAGCAACACGATGCGCAATCCTCCGCTTGCCGGCGCCCTGGCGGCGCTGGCGCTGGGCCTGCTCGCCGGCGTGGCCGTGGCCGCCGACGGCGGCCCCGCCACCCTCGACGAGGCGCTGGCCCTGGCCCGCCAGCAGGACAAGGTCCTGATCATCGACTTCTACACGGATTGGTGACCCAGCTGCAAGGTGTTCGCCCGTGAGGCGAGCAGCAGCGACGTCATCAAGTCCGCCCTGGCCGAGGTCGTGTTCCTGAAGGTCGACTGCGAGAAGGGCGAAGGCCCGGCCGTCGCCAAGAAGTACGACGTCCGCGGCTACCCCACCTACTACGCCGTGAACGCCGACGGTCAGCCCATCGAGCGCTGGATCGGCTACGACGGCCCCGAGGCGTTCGCGCGCATGGTGGCCGCGGCGCGCCGCGACACGCGCACGCTGGCGCAGAAGCGCGAGGCCTTCGCCGCGGCGCCCACGGCCGCGCTGGCCGTCTCGCTGGCCAACGACGTGGCCACCGGCTACGACTGGGCCGGCGCGGTGAAGCACTTCCGCCAGGCCCGCGATCTGGATCCCGCCGGCGCCGACGACTACACGCGGAACATCTTCACCTACATGTTCTACGCCGACGAGGGCGGCTTCAGCTTCGAGGAGATGAAGCAGGAGGGCGACCGCGTGCTGGCCGCGGCCGGCACCACGGACGTCGACCGCGTGGAGCTGTCGGCGATGATGCTGCAGCTGGCCCGCCGGCACGAGCGGCCCGCCGACGGCGTGCCCTACCTGGAGGCCGGGCTGGCCGCGGCCGCCGGCCTGCCGGACGACTCGCCGGCCGCGCGCACCGTGCGCGGCCTGAAGGTCGACCACGCGCTGCTGGTGGAGAAGGACGTCGCCAAGGCGGTCGAGCTGCGCAAGGCCATGCTGCCGGAGAAATGGGAGCAGGAGCCGCGCCGCCTCAACCAGTTCGCCTGGTGGTGCCTGGAGAACGGCGTGAACCTCGAGGAGGCCGAGGCGCTGGCCATGCGGGCGGCGGAGCTGGCGGAGGAGCCGAGCGACCGCGCCGGCTACCTGGACACCGCGGCCGAGATCAGCCTCAAGCGCGGCGACGGCGAGCAGGCGATCGCCCGCATCAAGCAGGCGATCGAGCTGGATCCGGAGCGCGAGTACTTCAAGGAGCAGCTGGCGAAGTTCGAGGCGGCGCTGGCGCAGAAGAAGGGCTGAGCGGGCCGAACAGCGCGGCCAGTTCCGCGGCGCCCCCGCGCACGGCCTCGCTGATGCGCAGGCTCTGGCGCAGCGACCAGGCCGTGACCGCCAGACGGTCGTCCTGCGGCGGCCGCGCGTCACCCCGCGCGGCCGCCGCGGCCTTCTCGCCGACCAGCGCGTTGAGCAGGCGGGTGGCCCGGGTGCGCTCGCCGAGGGCGGCCTCGGCCGCGGACAGGCGGGGCAGCGTGCGCGCCAGACGCGCCGTCCGCCCCGCTTCCAGTTCCGCCAGGGCGCGCGCGGCCAGGTCCGCCGCCGTCCGCGCCGCGGCGGCGGCCGCCGCCAGTGCCGCCGTCTCGCGCGCGACCTCGCGCCACAGCGCCGCGGCATCGGGAGCGGCCCGGTCCGCGAGCGCCGCGACGAGGCGTTCGCGCGGCGCGGGTGCGCCGCCCGCCGGCAGCCGCCTCGCGAGCGCCGCCGGCAGATCGTCGGGCTCCACTTCCGCCCAGCCGTGAATGCGCGCGCCGCCGCCGGTGGCGTTGATCAGCACGCGGTCGCGCGCCCAGGTGTCGGCAGCCGCCTCGAACCACAGACGATAGGCGTTGAACGCCGGCCGCGTCGGCACCGGCGCCGCGCCGCCCCAGGCCGGGGCCAGTTCGCCCTGCCACGAACCGCTGGCCGGCCGGTCCTCGGACGTGAAGACGAAGCGGCCGGTCTGCGCGTCGTACCGGCCCTGCCGCCGCCCCTGCGTGCTGCCGGCGGCGTGCGTGCGCCCGTCGGTCAGCGCCAGATCCATCCCCGCCAGCACGAGGGGATCGCAGCCCAGGCGGTGCAGCGCCGACAGCGCCAGGCAGGCGACGCTGCCGCCGCTCGGCAGCGGCCGGCAGCCCCAGGCGCTCGCCAGCCAGTCGCCGGCGGCCGTGCCTTGCACGGCCAGGGCCAGGCTGCGCGCGGGCGGGACCGTGAAGTGCGCCGGATGCCCTTGGGGGTCGGCCAGCAGCAGCATCCGCTCGAGGTGCGGCACGCCGGCGAAATGGGCCGAGTTGTCGTTCGCCTCGATGACCACGACCAGGTCGGGCACGATGCCGGCGCGCGCCAGCGGCGGCAGGGCCGTGCTCACCGCGCAGATGACGGCGCGTCCCTGCAGGCGCCGCAGAGCGTCCAGCCCGCGGTCGAGCGAGGGCCCGGCGCCCACGACGACGCCGGGGCAGCCGGCGGCGACATCCTCCAGGACATCGAACGGAAGCTGCGTCGCCAGCCGCGGCAGGTTCGCCGCCAGGTGGCCCGACCAGACGCCCGCGGCGCGCGCCAGGGTGGCCCGGCGGATCCGCGCGGAGCTCAGCAGGCGCTTGACCCCGTCGACGAAGCGAGCGAACGCCTCGGGCGCCTGTTCCCGCAGTTCGGGAATCGCACCGACGGCCACCTGCCGCGAGGCGAGGTCGGTGATGGCGGAGGCCGCCTCGACCAGCGCGCCCAGGTTCGTGAACACCCGCACGCGCGGCGGCAGCGTCGACGGCGGCGGCGGCAAGGAGGCCGGGTCGGGCTCCCAGACCAGGACCGCCGCGTCGGTGCGGCGCCGGATCGCCTCGGCATGGGACCCGTCGCCGTGCCCGAGGAAGAAGACCACTTCGGGCGAGCGGCCGCCCAGGAAGGCGTCGATGCGCCGGGCGACCGCTTCCGGATCGCGCCGCGGCGCGCCGGCCAGTTCCCGGGCGGCGGCGGCGGCGGTCGCGCCGGACGCGTCCGCGTCGGCAGCCGCTTCCGCAGGTGCCGCGGTCGCGACCGCCCTTCCGGTCAATCCACTGTCCGGCAACGACATCCGTCCTCCGCGCGCAGGCCGCTGCAACGGGAGGCAACCGCCGGCCGTCCACGCCGGCGGTCTCCCGCGCAGTCTCGGTTCGCGTTTCGGGCGGAGTCGTTGCAACCGGCGTACCGGCGGGCGGCGCTGGCGGCTACTTGATGTAGCCGAGGGACCGCAGCTGGCGGCGGATCTCCTCCTCGACCTCGCTGTCGGCCTCGGGCGCCTCCCCGCCGACGGCCGGGCGCAGGGCCAGGTACGACTCGACGCGGTTCTTCTCGATGTGCGCCAGGCGGTCGCGCCCGCGCGCGGTGGTTCCGGCGGCCAGCACCTTGCCCGGCATGTCGCGCGCCGGCGGGAGGTCCAGCAGCGCCAGCACCGTCGGGCAGATGTCCAGCAGCTGCAGATGGCCGAAGGAGGCGCCGGCCTCGTAGAGCGGGCTGCGCACCATGAAGATGCCCCACTCGCTGTGCTCGACGGTGCCCTTGCCCTCGGGGCGCGGCCCGTAGAAGCCGTGGTCCGAGGCGATGACGGTCGGGTAGTCCGGCGGGAACCAGGAGAGCACCTCGCCGACGGCCTCGTCCGCCCAGTCGTAGTAGCGCTCGACGACCTCGCGGAACATGGCGTGCTCGGCGGGGTCGCCGCGCCACGCGGTCTCGTCGATGGCCAGGTAGTGGTAGAAGGCATGGCTGATCGTGTCGGGGCCGCGCAGGTAGAAGAGGAACAGGTCGAAGTCGCCGGCGTGCCGCAGCGCGCGGGCCACCGCCAGGTAGCCGAGGTCGGCCGCCCAGTAGTCGCGCAGCTTCTGCATCTGCTGCGGCCAGGCCTTCTCCGCCGCGGCCGCGTCCGCGCCCGGCGGCAGGAAGCGCGACAGTTGCTGCGCGGTCAGCGACGCCGGGTCCACGCGGCAAGCGGTCACGGCCGCAGCCAGCGAATCGGGAGCGACGAGCCCGGCCAGCGGCCGCTTGCGCTCGGCCCCGTACGGCAGGTAGTCGCTGACCATCACGCCGTTGATCGGCCGCGCCGGGTATGTGGTCCACATGCCGCTGACGAAGGTGCTGCGCCCCGCGGCGCCCAAGATGTCCCACAGCGCGGGCGCATGCCAGGCGCTGCCGGTCACCGGCTTCTGCGCCGCGCCCCTGACGAAGTCGAGCACGCCGTGCACCGACGGCTCGACGCCGGTGCAGATGCTCGCCCACAGCAGCGGCGACTTCTCCAGCGGGTAGAACGATTCCATGCGCCCGGAGGCCGCCTGCGCGCGGAACGCCTTCAGGACCGGCAGGCGGCCGGCGGCCATCATCGGATCCAGCAGACGCCAATCGGCCGAGTCGACGCCGATGAACAGCAGCCGCGACGACGCGCCGCGTCCCGAGGCCGGCGCGCCGCCCTGGGCGCTCCCGCCCCCCTTGTCCCCCGCGCCGCAGCCGCCCAGCGTGAGCAGGACCGCCAGAAGCGCCGCGGCGTTCGTCATGCGCACCCGCATCTCAGATCTCCACCTTCAGCGGCTTGCGGAGCACGAGCCCGGCCGCCAGCGATATCACCATGAAGGCCGCCAGCCAGTGCAGGTCCAGCCCCAGCCAGCGCAGCGTCCGCCCCGGATAGCGCAGCCGCGTCTCCAGCACGTCGCCGCCGCCCGCCAGCTGCCTTTCGCCGGGGTACAGCAGCGCGTGCGCCCAGCCCTGGCTGGCGGTTTCGGCCGTGCGCGGCAGGCCGCCGCCGGCGGCGACGATGCGCGTGGCCACGGGCCGGCCCTCGAGCGTCACCTGCACCTCGTGGCGGCCGGGCGCGCCCGCGCGCACGCGCCAGGCGGCGGCGCCGGCGGCGGGATCCCGCACGGGCCCGGCCTCGACCTGCACGCCGGGCGGCGCGCTGAGCGCCAACCCGTCCAGCCGCGCGGCCGCCGTCGGCGCCAGCGTCACGGCCAGCACCGCGCTCTCGCCCACCGCCAGCGGGCGGCGCGTGAAACGCGCCTCCAGCTGGCCCAGCGTCAGCAGCATCGGCACCAGCAGCGCCAGCAGCGCCGGCAGGCTGGCTCCCAGGTAGCGCAGGTTGGCCAGCGCCAGGTCGCGCTGGATGCGCCCCACCACGCGCAGGTGGTCCTGGTAGAGCCCCATCTCCAGGATGTGCCCCAGCAGGCGGTCGCGCGCGGCGGCCAGCTTCGCCTGCGGCGTCACCACGCGGAACAGCAGCAGCGCCCAGACCGCCGTCAGCACCGACACGAACACCAGGCCCCAGGCCGGAGCCCCCGCGAAAGGCGCCAGCAACAGGTCGAACAGCCGCCCGACGATGCCGTTGACGGCGTTCACTCAGGCCCCGGCCGTCACGAGATGTACCCCAGCCCCTGCATGCGCCGCCGGATCTCCTCTTCGGATTCGCCGCCCGACTCGAACTTCGCGATCTCGCGCTCCAGCACGTGGCGCACGAACTCCTCGGGCGTGGCGTAGCCCGCGATGCCCGCGTACTTCCGCACTTTCGCCAGCAGGTCCTTGTCCAGCTTGACCGAAGATCCGCCGAACATCACCGCCCCCTCTCGTCGCGGCGCCCGCGGCGCCGTCGTGTTTCTCACTCGGCGAACAGGTCGCCGCCCACCATGTCGTCCGGCACCGGCACGCCGAACAGCGTCAGGATCGTCGGCGCCATGTCCACCAGCGCCGGGTCGGCGCGCCTGACCGGCCGGTTGACCAGCAGCACGCCGGGCACCTCGTCGGCGGCCATGCAGTGGTCGCCGCTCCACTTGAGCATGTTGTCGGAGAACTCGTGCTCCGGCAGGCGGCCCAGCGCCGACTCGTTGCTGCCTCGCCAGCCGCGGTGGTAGCCCACGACGATGTCCGGCCCGTCGTCGGCCAGCTCGCCGCGGTAGACCTGGTCGGCGCGGTAGGCGTACTTGATGGCGGGGCGGCCGTCGAGCGGGTCGGTGACGGCCTCCAGCCGGGCCTTCAGTTCGGCCAGCAGCGCCTGCTGCTCGGCGCCGGGCTGCACGACGCCCTCGCGCTCGCGCCCGGCCAGGTTCAGGTACAGACCGTTCAGCCCGACGGCGTAGGCGCGCGTCCGCGACCAGTCGACGTGGCGCAGCATGTCCACGTCGCCGGGCTGCGTCCCCTCCTCCAGCACCAGGTAGCCGTTGTTCAGCAGCCAGGTGTTGACGTGGAAGGCGCGGTTCCAGGGCGCGAACCCGTGGTCGCTCATCACCATCACCAGGGCGTCGTCGCCGACGCGGTCCAGCGTCACGCCCAGCGCGCGGTCCAGGTCCCGGTACACGTCGCGGATGCGGCCGGCATGGGCCGGATCGGCGTGCGCGTGCGTGGGCGAGCCCGCGTCCATGTTGCGCCACATCACGTGGCAGGTCTGGTCGGGCGAGTTGAAGTAGAAGAACAGAAGGCCGCGCCTGACCTTCGCGAACCGGTCCAGTTCGGCGCGCAGCTGGGCCAGGTGCTCGTCCATGACCAGGCGGCCCTGCTTGACGAAGTCCGCGTCGTCGAAGAAGCCGTTCTCCAGCGCGCTGGTGTCGTCGGGCAGGCCCTGCGTGTAGTAGCGGCCGGTCTGCTCGGCCAGTTCGCGGCTGTAGCCGCCGGGCGTGCTGATCGGCATCTCCGGGTGCATGGGATCCAGCTGCACCGGCGTGACGTACAGCTTCAGGTGCGGAGAAGTGCTGATCAGGTAGTAGCGGCAGATGCCGCGGACGGATTTCAGCAGCGGGACCATCGGGAACTCGACGGGTTCCCATTCGCTCCACTCGCCCTCGTTCAGCACCACCTCGTGCGTGCCGGCGCGGAGCCAGACGGCGCGGCTGCGCGCGTCGACCACGCCCTCGACCGCGGCCAGCACCTCGGGGTCGCCGCGCCGCCAGGTGTTGCGGGGCCCGGCCAGCGTCGCGGTGAAGCGGCCGTCCTGCAGGTACACCGACTCGACGCGCCCGCCGGCCAGGTCGCGCTCGACGGGCGGGTCGGTCGTGATCAGCGTCGAGATGCCGTAGCTGCCGGTGATGTCGGGCGTGCCCATCCCCGACAGGCTGCGCACCTCGCAGTCGACGGGCGGAAAGTTGGACGGCACCTTGAAGATGGTGGCGTCGACGCCGGCGGCCGGCAGCAGCTCCCAGAACGCCGTCCCCTGCCGCAGGTTCTCCACCTTGCCGCTGCCGCGCGGGATCTTCCACCGGCCCAGCTTCCAGAACTTGTCCGGCGCCTTGGCCTCGCTGGCCGAGAAGCGCGGCAGCATCGTCCGCGGGTCGCGGTGGATGAAGTCGAAGATGCCGTGGCCGCCCGGGTCGCGCCCGGTGATGAAGTTCGACCAGGCCACCGGCGACTGCGGCGGGATGGCGGTGCCGAACGGCAGCACCGTGGCCCCGCGGTCCAGGAAGCGGCGGAAGTTAGGCAGCTCGCCCTCGTCGAGGTATTGCCGCAACAACTGCGGGTCCATGCCGTCGAAACCGAGGATCACCACGCGCGGCCCCTCGTTCGCGGCCGCCGCGAAGCAGGCCGTCGGGACCAGCGCCCAGGCCAGCAGCAGCAAGGTCATCGCGCGCCTGGCGCTCATGCCGCCTCCCCGTCCGCGCTGAAGATGCTGCGCCCGGTCATGTGCGCCGGCCGCGGCAGGCCCAGCAGGTCCAGCACCGTGGGCGCCAGGTCCACCAGGCTCGGCTTGCCCGCCGCGAACGGCAGCGAGCTGAACAGGACGCCCGGCACCTGCCGGGGGTCCATGCAGTGGTCGCCCGACCAGCTGCGGGTGTTGTCGCTGATCACGTCGCCGCCGACGGCGCCGACCGCCGCGTCCCAGTCCGCGCGGTAGCCGGGCTTGTAGCCGACGATGACGTCGGGCCCGTTCTCGCGGTAGGGACCGCGGTAGATGTCCTCGCCGGCCCACAGCTCGGTGATGGCTTCCTGGCCGCCGCGGCCGGGGTCGGGCAGCCCGCGCAGGCGTTCGATGAGTTCGCGCTTGAGCGCGGGCGCGTCGGCCGGTTCCACGCAGCCGTCGTGCTCGCGTCCCTTGACGTTCAGGTAGAAGCCGGCCAGCCCGTTGGTGTAGGCGCGCGTGCGCGGCCAGTCGATGTCGCCGACCTCGAAGCGCGTGCCCGGCGCGACGGCCGGCAGCGGTCCGCCGGCGGGATCGGACTTCAGGAACAGGTAACCGTTCTCGCGGAACCAGGCGTTGAGGTTCACCCCGCGCTGGAACTGCTTGAAGCCGTGGTCGCTGGCCACCAGCAGGACGTCGCCCGGGCGCAGCCGCGCGCGCGTCTCGCCGACCAGCGCGTCCGCGCGCCGGTACAGGTCCAGGATCGCGTCCTTGTGCCGCTCGGTGTCCTTGCCGCGGTTGGCCGGGTGCTCGGGGTCCAGGTAGCGGAAGAACATGTGCTGGATGCGGTCGGTGGCGTCGAAGACCACCGAGACCACGCCCTCGGGCGTGCGGTCCAGCGCGTGCAGGAACTGCCGCCGGCGTTCCTCGTGGATGGCGTAGGCCTGCTCCAGGAAGGCCTGCTCGTCGATGACGCGCTCGTTCAGCGCCCAGGTGTCCTCCGCCAGCCCCAGGGTGGCGTAGGGCCCGTGCAGCTTCGCCAGCGTCAGCGCCAGGTGCGGCGGGTTGCTGATGGGCACCGCCGGCTTGCCCGGATCGATGTGCAGCGGCGTGACGTAGAACGCAAAGCGCGGCGCGAACGAGGTCACGCGCAGGCGGCAGATCCCGTGCGCCTGCCGCGGGCCGCGGCCGAAGGCGACGGGGATCCAGTCGGAGTACTCGTCCGGGCCCAGCGTGAACGCGCGGCCGGCCAGCGTGAACGTCGCGCGCGCGCCGGCGCGGTCGAGCGTCACGGTCACGGGCGCGGTCAGCGGCCCGCGGCCGTCGGGAGCGTCCGGGCCCGGCAGCTCGCCGCGGAAGCGGTCGTTCCCGTCGCGCGTCAGGGTCAGTCGCACCCCGCCGGTGGTCGCCGGCCCGCCGGCGCCGCCGTCCGCGCCGGGCTCGCGGAACTCCGTGAACGTCCCCTGCGTGCCGCGCAGGTCGGGCACGCACATCGCCGACAGCAGCTTGCCGCCGAAGCGGTCGGGCGGGAACGTGATCGGCACGCGCAGGATGCTGCTGGCGATGCCGGCTTCGGCGCACGTCGTCCAGAACGGCTTGCTGCGCTTGAGCGACTCGAAGGGGTGGCCGCCGCCGGGCAGCTTCAGCGGGCCCAGGCGGCGCTGCGGCGCGCGGCGCAGGCGCGTCGACGACAGCGTGGGCAGGTGCGTCTGCCGGTCGCGCGTCAGGAAGTCGAAGATGTTGTGGCCGGAGGCGTCCACTCCCGTGGCAAAGGTGGACCAGCCCACCGGCGACATCGCCGGCCAGGTGGTGCCCAGCGGCCGGAAGCCGCCCTCGCGCCGCAGCGCGTCCAGGTGGGGCAGGTGGCCCTCGTCCATCCAGCGCCGCGCCAGGATCGGATCGAGCCCGTCCAGTCCGAGCACGACCACGCGGCGGGCCCGCGCGCCCTTGCGGCGGCCGCGCCCGCGCAGCGAACGCACCGTCACGCGCGCCGGCCACAGCAGCAGCGCCAGCAGCGCCAGCGCGATGCCGGCCAAGGCGAACAGGAACGAGCCGCCCAGGGCGAAGCCGGCGCCCGGGCCGATGTAGGCCGGGACCGGGACCAGGCTGGCCAGGACGATGGGCGGCATCGGCGGCGGATTCCTCGTTGACGGGCAGTCGAAGGCGCGCGGTCGCTGCGACCGGCGCCGGATGGTAACCGGGGCCCGAAGGCGCGGCAACCCGGCGGCGACGAGACGGTTCCCGCGCCGCGGCGCCCTTCGCCAGTCCGGATCCGATGGGACCGTTCGATAATGATAATCTTTTTTGAACAGCAGGGCGACAGAAAAAACGCCACCCAGACAACAACATCTTACAAAATAAGGAGATAGACTTTCAGACGACCCTCAAGCCCGCCGGCAATCGGCCGATAGAACGCCCACGTAGCCGGACGGACGCCCCGCCCAGCGGGCCACCGCTTGGGCCCGAACCGGAAAGACGCGGCGATGACGATGTTCACGGTCGATCGCGACGAGCTGCTCGACAGCGCAGGACGCCCCGTGCGGCCGCACGTGAGCACGATCGTGCACGCGCTGGACCGGCTGCTGACGGTCGCCACCTACTACGCCGCCGAGCACGAGCAGTACCTGCGGGCGTCCGAGACCGCCGCCGCCATGCTGACGGAGGCGATGTGCCCGCGCCAGACCGTCGCGTTCGAGATCGCGGCTGACGGCCTGGTCGTCGACGGCGTCACGATCGATCCGCGGCAGAAACCGGCGCGCCAGCTGCACGCGCTGCTGGTCGGCCTTGACCTCGCGCGCCTGTCGATCTCGGCCCGCCTGAATGCGGCCGACCTGCGGCAGGCGCTGGCCGCGTTCCAGGAACACCGGCAGACACGGCTGCGCGCCCACAGCTTCCGCACGCTGGCCATCGCCGGGCTGCCGTCGACGGTCAGCGCCGACAGCCGCCGCGTCGGCGAGGCGTCCAAAGCGAACGAGGCCCGTCCGACCGGCAGCGGCGACGAACTGGACGTCCTGCTCGACGCCTGGAGCGAGACGACAGGCCCGGCGCCGGCCGGGAGCCCGGTGCGCGAAGAGTTCCTGCGCGAGCTGATGGCGGTGCTGGAGTCCGCCGCGGTGAATCTCGCGGATGAGGGCCAGACCGCCGACGACGCGGGCGACGCCGAGAGCCCGCGCATCACGGCCGCCGAACTCGCCGAGATCCGCGCGGGCGTCGAGCGGCTGCTGGAGCGCGACCCCGGCGCCCAGGCGATCACGGCGTTGATGGATCTGGCGCGGCGCACGCTGGAGCTGAGCGGCGACCCCGACAAGGCGCGGCTCGTGTTCGAGCAGCTCCGCAAGCGCCTGGACGACCAGGACGTCGGCCCCGATGACGCGCCGCCGCCCGACCGCGGGCTGGCCGAGGACGTCTCGGCGCTCGAACGCCGCGTCCGCGAACTGGCGGAGCGCCCGGAGCCGTTGGCGGCGCCCCAGGTCTCGGCCCGGCGGGATCAGCTGGCCGTCTGCTTCCGGGTGCTCGGCGCCGGGCGTCGGGATGCCGCCCTGGCGGCGGCGGAATCGCTGCTGGTCGAAGCCTGCGGTTCGCCGGAGATCGGCGTCGCCGAGGTGGCCACGCTCGCGGACGCCCTGCAGGAGCTGGCCCGGCGCGGGCTCGGGGCGGAGATCGACCATGCGCTGCCGCCGCTGCTGGCGGCCCTGCGCGCCCAGCGGCCGGATCTGCTGGTGCACCTGTGGAACGGGCTCGACCCCGAGCTGGAAGCGCCGGCGCTGGAACTGCTCTGGCCGCACCTGGTCAACGACCTCGCCCTGGGACTGGACCCGGCGACCGAGCCGGCGGCCGCGCGCTGCTGCCAGGCGGCCGGCGCAGTGGACCTTGGGGCCGCCCTGCGCCTGGCGCCCCGTTTCCTGGTCCTTCCCGCCGCCGCGCGCGCGACGGTGTCCGACCAGGTGTTCCTGGTGCCGCCGTTGCGCGCCAGGGGAGTGCACGCGGTACTGCTCCAGGGCGCCGCCGCCGAACGCCACACCACCCGGCTGCGGCGCGAACTGCAACAGCGGCCGCCGGACCGCCTCACCGGGCTGATCGTCGCCGCCTGCGCCGACGGCGACGTGGCCGACGCCGGCCTGCTCCTGGAGATCCTCCGCGAGGCCGGTTCCGCGCAGCCGTCCCCGGCCTACGGGGCCTTCGCGGCCGCGCTGCTGACCGACACGCTCGCGGCGCTGCCGCGCGAACGCCGCGACGAGCCGTGGACGGCCGACGCCGTGGCCTGGCTGGCGGCGAACGAATCGGCGCGCGCGGCCGAACTGCTGCGCCGCATCGCGGGCGAGCGCCGCTGGCTCGTGAGCGCCGCCTGGCCGGAGTCCTGCCGGGCCGCCGCCCGGGGCGCGGCGCCGAACCCGCAGAAGGAGCGCTGACGTGGAACAGCGGTTCGGCGACCTGATCATCCGCCTGGCCAACGGCATCAGCCACCGGCGCATGTACTTCGACACGCACCCGCGCGTCGTCGCCGCCGCGCGCGAGGTTGCGGCCGAACTGGCCGCGCTGCTGCGCGACAGCGGCGAGGCCTCGTTCGCGTTCGGCGTCCACGGCGGCAAGTTCGTGCGCAACGGCCGCTACCTGGTGGGCCCGTCCATCGCCGGGCGGGCCCTGATCGACTTCGCCGAACGTCTCCGGTGCGGCGGCTTCTCCTTCGACGAGACGGTCACCGCCGGCGACCTGGTGGCGTTCTTCCGGCTGGGCGCCGACCGGACCGTCGCCTGCGGCGGTCTCGAGGAAGCCAGGGCCGCCTTCGCGCGGGAAGGGCTCGGCCGCATCGGACTGGCCGAGCTGTTGTCCGAGCAGGGCGATCTCGACGCCGACGGGCAGGACGATCCGCTGGCGACGGTCTGCGGCGCCGACGACTTCGCGCCGCTGGTCGAGGTCTACCAGTCCATGTACGACGCCGTCTCGACGAACGCGCTGGCCGTCAGCGACAGTGGGGCGGTCGACGTGGACCGGGCGCGGGCGGCCGGGGCGGGCCTGGTCGGGTTGACCGCCAGCGCCTCGCTCGACGTCATGCAGTTCCTGCGCTACCCGGACTACGACAGCTACACGATCGGGCACTCGGTGCGCGTGGCGGCCCTCTCGGCGCTGCTGGGACGCGCGCTCGGCTGGCCCGAGGCGCTGGTCACCGAACTGGCGGCCGCGGGCCTGCTGCACGACCTGGGCAAGGGACGCATCCCGCCGGAGATCCTCTTCAAGCCCGGGCGGCTGGACGCCGACGAGCGTCGCGTGGTGGAAACGCATCCGGAGGTCGGCGCGCACATCCTCCTGGAGAACGGCGAGCGGTCGGCGCTGGTCCTGGCGGCGACCTGGGGCCATCACCAGCGGCACGACCGCGGCGGCTACCCGCGCCTGCCGGGCTGGCACGAGCCGGGCGTCGTCGCCGAACTGGTGCACGTCTGCGACGTCTTCGAGGCCCTGACGGCGCGGCGACCCTACAAGCAGCCGCTGTCGCCGGCCCGCGCGTTCGAGATGATGCTGGGCGACGCCGCCGGCTTCCACCCGCGCCTGCTGGCGGCGCTGATCCGCACGCTGGGCCTGTACCCGCCCGGGAGCGAGGTGCGGCTGAGCGACGGCCGGCGGGCGGTCGTCGTCGCGCCCGGCGATGCCCTGGACCGGCCGCGGGTCCGCGCAACACACCTTCGCGGCGGTGCACCCGTCGCGCGCGAGGAGCAGCCCGCCCTGGATCTGGGCTGCGAGCCCGGACTGCGCGTCGCGGAACTGTTCACGGTCGGCACGGGCGACGAGCCCGTGGCAGCCCTGGGGGCCTCACGATGAACATGCACACCGGTATGGGAGGCGTCGCCATCCTCGGCGCCGGCAACATCGGCACCGCGCTGGCCGAAGGACTCGTCCGTTCGGGCGGCCGTCGCCCCGGCGACGTGACGGTGACGCGGCGGCGCCCCGAGGCGCTGGCCGCCCTGGCCGCGCGCGGCTTCGCCGTGACGACGGACAACGCCGCGGCGGTGCGCAGCGCCGACGTGGTGGTCGTGGCCGTGCAGCCCGGCCAGCTCGACCCGCTCCTGGACGGCATCGCAGGCGCCCTGGACATCGACCGTCACGTCGTGGTCTCGGTGGTCTCGGGCGCCGGCATCGCGGCGATCCGCGCCCGGCTGCCCGTGGGCGTCCCGGTCGTGCGCGCCATGCCCAACACCGCGCTTTCGATCGGCGAATCGATGACGACGCTGGCGGCCGACCCGGGCAGCGACGCCGCGCTCGAGCGCGCCCGCGGCCTGTTCGCCCCGCTCGGGCAGACGCTGATCATCGGCGAGAGCCACATCGGCGCCGCCACCGCCCTGGCGGCCTGCGGCGTGGCGTTCTTCCTGCGCGCGATCCGCGCCGCCTCGCAGGGCGGCATCGAGATCGGCTTCCACCCCGAGGAAGCGCTGCTGATGGCGGCCCAGACCGCGCGCGGGGCGGCATCGCTTCTGCTGACCGGCGGCAACCACCCCGAGGCGGAGATCGACCGCGTGACGACGCCGCGCGGCTGCACCATCGCCGGCCTGAACCAGATGGAGCATGAGGGCTTCAGCTCGTCGCTGATCCGCGGCATCGTGCTGTCGGCGGAGAAGGCCGACCGGCTCTACGCGCTCGAGTAGGCCTCGTTCGCGCGGCGCCCCCGCCGTCCTGCCGAGCGCTCAGCGCACGAGCGAGACGCGAACCGTCGAGGCGCCCTGCGGCAGCGAGAGGCGGCACAGGTAGGCGCCGCTGGGCGCGGCGCGCCCGGCTTCATCCAGCCCGTCCCAGACGAACGCCTGCCGGCCCGCCGCCAGCGCGCCCGCGTGCAGCACGCGCACGCGCCGGCCCGCCAGATCGTGGACGGCCAGCTCGCCGGCGGCCGCGGCCGCCAGCGTGAAGCTCACCGTCACCCGCGGATTGAACGGGTTCGGCGCCGCCGCCAGCGCCGGCAGCGAAGCGGGAGCGACGTCGCCGGCCCCGGCGACGTAGGCCGGCTGCAGGCCGGCCACGTCCGCCAGCAGTCCGGCGCCGGCGCGCGCGACCTGCACCGACATCGCCGCCGTCGCGGCGATGGCCGCCCAGGTGTCCGCCGTGCTGTGGTAGGGCGTGTAGTCGTCCCAGTCGTAGTCGATGGCCAGGAACGCCGGGTAGCCCGCCTGCTGGAACGGCACGTGGTCGCTGCCGAAGCTGTAGTAGTCCTTCTGCCAGCCCAGGTCGGTCAGCGCGTCGACGTTGGCGGCCATCGCCGACATCAGGGTTTCCCACGCGGGCTGGCCCTCGATGCGGATCGCGTAGTTGGCGGCGTAGAAGGCCACCATGTCGTGGATGAGCGCGCCGACGATCACCCGCCCGCCGGCCACCGCGTCGTCCACGAAGTACTCGCTGCCGATCAGCCCGCGCTCCTCGGCGTCGAAGAGCACGAACTGGAGCGAGCGGTCGAAGGTGCGCCCGGCGGCCAGGCGCGCCAGCTCCATCACCAGGGCCGTGCCGGAGGCGTTGTCGTCGGCGCCCGGCGCCAGCGAGGTCGGCGTCTGCGACGTGGAATCGTAGTGCCCGCCGACGACGAAGTATTCGCCGGGCGTCACGGCGCCCGGCAGCGTCGCGACGACGTTCCGGCAGGCGACGCGGTTGTAGGTGAACGACTGGAACGCCACGTCGTAGCCCCACGCGGCCAGCTGCGCCGCCAGGGCGTCGGCGACGAACGTCTTGTCGGCCGTGCTGTAGTAGCGCGTGGCGACGGTGCGCGTCTGGCCGGCGTGCGTCAGCGGCAGCGAGCCGCTCAGCCGGCGGATCGTCGTGAAGATGGAATCCGCGGCGACGCCGGCGGCGAACGCCGTCTTGAGGGCCAGATCCTTCGCGGCGTGGGGCGCGGGCTTCGTCGCCGCCGCCGCGACGCGCTCGCGCAGACCGTCCCAGCCGGCCGGCGGCGCGTCCAGGCGCAACCGCTGGCGGCCGGCTCCCAGCGCGGCGAAGGCCTCGGCCTTGGCCGGCGGCACCTCGACGACCCAGGCCCCGTCCAGCGCCAGGTGCACGCGGCCGACCGCGGCCAGGTCCGCCGTCGCGACCGGGCGGCCGTGCGCGCGGCCCTTCGCGCGCACCAGGAACCACTCCCCGTCCGGCCAGGCCGGCGCCAGCGGCTCGCCGAAGCGGTGCTGATCGGCGGGCGCGACGCGGTCGGCCACCAGCACGCCGCCGGGCAGCTCCCAGACCAGCGTGCCGAGGTCCCCCGCCGCGGCGCGCGCGGCAGCGGCCTGCGGTCCGGTGACGAAGGCCAGACCGGACGCGCGGGCGGCCGGCGCCGAGGCCAGCAGAGCCAGGACCGGCAGCGCCAGCACCAGCAGGATCGGCAGCGGGCGGCTGAGCGGAACGCGGAGAGCGGGCCGGGCGCGGCGGCCGGCGGGCGAAGGCAGGGGCGACATGCCGGCACTCCCATGCGGGCCGGCGCCGGCTGGCGCCATCCCGGGTTGAAGACCATCGTTGCGGGGCATCCGGATGATCATAGCACGCCGCCCGCGGGCGGCGCCAGCGCGCCGGGGATCTCCCCCGCGCGCCTGCCGCGCCCGGCGGCGGACCACGTGACCTGGGAGCGCCGCATGGGCCTCGCGCAGTACGTCGTCATCGCCTGCGGCCTTGCGATGGACGCCACCGCGGTGTGCCTGGGCGCCGGCGCCACCGGCCGCGCGCGGGGCGGCCGCGCCGCCTTCCGCCTGGTGTTCCACTTCGGGCTCTTCCAGATGCTGATGCCGGTGCTGGGCTGGCTGCTGGGCCGCGGCCTGGTCGGCATCCTCCGCCACGTGGACCACTGGCTGGCGTTCGTCCTGCTGGCGTTCGTCGGCGGGCGCATGGTCCTGGCCGGCGCGCGGCCCCATGACCAGGAACAGCCGCGCGACGACCCGACGCGCGGGTGGTCGCTGGTGGCCCTCAGCGTGGCCACGAGCATCGACGCGCTGGCGGTGGGCCTGAGCCTGGCCGTGCTCGACGTCTCGATCTGGCTGCCCTGCCTGCTGATCGGCGTGATCACGGCGGCGATGTCGTGGGGCGGTCTCGCGCTGGGCGGGGTGCTGCACGCGCGCTGGGGCAGCCGCATGGAAGTGGCCGGCGGCGTGCTGCTGACCCTGATCGGATTGCAGATCCTGGTCACGCACCTGCGGGCGTGAGCCCGCGCCGGGGGCGGGCCGGCGCTAGCCGCGGCCGCCAGGCGCCTTCTCGCCGGACCCGCGCGCCTCGGTCGCGGCAGGCTCGCCCACGGCCGCGCCCGCCAGGCAGGCTCCGAACGCGCGGTCGTCGCGCAGGATGTGGTTCACCAGCCAGTAGCCAAGGAACTCGTGCAGCTCGGCGGTGATGCGCCGGCCGGCGGCGTTGTACTCGAACTGGAAGCGCTCGACCTTCTGCAGCAGCTGCCGGTGCTGGCTCTGGTGGAGCTTCAGCTGCGGGTAGCCGGCCTCGGCCATCAGGCGTTCCTCGGTGGCGAAGTGCTCCTGGGTGTAGCCGGTCAGGTCGTTGAGGATCTCGTTCGCGTGGCGGGAACCCTTGCCCTTCCGCAGGGCCTCGTCGAAGCGGTTGATAATCTCGACCAGGTGCCGGTGCTGTTCGTCCACCTCGGCGACGCCGGTTGCGAATTCGGGCTTCCATTCGATGCGCGCCATCGTTGCCGGTCCCTTCAATCCATTGCGGCGTAGCGGTTTCTGGCGGCCGACGCGACCGGTCCCCCGATGCGCGGCGTCCCCGGAATGATCGGCCCGACCGGCCGGATCTTGACCACATTCGGCCGCTGGCCGCGCCGGCGCGGGACCGCGCGGGAACATCCGGGCCGCGGCGGCGTTTTCAGGCGTGATCCCCCCTTCACCGCATCCGAAAGGACGGCGCCATGTTCGCGTTTCCGGCTGCCAGACGCCCCCTGGGCCTGGCTGCGTCCCTGTCCGCGATCCTCCTGTTGCTGACCGCCGCCGGCCCCGCCGCCGCCGACGGCTACCTGGGCGTCATGCTCCAGGAGGTCTCCCCCAGCATGGGCAAGGCCCTGCAGCTGGGCGATCGCCCCGGCGTCCTGGTGAACGATGTCGTGGACGACAGCCCCGCCGCGAAGGCCGGCCTGCAGGACGGCGATGTCATCCTCGAGCTGAACGGCCGCCCGGCCACCGACCAGGCGGAGCTGACGAAGGCCGTGCGCGAATTGGCGCCCGGCGCCAAGGCCGAGCTGCTGGTGCTGCGCGACGGCCGCCAGGTGAAGCTCCCGGTCGAGATCGGCGAGCGCGCGGCCGGCGGCGAAGCGCTGGACCTCGCCCGCCTGCGCAGGCTCGAGGGGCTCGAGGCGCTCAAGGAGCTCAAGGATCTCAAGGAACTGAAGGAACTGAAGGAACTCGAGCATCTCGACGCTCTGAAGGACTTCGAGTGGCTCGAGGACGGCGACACGAAGGTGATGATCCTGCCCAAGGGCGAGGGTCGCGCGCCGCGCGCGTTCTTCGAGGGCGAGGACGGCGACGGCCGGGAGCGCCGCTTCGTCATCCGCAGGTTCGACGAGGACCGCGGCTGGCTGGGCGTCCACCTCGACGCGCTGAACGGCCAGCTCGGCGAGTACTTCGGCGTCAAGGACGGCGCCGGCGTGCTGGTCACCGAGGTCGTCGACGGCAGCCCCGCCGCGGCGGCGGGCCTGCGCGCGGGCGACGTGATCGTCAAGGCGGGCGACACGGAGGTCGCCTCGCCCGACGCCCTGCACGAGGCGATGGCGGGCACGAAGCCGGGCGAGAAGCTCGACCTGCAGCTCCTGCGCAAGGGCAACCGCCAGAAGGTGACCGCCACGCTGGGCGAGATGCCGAAGACCGCGATCGCGCCGCCGGCGCCGCCGGGCGTCGACGGGGACGTCAAGGTCCTGGCGCCCCGCATGCTGCGCCGGATGGGCCGCGACGGCGGCGACGGCGAGCGCGAGGTCATCATCGAGCGCAAGCGCCTGACCGACGACGAACTGGACGAGGTGCGCCAGGAGATGAAGGTGCTGCGCGAGGAGCTCCAGCGGCTGCGCGAGGAACTGAAGCGCTGAGCACCAGCGACAGGCCGGCCCGCGGAGCAGGAGGCGAGGCGGAAAGGCAACCGGGGGTCACGCGACGGCGCGGGGCCCCCGGTTCGTTCGTGTCCTTGCCCAGGCCCAACCCGACGGCTCAGTCGACCGCCTGCAGCCGCGCGCCCGCCGGCACCGCCGGGTCCGTGAACAGCAGCCAGGTGCGCACCGGGCGGTCGCGGTACACCTGCGCCAGCACCTCGCGGTAGGCCTGCAGCTGGGGCCGGTAGTGGTCGACCAGCCAGGCGCGCTGCGCCGGCGCGGCCGCGCCGCGGTTGGTCTTGTAGTCCACGATGTCGACGCGATCCGCGTGCACCAACAGCCGGTCGACGACGCCGGTGATGCGCTGCTCGGGCTCCTTGCCGTCGCCCGGCGGCGGCGGCGCGGCGCGCAACGCGATCACCGGCACCTCGCTGGCGGCCAGCACGGCGGCCGGCGGCCGGAACACCCAGGCCAGGTCCGGGTCGGCCAGCACGGCGGCCGCCTCCGCGTGCGCAGGGCCGCGGCCGGCCGGCAGCGCGCCCAGGTTGCAGGCGGCCTGCAGCAGGCGATGGACCTGGTCGCCGTGCGCGGCCGGATCGGTGCCCGGAGGCAGGTCGGTGGGCACGGCCGCGGGGGCCGCGGTCGCGTGGGTCAGGCCGTCTTCACGCGACGCGCCGTCGGCTCCGTCCTCTTCGCGGTCGGCGCGCGGGTCGTCGGCCGCCGCGGACGGGCGCACCAGCGTGAACCGCGGCCTTCTGACCGGCGGCTGCCACGGCGCCGGGGCCGGCGGCGGCTCGTGCGGCGCGCGCGGGGCGGCGCCGGGGGCGGCGGCCTCGAGGGCGTGCAGTTCGTCGTCTTCGGCTTCGGGCGCCGCGACCGGCGCGGCGCGGCCCTCGGCGGCGGCGCGCGCCGCCACCGCGGCCGCCGCCGCGCGCAGCGCCCGCAACGGGCTGTCGGGCTCGTCGCCGCCGGCGCGCGAACGATCGCCGCCGATGACGTGCAGGCGGTCGCGGGCCCGCGTCAGCGCGACGTAGAGCAGGTGCGCGCGCTCGGCCGCCGCCTCGGCGCGCCGCGCCGCCACCGCGGCGGCGAGCGGGTCCGGCGGCGGCGGCACGCCGTCGGGCAGCTCGAGACCCGCGCGCTGCTGCGCGTCCGTCCGCAGCAGCAGCGGCGGGCGCCGGTCCTCGCGCCCGAGGACGACGCGTGCGCCCTCGCGCCCGGGGCCGCGGTCGGCGTCCACCAGCAGCACGACCGGCGCCTCCAGGCCCTTGGCGCCGTGGATGGTCAGGAAGCGCACGCGCCCCTCGGCGTCGCCCGGCAGCGGCGCCTCCTCCTGGTTGCCGCGGGCGGCGGCGCGCGCAATGGCCTCGGCCAGCCGGCGCGCGGTCGGCGTCGCGGGCACGTCGCCGCCCAGGGCCAGGTCGAACAGCCGTTCCAGGTTGAAGCGGGCCTGCTCGCCGAGCGCGACCTGGAAGCGCGTGGCCAGGTCGCCCTCGCGGACCAGGCGCCGCAGCAGGTCGTGGCAGGGCTCGAAGTCCAGCTTGCGGCGCCATTGCGCCAGCAGCGCCGCGAGCTCGGCGGCGCGCGGGTCGGCGGATTCGCGCAGCGCCCGCCACAGCGTCCGCGACGGCCCGCGCCGGCGGCCGTCCTCACCGCGTTCGGCGGGCCCGCGCGCCGCGAGCAGCGCCTGGAACGCCGCCTGGTCCAGGCGCGCGATCGGCGAGCGCAGCACCGTGGCCAGCGCCTCGTTGTCGTCGGGCCAGGCCAGCCAGCGCAGCAGCGCCAGCAGGTCCTGCACCTCGCGGCTGGCCGCCAGCATGCCGCGGCCCGGCGGCGTGAACGGGATGCCCGCGTCGCGGAACGCGCGCTCGTAAAGCGCGAACGCGGTCCTGGTCCCGGCCAGCACCAGCACGTCGCCCCAGCGCAACGGGCGCTCGCGGTCCAGCGCAGGGTCGAACACGGGCTCGCCCTCGTCGCGCAGGCGCCGCACCAGCGCCGCCGCCGCCCGCGCGGCGGCCGCCTCGCCGCCGCCGCCCCCACGCTCCGGATCGTCGGGATCGGGGAACGGGGCGTGCACGACGAAGACGCCGGGCGCGTCCGTCCGCGCACAGTCCTGGCGCGCGCCCTGCTCCTGGCCGGGCTCCAGGCGTCCGGCCAGCGGCGGCGCGTTGAACAGCTCGCCCACGCCCTCGACCACGGCGCGCCGGCTGCGGAAGTTCGTCGGCAGCTGCAACACCGCGCCGCCGTAGCGCGCCATCTCCAGCGCGCGGTCGGCGAACAGCTGCGGCCAGGCGCCGCGGAACCCGTAGATGGACTGCTTGACGTCGCCGACCAGGAACACGGTGCGCAGGCGGTCGTCGCCGCCGGCGCGGAACTCCTCGACGAACGGCTGCAGCAGGTCCCACTGGTTGAGGTTCGTGTCCTGGAACTCGTCGACCAGCAGGTGCTGGATCGCCTCGTCGAGCCGGAACTGCAGCTCGGCCGCGCGCTCGGGATCGGCCAGGAGGCCGCTGGCCAGCTCTTCGAGGTCCTGGAAGTCGACCACGCGGTCGCGGCGCTTCAGCTCGTCGACGATGTCCAGCAGCCGCAGCCCCAACCGCAGCAGCGCCACGTTGTCCTCGAGCAGGTCCACGCGCGCAAGGTCGCGGGCCAGCGTCAGGACGGGCAGCGCCTGCGTGGCCACCAGCGCGTTGAACGCGGGCTTGAAGGCGGGATCGCGGCTCCTCGTGAACGACCGGACCTTGCCCTGCTGCGTCTGCAGCAGCGCGCGCGCGCCGGCGGCCAGTTCCAGCGCGGCGCCGGCGTCGCGGGCGCCGGCGGCGAACGTCTCCGCCAGGCCGGCCGCGGCGGCCGCCAGCTCACCGAGCGTCTCGCGCGACTTGCCGGGGAAGTCCGCGAACTCCGCGGCGGCCGCCGGGATCAGGTTACCGGCGAACCTCGCGAGGGCCTCGGCCAGCAGGGCGCCCAGCCGCGCGCGCGCGGCGTCGTAACCGCCGCGGCCGTCGTCGCCGTTTTCGACCTGATCCAGCCCGGGCAGCAGGGCGCGGCGCAGGTCGGCCGCCAGGCGGTCCAGTTCGCCGGCGCGCGGCCGCGGCCGCCGTCCGTCGGCGGCCAGCCAGCGCTCCAGGCGCATCGCGTCGTCCAGGCAGGGCTGCAGGCGACGGCGCAGGGTGTCCGGGTGCGCGCCCAGGCGCCGCGCCGCCTGTGCCAGTCGATCATCGCGCGCGATCTCGCCGACCAGGCGGTCGAAGGCCTCGTCGTGCAGGTCCTGCGGCTCCTCGAGCACGCCGAAGGTCGGGTCCAGGCCCGCCTCGCGCGCGAAGCGGCCGAGCACCACCTGGCAGAACGAGTGGATCGTGCCCAGCTGCAGCGCCGCGGTGTCGGCCAGGAGCTGTTCGTAGAGCGCGCCGGCGGCGGCGATCTCGCGCGCGTCCGGGGCGCGCCCGCCACGCGGCCCGAAGAGGCGCGCCAGGCGATCGGCGCGCGCGGCGGGATCGGCCAGGGCCAGCGCGCGCGCCTCGCGCAGCAGGCGCTCCTGGATCTCGACGGCGGCCTTGCGCGTGAACGTGACCGCCAGGACGGTGCCGGGGTTGGCGCGCGCGGGCGTGTCCTCCAGGCACAGGCGCAGGAAGCGGTTGACCAGCGCGGTGGTCTTGCCGGAGCCGGCGGCGGCGCCCAGCACCACCGAGCGCAGCGGCGACGAGGCCTCCAGCTGCACGGCGCGCGACTGCTCGACCGGGTTCACCACTGGTCCTCCTTCTGGTTGACCAGGGTCTCCACGCGGCGGCGAAGCGGCGCCGGCAGGTCGGCTTCCTCCAGGCGGCAGACGCCGCGCCAGTCGCAGCGGTCGCAGGGCAGGCGCGACAGCCGCTCGCCCCCCGCCGCGCGCGGCACCAGCGGGAAGGGCCCGTCGGGCGCCGCGGCCTCGCAGGCCAGGCGCACCAGGCGCGCGGCGCCCTCGCGCAGCAGCGGGCGGCCCTCGCCGTCGAGCGCGGGCAGGTCGACGCGCGCGCCGATCACGGCGCCGGGCGCCAGCGCGTAGTAGGCGCCCTCGGCGATGCCGGCCCCGGCCGGGAGCGCGCCGCCGCCGCCGGGGACCAGCTCGGCGCCGGCGGCCACGGCGGCGGCGTAGAGCAGGACCTGCAGCTCCTCGCCGCGCGCGACCTCCTTCTTCGCGTGCAGGTCGCCCGTCTTGAAGTCGAGGACGGCCAGGCGCGGCGCGCCGGCGGCGCCGGCGTCGAGGCGGTCGATCGAGCCCTCCAGCACGACGGCGGCCGCGGCGGCGGGCAGCTCGGCGGGCAGCGTGGCCAAAAGAGCGAGCGCCTCGTCGTCGGCGGCCGATTCAAGGTCCGTGCGCAGCCACTCCAGCAGGCGCGCCAGCGGCAGCTCGAACGGCACCTCGAAGCCGACGGGGCGCCAGATGGCGAATCGATCCAGCTCGTGCGCCACCACCGGCTCGCCCAGCTGCAGGAAGGCCTCGCGCCACAGCGCGCGGTCGGGCTGGCGCGCGTCGCCGGGGCCGAAGGCAGCGTTCACAGCCATGGCGAACGCCGCCAACGCGCCGCCGCGGTCGCCGGCGGCCAGCGCGGCGTGGCCGGGCGTTCCCGGTTCCAGGAAGCGCCGCAGCGCGTCGTGCGCCCGCTGGCCGTACTCGCGGCGGCCGAACTCGCGGCGGACGTCCTCGTCGCGGCGCAGCGCGAAGCGCCGCTCCAGCAGGAAGGCGTACGGACATTCGCGCCACTGTTTGAGGGACGACCAGCTGAGCCGCTCGACCGGGCGCGCGGGCGCCAGCAGCGGCGCCGGCTGCGGCTCGGCCAGGAACGCGCGCTGCGCCGCGACAGCCGCCTCCCGGCCCGCCGCCGGCCGCGCGCTCCAGGCGGCGGGCCGGCCGGCCAGCAGCGATGCGTCCGTCGCTGCGAGTCCGTGCACCAGCAGCAGCCTTTCGACCAGCGGCGACGGCAGCACCGGGGCGCGGTCGTCCTCGCCCGGCCAGGTGAGCACCACGCGCGGCGCGCCGTGCAGCAGGCGCAGGAACAGCTCGGCGTCGGCGTCCAGGCTGTCGCGGCGGCCGGGCAGGCCCAGCGCTTCGCGCGCGCGCGCGCCGAGGAAGGCCGGGCGCGCGGGCCGCCGCGGCAGGGCGCCGTCGGCCAGACCGCCGACGACCAGCAGGTCGAAGCGCTCCAGCCGCGCCTCGAGGTGGCCGGTCACCAGCAGCCCCAGGCCCGGGTCGCGGTGCGGCGGCGCCAGCGCCGCGGCCAGCGCGCGGCCCAGGTCGGCCGCGAAGTCGGCGGACGTCACCGGCGGCAGCAGGCCGGCGTCGGCCTCCAGTTCATCCAGCAGGCGCGCGGCGGCGATGACGTCGGCGCGTTCGGCGTTGCGACCGAGCGGCTGCTCCGGCGCCAGCGCCGCCCAGCAGCGGCGCAGGGCCGTCAGGTGCTCGGCCCAGGGCGCGGTCGGGCGCGCGCCGGCCGCAAGCAGCGGCGCCAGCGCCTCGCCGATCGCCGCGACGAAGGCCTCCATGCCGTCGGCGGCGCGGCGCAGCACGGCGCGCGCGGCCTCGTCGTGCTCGCGCGCGCGCAGCAGCAGCGAGGCCTGTCCGCCCTGGAACGCCTCGTCCGAGCGCAGCAATCTTTCCAAACGCAGCGTCCACAGGCCGTGGTTGCCGCCGGGCGCCGGCAGCGCCACGTAGGGATGGGCCAGCAGCTCCAGCACCGCCTCGCCGCGCAGCCCCGTCAGCGCCGCGCGCAGCGCGAAGCGCAGCAGCAGGCCGGCCGGCTGCGCCGACAGCGGCTCGCCGTGCGTGTTGTCGACGTCGAGCCCCGCGTCGCGCAGGCGCGCCGACACGCGCGCAGCCAGCTTGCGGTCGGGCACCGCGACGGCCACGCGCGCGACGGCGCCGTCGGGTTCCTGCAGGCGCCGCACCACCACGTCCGCGATCACGGCCGCCTCGTGCTCGGCGGTGCCGCAGGCCAGGCACTGCAGCGCGGCGCCGGGGCCCGGCTTGGGCAACGGGGGCAGTTGTTCGTCCAGTTCGACGAGCCGCTCGCGCAGGGCGGGTATCGTCGCGTCGGCCGGCGCGCGCGCGTCGTCGACGGCGGCGCCCCCCCCTGCCGCGGGGTCCGCTCCCAGCAGCGCCGCGGCGCGACGCGCCGGACCCAGCGGACCGCCGCGCTCGTCCCGCGGGTCCCAGGTCGCGAGCAGGCGTCGCGTCAGCGCATCGTCGCCGGCGGGCACCACGACGAGCGACGTGGCGGCCGCGGCCAGCGCCGCGCGCATCGGGGCGGCCGTCACCGGGTCCAGGCGCGTGAAGCCGGCGGCCACCGCCAGGGCCGGCGCGGGCGCGGGCCACCGGGCCGGCGCGTCGCCGCCGGCGGGCGTCTCCAGGCGCGCGGCCAGACTCACCAGCGTGTCGACCTCGTCGTGCGGCACGTTGTCACGGTAAAGGCGCCACGCCTCGCGCAGGCTCCGCAGCTCGGCGGCCGTCGCCTCGGCCTCGGCCGCGCGCACCGCCATGCGCGCCAGCGCCGCCTCCAGCGGCGCCGGCCCCAGCAGCAGGTCGGCCAGCCGCTGGCGCCGGATCTCGTCGAACGCGCGCACCAGTTCCTGCGCCAGGCCGGGCGCCGTCTCGGACGGGCCCTGCAGCCAGCCCCGCGCCACCAGTTCGTGCGAGAGGATCAGCGCGCGATTGGCGGCCGCCGGCGGCTTTGCCGACGGCTGCAGGCCCAGCGCGGTGACGGCTTCCGTCGCCAGCTGGGCGGGCGTCAGGATCCGCGGCAGCAGCACCGCGGGGAGGCCCGAGCGCTCGAACAGGAGCTGGCCCAGCGTGCGGCAGGCGCGCGTCGACGGCAGCAGCACCAGCGCGGCGGTGAAGTCGCCGGCCGGGGCGCCGGGCAGGCGGCGGCACAACTCGGCGGCGACGGCCGCCAGGGGCGATTCGGTCAGCGGCAGCGGCAGGACCTGCGGTCGCACGGGCGGGACTTCCCTTGGCCGGGGCGGCGGACGCGGCGAGTCGGCATCATCGTGCGCGGGACCATAGCACGACGAGGGCTGGGGCGTCGAGGCAGCCCGGCGACGAATCCGGCCGGGTCATCCGGCGCTGCCGAACGGACGCCGACGACGTCGGAATTAGCAGGCGAAGCGGGCGACAGCCCGTTCATTCCGGTCCGAAGGCCGCCTTGTGCCCCTGCAGCCACTGCTCGAAGCTCTGGAGCTGCGGGTTCAGCCGCCGCGACGTCTCGACCTGTCGCAGCCCGGCGAACGTCTCCGCGAACTCCTGCTTGAACTGGAACATGTTGCCCAGGTCATCGGCGCCCGGGAAGCCCAGGCTGCGGTAGACGTCCAGGGCGATATCGCGGTACTTCACCGGCCGGCCCAGCACGCGGCTGAAGCCGGCGGCCATCTCGGCGCCGGTGAGGTGCTCGCCCGCGATACCCAGGGATTGCGGCACGCCATCGGGTCCCGCCTTGAAGACTCCCAGGGCGCAGCGACCGATGTCCTCCACCGCGATGCCCGGAAGACGCGACTCGCCCAACGGCAAGGTGATGGTCAACTCACCGTCGGGTCCCGGCTGGGGCCCCATGCCGAAGGCGACGAAGTTGTCCCAGTAGAACGAGGTGTGCAGCAGCGTGACGGGAAGGCCGCGGTCCGTGAAGCACCGATTGGCCTCGCCCTTGGCGTCGAAGTGGGGCACGTTGTACTTCTCCATCAGCACCGGCATGCGGCCGCTGCCGACGGGCAACAGGACTCGGGTGTCCTCGAGCGTGGACCAGATGACGTGCTTCAGGCCGGCGTCCTTGGTGCACTTGGCCATGGCGTCGGCCTGGGCCCATTCCTTCGCGGGGGAGAAGTGCTCCCAGAAATTCGTGACGCAGAAGGCGCCCCACGCGCCATCGAGGGCGCGGGCGAGCGAAGCGGTGTCGTCGAGATCGGCGGCAACGACTTCGGCTCCGGCTTCCCTGAGGGCCACAGCGGCGTCCGATTCGGGTTTGCGGGTGACGGCGCGGACGCTGAAGGCGGCGGCGGGATCGGCCAGTATGGCCCGGGCCAGGCCGCCACCCTGGGCTCCGGTGGCGCCGAAGACGGTGATCAGGCGTTTGTTCATGGGTCGGGCTCCTTATGGCAAAGGCGCGGCGCGCCGGAAGATCGACATCGCGGCCCGGTGGGGCCGTGGATGAACGAAGTCGCCACAGGATAATCGATGTCTGACTTCACGGCAGAGGATAGTCGAAACAGACCACCATTCCCCTCGCCAAACCCTCGCGATAGCCCCCTGGCACCCCCTGTGTCTCCCCCACCTGACCGCCGTTTCCACCCGACCGGCTCGGCGGGCGGCAACCCCATGATCGCGCGCCTGCTCGCGCCGTCGCAGCGTCGCCGCCGCCGGCCTGGCCGAGGCCGTCACCGCCGCGCGCCGCGCCGCGTTGGGCGCCAGCGCGACGGCACCGCGTCAGGCGTGGCCGCCACCGCCAATAATGCTCCCCAGGCCGACCCGGGCCTGGTGTACCATTGCCGGGTTCCACGATGCCGCATACCGAAAGCGCGCGGGAGGATGTCATGAAGGTGAAATCAATGGTCGTCGCCACGCTGTGTATGCTGCTGCCGGCCGGACAGGCGGCCGGCGACCTGGTTCCGGACCAGGACAGTTTCGGGGTCTATTTCGACACGGTCGGCAATGCCATGGAGACCAGTGTCGGGCCGTTCACGCCGTACAACGCCTACCTTCTGGTGCTGAACCCCTCGGCCCCCATCGATGCGTTCGAATGCACGGTCACGCGGGTCGGTGGGCCGTGCTACGTGCTCTCGCAGGACCTCGGCGAGGGAGCCGTCGATGCCGACGCCACGGCCGACGGCTTCCGCGTGACGCGCGCCACGCCGTATCCCGTGCTGTACGGCGCGGTCGTGCTGGCGAACTGGATGTGGATGCAGCAGTCCTGGCAGGGCATGTGGGTCTTCATCGGTCCCGGCTCGGACCCCCTGCTGCCCGGCGGCCTGCCGGTGCTCGGCAGCGGCGGCACCTATCGCCAGGGCGTCATCTGGACGGGCTCGGACGGCTTTCCCGTGGCCTGCGTCAATGTGTACTGCGTGAGCGCCGACGAGCCCACCACCTTCGGCGCCCTCAAGAGCCTCTACCGCTGATACCGCCGTCGCCCGGTCGAGTCCCCGCGCGCCTTGCGGCGGTGGGCAGCGGTAGGACCGGCAGGCTGTTGCGCCGGCGCAACTGTGGCGTCGTCGTGAGACTTGCGCCGGCGCAAGTCGTTGCTCGTGACGAATCGTGATTCGCTCCGAAGGAAGTAGGAACGCAAGGCGGCGGCCGCCGACGGTCAGCCCGTCGCCGCAGTGCGTGCCGGTTCGTTGAACGAACTGGTCGTTCATGGCACCTGCCATGAAACATCGGATCACGGCGCACATTCACCACCACGCCGCGTGGCGCCGGCTACTTGACGAGCACGAGCGTGCGCGTCTGCGCCACGCCCGACGACACGAGCCGGCAGGCGTACACGCCCGCGGCCACCGCCTGGCCGTCGGCGTCGCGTCCGTCCCAGGCGACGTCGCCCGGCCCGCCCGGCAGGAAGCCGTCCACGAGCGTGCGCACCAGGCGGCCGGCAGCGTCGTGGATGGAGATCCGGGCGCCCGCGCCGCCGGCGGGGATCTCGAAACGGATCCGCGTCGACGGGTTGAACGGGTTCGGCGCGTTGCCCAGCAGCCGCGCCGCGGCCGCGGGAAGCGGCGCCGAGCTGGTGGCGCCGCCCACGGTGACGGTGAGGTTGTCGATGGCCCACGATTCGTCCGTGCCGCCCTGCCAGTTCTGCGCGGCGCCCCCCGAGACGGCGCCCAGCCGCCAGGTCACGGTCAGGGTCGAGGCCGTGTGCGGGATGCCGCTGAACGCCGGCTCCAGCGACAGGTCGTAGGCGCGGTCGCGGCCGTAGTACGAGCCCGCGGACCAGCCGAGGTTGGTGCCCGAGCTGAGCAGGGCGCCCGCCGGCGCCGCGTAGCTGGAGGCATCGCCGGTCGCCAGCTGGAACCAGTGCGAGAACAACAGCTGGCCGTCGACGAGGACCTCCATCAGCTCGGTCCCGTCCCACGAATCGATCAGCGCCAGCAGGAACGACAGCGAGACGTGCGTGTGCGGGGGCAGGTCCGCCAGCGTGAGGGTGGTCTCGTGCAGCGTCTGCGTGTGGTAGCGCAGCACGTTGCCGCCGAACTGGTTGCCCGGGGCGCCGAGCCCGGCCAGGCCCTGGGCGGTCTCGGTGCGCACGCCGGCGCCGGTCAGCTGGGCGGGGATGCCGGCTTCGAAATCGGTCGTGAAGACGACCTCGGCGGCGGCCGGCGCGGCCGCGGCCAGCAAGGCAGCCAATGACGGGACGGCCAGCGCCGGGACAGCCGGCGCGTGCCGGGCGCGGCCGGTCCGGTCCCGGGAACGGATGTGCCACATGGTTGTTTCTCCTCGAATTGGGCGTTCACGCGGCCAGGACTGCGTCTAAACAATAGAGAGTCACTCCGGAATCGATAATCACACCGGGCCGGCGCCGCCGCCCCCCGGCGCGGCCGTTGACCGCCGGGCGGCGTCGGTGCTAGAAGTCGACACCGAGCGCGGCCCCGGCCCGTGGCCGCCGCCCCCACCCGAAAGGACCTCCCATGCCCCGACGTCTGCTGCCGGCGACCCTGCTGGTCGCGCTGCTGCTGCCCCTGCTGGTCGCGACCGCGCCCGCGCGCGCCGCCGACCCGGCCGCTCCCCTGCCGCTGGATGCGGCCGTGGTGACCGGCGCCCTGCCCAACGGCCTGCGCTACTACGTGCGCCCGAACGCGAAGCCGGAGCAGCGCGCCGCGCTGTGGCTGGTCGTCGGCGCCGGCGCCGTCGACGAGGACGACGACCAGAACGGCCTGGCGCACCTGATCGAGCACATGGCGTTCAACGGCACCGAGAACTTCCCGCGCCAGGCGCTGGTCAGCTACCTGGAGTCGATCGGGATGCAGTTCGGCCCGGAGGTCAACGCCTACACGAGCCAGAACGAGACCGTGTACCTGCTGCAGGTGCCCACCGACAAGCCCGAGCTGCTGGACACCGGACTGCGCATCCTGGAAGAGTGGGCGCACCGCATCAGCTTCGAGGACGCGGAGGTCGACAAGGAGCGCGGCGTCGTCATCGAGGAATGGCGCCTGGGCCGCGGCGCCGACGAGCGCATGAGCGACGCCCAGATGCCGATCCTCTACAAGGGCTCGCGCTACGCCGAGCGGAACGTGATCGGCGACCCGGAGATCCTGCGGAACGCCTCCTACGAGACGATCAAGCGCTACTACCGCGACTGGTACCGGCCCGACCTGATGGCGGTGGTGGCGGTGGGCGACTTCGACGCCGCCGCGGTCGAGGCCCGCATCCGCGAGCTGTTCGGCGCCATCCCCGCCCGCGCCGAGCCGCGCCCCCGGCTGCAGCCCGAGGTGCCGGACCACGCCGAGACGCTGTTCGCGATCACGACCGACCCGGAGGCCAGCGGCAGCGGCGTGTCGCTGGTGGTCAAGCACGCGCTGTGGCCGGAGGGCACCGTCGGCGACTACCGCGACGGCCTGCGCGGCCTGCTGGCCAACGCGATGCTGCGCGCGCGGCTGGGCGAGCTGGCGCGGCAGGCCGACCCGCCCTTCAGCGGCGCCTTCGCCATGGACCGTCCTATGGCGCGCACGAAGGGCATGTTCATGCTGCGCGCCTCGGTCAAGGAGGACGGCATCGCGCGCGGGTTCGAGGCGCTGCTGACCGAGCTGGAGCGGGCGCGCCGGCACGGCTTCACCGAGGGCGAGCTGGCCCGCGCCAAGGCCGAGGCGCTGCGGCAGGCCGAGCAGGCCGCGGCAGAGGCGGACAAGACCGAGTCGCAGCGCCACGCGCGCGCGCTGCAGGGGCACTTCCTGCGCGGCTCGCCGTACGTCGATGCCGCCGCGCGCCTGCAGCTGGCCCGCGACCTGCTGCCGGGCATCACCGTCGACGAGGTCGAGGCGCGCCTGCGCGACATGGCCGACACCGGCAGCCGCGTCGTGACGGTCGAGGCGCCGCGCAAGGACGGCCTGGCCGTGCCGACGGAGGCCGAGCTGGCCGCCGTCATGGCGGCGGTGCAGGCGCGGGAGATCCCGCCCTATGTCGACGCCGTGGTGGACGAGCCGCTGGTGGCGAACGTGCCGGCGCCGGCGGCCATCACCGCGCGCGAGACCGACCCGGAGCTGGGCACCACGACCTGGACGCTGGCCAACGGCGTGCGCGTGGTGCTGAAGCCGACGGACTTCAAGAACGACGAGATCCTGATGTCGGCGACCAGCCCCGGCGGCAGCTCCACGCTGCTGGACGACGCCGCCTGGGCGCGCGTGACCGGCGCGGCGGGCATCGTCGGCGCCAGCGGCGCCGGCGCCTTCGACCAGACGGCGCTACAGAAGAAGCTGGCGGGCCGGCTGGTCAGGGTCATGCCGTTCGTGGGCGCCTACGAGGAGGGCCTGCGCGGCAGCGCCTCGCCGCAGGACCTCGAGACGATGCTGCAGCTGACCTGGCTGCTGGCGACCTCGCCGCGCCAGGACGAGACGGCCTTCCGCTCGCTGCTGGAGCGCCAGCGCGCGTTCCTGCAGAACCGCGCGGCCGATCCGGAGGCCGCGTTCCGCGACTCGGTCACCGTGGTCGTGACGGGGCACCACCCGCGCCGGCTGCCGCCGCGCCTGGAGGACCTGGACCGGCAGGACCTGGCGGCCTCGTACGCCTTCTACCGCGAGCGCTTCGGCGACTGCGGCGACTTCACGTTCTTCCTGGTCGGGGCCATCGACCCCGTGGCGGCCGAGCCGCTGGTGCGCACCTGGTTGGGCAACCTGCCGAGCGGCGGCCGGCGCGAGACCTGGCGCGACGAGGGCGTGATCCCGCCGCGCGGCGTGCAGGAGCGCGTGCTGCACCGCGGCGCCGAGCCCAAGGGCATGGTCGAGATGGTCTTCATGGCCAGGCGCGAATGGAGCTGGCCGGCCGAGGTCGCCATGGACGCCCTGGTCGACGTGCTGCGCATCAGGCTGCGCGAGACGATCCGCGAGGACATGAGCGGCACCTACGGCGTGCGGGTCGGCGGCGGGCTCAGCCGCATCCCCTACGGGTACCACCAGCTGACCGTGGGCTGGGGCTGCGACCCCGGCCGCGTGGACGAGCTGACCGAGGCGGTGTGGACGCAGCTGCGCGACATCGCCGCCAACGGCCCGGACCCCGAGACGCTGGCCAAGGTCGCCGAGACCTGGCGGCGCGACGACGAGACCAACCTCAAGCGCAACGACTACTGGCTCGGCGAACTGGTCCGGCACCAGCGCGTGGGCACGGACCCGCGCCTGATCCTGCAGGGCGCCGCGCTGGCCGACGGCTTGAGCGCCGACGTGGTGAAGGAGGCCGCGCGCGCGGTGATCGACCCGCAGAACGTGGTCAAGGTGGTGCTGCTGCCGCAGGAGGGGTGAGCGGGGCGGCTCACGCCGCGGAATGTCGCTGTCGCAGCGGGAGCCCGGCTTCGGCCGGGCTCCCTGTTGTAGCCGGCCCGCCGAAGCCGTACCATGGCCCCTTCGCCCGGCCGACGGATACCCTCCCGATCCGACAGGACGGACATGTACCTGCTCTATCTGATCCCCGTGGCCGTGATCGTGGCCCTCTTCCTGATCACCCGCTCCGGGCGCCGGCGCCCCGTGGCGCAGCCCGCCGTCGCGCCGCCGGCGCCGGCCGACGCGCCGCCGGTCTCGATCTACGCGGCGATCGACCCGCTGGGCCAGGTCTTCAGCATCGTGGCCCATCCCGCCGAGCTGGTCGCCCATCCGGCGATGGCCGCGACGCTGACCCTGCTGCGGGAGCACAGGTGGACCGACCAGCGGCTGCTGGACCTGGCCTACGGCGACCACAACGGCCTGCGCTGCGCGGCGTTCCTGGCCATGGCCGAGCGGGGACCGGCGTTCACCGCCACCGCGCGCGTGATCGCCGACGCCCCGGTGCTGCCGCCCTGGTACCTGTGGTTCGCGCTGCGCGCGATCGCCGCCTGCGCGCCGACGCAGGAACCGGTCACCAGCCATCTCCTGGTCAACCTGAGCATCGACGCCGGCGGCCGCAGCTGGTCGAGCAACGCGTCGGCCGTCGAGCACCTGCGCGCGTTCGCGCGCGAGCGCCAGGCCGCCGGCGAACCGGCCCGGTTCACCGACGAGGACCTGCGGATCATCGACCGTCACGGACTGGCGTTCGACCTGCGGCGGCTGCTCGAGCGGATCGGCGGCGAGGACGTGGGCGGCTGGCTGGCCTCGCTGGACGCGCACGAAGCGGGCGGAACCGGCAAGGACGAAGCGCCGCCGGCCCCCGCGCGGCCCGACGCCGACAGGGTCGCGCTGTCGCAGCTCGGTCGCGTGTGGTCGCGCGTGCCGGCGACGGCCGGTCGCCGGCTGCTGGAGGCGCCCGGTTATCGCGAAGTGGTCGAGCGCCTGCGGCGCAACCTCGAGGCCTCGCCCCCGCGCCCCTGCCTGCTGGTGGGCGAACCGGGCGTGGGCAAGCGCGCGATCGTCGAGACGCTGGCCAGCCAGCTCCTGCGGTCGGGCTGGCGCGTGCTGGAGGCCGGCCACACCGACATCATCGCCAACCAGAAGTACGTGGGCGACCTGGAAGGCCGCCTGCAGCTGTATCTGCAGGAAATGGGAAAGCCGCGCCGGCTCTGGTTCATCCCCGACCTGGGCTCACTGCGCAGCACCGGCGCGCACGACCAGAAGCCGACCGGCGCGCTGCACCTGCTGCTGGACCGCTTCGAGGCGGGCGAGGTCCGCGTCGTCGGCACGATGACGCCGTCGGCGTGGGAATCGCTGCTGTCGGCGCTGCCGGCCGCGCGCGGCGTGTTCGACGTCATCAAGGTGGAGCCCATGGACGGCCCCGGCAGCCTGGCGCTGGCCGCGCGCTGGCTGGCCGACGGCGGCGAGCCCGCGCCGCCGCGGCCGCAGGACCAGCGCGTGCTGGACGAGGCCTGGCTGCTGGCGCAGCAGTTCCTGGGCGACCGCGCGGCGCCGGGCAACCTGCTGCAGCTGCTGGACCGCGCGGTGCGGCGCGCACAGGCCGCGGGAGACCGCGCCGACCTCGGGCGCGGCGACCTGATCGCCGCGCTGTCCGAGCTGACGGGCCTGCCCGCCTCGTTCCTGGACGACAGGCAGCGCTTCGACCTGCAGGCCGTGCGCGCCCATTTCCGCGAACGCGTGCTGGGCCAGGACGAGGCCGTCGAGTGCCTGGTCCATCGCCTGGCCATGCTGCGGTCCGGGCTGGGCGACCCGTCGCGGCCGCAGGGCGTGTTCCTGTTCGCGGGGCCGACGGGCACGGGCAAGACGGAGATCGCGAAGGTTCTGGCCGAGTACCTGTTCGGGACGCCCGAGCGCCTGGTGCGGCTGGACATGAGCGAGTACAACGAGCGCGGCGCCGCGGCCAGGCTGCTGCGCGCGCAGGCGCCGCTGGCGGTCGGCAGCCGGTCGCTGGTCAGCCAGATCCGGCAGCGGCCGTTCTCGGTGGTCCTGCTCGACGAGTTCGAGAAGGCCGCGCCCGACGTCTGGGACCTGTTCCTGCAGGTGGCCGACGACGGCCGCCTGACCGACGACCAGGGCGAGACCGTCGACTTCCGGCACACGATCATCATCCTGACCTCGAACCTGGGCGCGCGCGTGGCGGCGGGCGCGGGCGTCGGCTTCGGCCGCGCCGCGGACGGCTTCCGCCCCCAGGACGTCGAGAAGGCGGTCGAGCGGACGTTCCGGCGCGAGTTCGTCAACCGCCTCGACCGCATCGTCATCTTCCGCCCCTTCACGCGCGAGACGATGCGCGAGCTGCTGCGGCTGGAGATCCGCAAGGCCGAGGGACGCCGCGGCCTGCGCCAGCGCGACTGGGCCACCATCTGGGACGACTCGGCGGTGGACTTCCTGCTGGAGCGCGGCTTCACCGTGGACCTGGGCGCGCGCCCGCTGAAGCGCGCCGTCGAGCGCTACCTGCTGGAGCCGCTGGCGACGATCATCGCCCAGGGCCGCAACCCCGGCGGCGACCAGTTCCTCTACGTGCACGCCGACGGCGATCGCCTGGCGCTCGACTTCATCGACCCCGACGCGCCGGCCGAGACGACCGCGGCGCCGCTGACGGTCACCGCCGACGAGGCCGCCACGCCGCAGCGCATCCTGCTGGCCGGGCGCGGCGGCCCGCGCGAGCTGGCGGCGCTGGCCGCGGCCCACGCGGCGCTGGTCGAGCGCCTGGAGGCCGACGACTTGCGCCGGCGCAAGTCCGAGGCGCTGGCGGCGATGAACGGCCCCGACTTCTGGGACGACGACGGCCGCTTCGCGGTGCTGGAATTGATCGAGAACATCGACCGCGTGGAGAGCGGCCTGCAGGGCGCGGGGCAGCTGCTGGAGCGCCTGGCGGCGCCCGCCACGGACGCGCGCGGTCCGGCGGCGTTGCGGGCAGCGCCGGCCGACCTGGTTGCGAAGCTGGCCGGCAGCCTGCACCTGCTGGAGGCCGCGCTCGGCGCCCTGGAGCGCGACGCGGCCTGGGACGCCTACCTGCTGGTCGATGCCGCCGGCGACGGCGCGCAGGGCGGGCCGGAAGCGGACGCCTGGGCGCGCCGGGTCGCGGCGATGTACGAGAGCTGGGCCGAGGCGCGGCGCCTCAAGCGCGAGGTGCTGCTGGAAGTAGGCGGCGCGAACGGGCGGACGTGGCGCCAGGTCGTCGCAATCTCCGGCTACGGCGCCTGCCCGCTGCTGGACGGCGAGAGCGGCCTGCACGTCTGGGAGGAACCGGATCCGCGCCGCGAGGGCGGCTTCCGGCGCCAGCAGGCGCTGGTGCGCGTGGCCCAGCAGCCGCCGCGGGCGCCGGCCGACCGCGCCGCCGCGCTGCGCGAGGCCGAGCAGCTGCTCGCGGCCCCCGCGCCCGATCGCCTGCGCCTGGTGCGCCACTACCGCGAGCTGCCGTCGCCGCTGGTGCGCGACCGCGTCCGCGGCTGGCGCAGCGGGCGGCTCGAGCGCGTGCTGGGCGGGGCGTTCGATTTGATGTCGGGCGAGGAGTGAGCGGCCTGCGCGGCAAGCGGCCACTGATGACGGGGCGGGCGCCGGTCGATCCCGGCGCCCGCCCGCTCCCACATCATGAAGCCATGACAATCACTTCAGCATGGTGACCTTGCGCACGTCCACCTGCCCGTCCGCGCGCGTCTCCACGAAGTACAGGCCCGAGGCGGCCTGGCCGCCGCGGTCGTCGGCGCCGTCCCAGACGATGACGCCGCTGGCGGTGGCCACCGGGCCGTCGATCAGCGTCCTGACCAGCGCACCGCGCGTGTCGAACACCTTCATCGCCAGGTGGCCGGGGCGCGCCAGGGTGTAGCGCAGCTCGACCGACGGGTTGAAGGGGTTGGGGCGGGCGGAGACGGCCAGGGGCGCCGCGGCGCCGGGCACCGGGGCCACCGTGCCCGGGCTGCCCGGCACACCGAAGTAGGACAGCACGTCGTTCAGCAGGAGCGCCCGCTGCAACTGCGGCATGGGCGCCTTGTCCCAGCCCATCACCAGCGACAGATCGTACGTGAGCGAGATGGCGCGCGTGGACCCGGTCACGCACAGGGTGGCCGCCGGATGCGGATAAGGCGTGGAGACGCCGTCCGGCGCGGTGAAGTTCGCCAGAGTCACGGTCCCCGCCCGCGGCAGCACGGCGTCGAAGTCGTTCGGCGCGGGGCAGCCGCCGTAGAGCAGCCAGCTGTCCGCGGGCAGGAACACCGGATTGCCGGGGGCCTTGACCACCAGGGGCGCGACCTGGCCGCCAAGGTTGTCGCGGGCGTCGCCGGCGACGAATTGCAGGCCCATGGTCGTCTCAAGGAATACGCGGGCCGCCGCGCCCGTTGTGTACAGGCTGTTGGCCAGGTCATCGCCGCACAGCAGCATGTCGCGGTTGCCGAGGGCCAGCCAATCGTTCAGCAGGGCCAGGTCGTTGCCGGGGTCGCGCTGGACATCGCCGTTGGAAAGCGTGTACGAGCCCAAATCGCCGGACGTATAGAGCAGGTCCGTGTAGGCGGCTAGCTGCGCCACGGTGGCCCGTCCGCCCAGGCCGTTGCCCACGCCCAGGTCGGGTGCGCGCGTGGTGAAGACGTCGAAGTCCACGCCGTCGCGCAGGCCGAGCAGTTGGAGCGCGTTCAGCCACTCGTCCTCGGCCCCGCGCGAGCCCTGGTCGTTCCAGAACAGGACCG
>CAYNPY010000009.1:0-1747 GCA_964399195.1 uncultured Fibrobacteraceae bacterium
CCGCAGGCCGTGCTGATCGGCGAACCGCAGAAGACCAACTGGTGGGTCCATTTCATGACCTACTACCTGCCGTTCCTGCTGATCCTGGCGCTGTGGCTGTTCTTCCTGCGCCAGATGCAGGGCGGCGGGAACAAAGCGTTCAGCTTCGGCAAGAGCCGCGCCAAGATGTTCAACATGGACAAGCCCGAGATCACGTTCGAGGACGTGGCTGGCTGCGACGAGGCCAAGTACGAGCTGCAGGAGATCATCGACTTCCTGCGCGCGCCGCAGAAGTTCCAGCGCCTGGGCGGGCGCATCCCGAAGGGCGCGCTGCTGGTCGGTTCACCGGGCACGGGCAAGACGCTGCTCGCGCGCGCGGTGGCCGGCGAGGCCGGCGTGCCGTTCTTCAGCATGAGCGGCTCGGACTTCGTCGAGATGTTCGTCGGCGTCGGCGCCAGCCGCGTGCGCGACCTCTTCGAGCAGGGCAAGAAGAACGCGCCCTGCATCATCTTCATCGACGAGATCGACGCCGTCGGCCGGCACCGCGGCGCGGGGCTGGGCGGCGGCCACGACGAGCGCGAGCAGACGCTCAACCAGCTGCTGGTGGAGATGGACGGCTTCGAGACGAACGAGGGCGTGATCCTGCTGGCGGCCACCAACCGGCCCGACGTGCTGGATCCGGCGCTGCTGCGGCCGGGCCGCTTCGACCGGCAGATCGTCGTCGACATGCCGGACCTCGGCGGCCGCGAGGCGATCCTCAAGGTCCACATGAAGAAGATCCGCGTGGCGGCGGACGTCTCGGTGTCGCAGGTCGCCGCCGGGACGCCCGGCATGGCGGGCGCCGACCTGGAGAACCTGGTCAACGAGGCGGCGCTGCTGGCCGCGCGCAAGAACCACGACGCCGTGACGATGGACGACTTCGAGGACGCCAAGGAAAAGGTCATGCTGGGGCCCGAACGCCGCAGCCGGGTCTTCACCGACGCCGTCAAGCGCGAGGTCGCCTACCACGAGGCCGGACACGCCGTGGTCGCCCACTTCTGCACGCACTCGGATCCCGTGCACAAGGTGACGATCATCCCGCGCGGGCAGGCGCTGGGCCTGACGGCGATGTTGCCGGAGGAGGACCAGTACACCGTCAGCGAGCAGAAGTACCTGGACCAGATCTGCGTGGCCCTGGGCGGCCGCGTGGCCGAGGACATCTTCCTGGGCAAGATCGGCTCGGGCGCCTACGGCGACATCAAGGCGGTCACGAACTACGCGCGCACGATGGTCACGCGCCTGGGCATGAGCCGCAAGCTGGGGCCGATCGCCTTCGAGGAGGGCGCCGAGCACGTCTTCCTGGGCCGCGATTTCGGGCGCACACACGTGTTCAGCGAGCGGACGCTGCAGGAGATCGACGCCGAGATCAAGCGCATCGTCGACGAGCAGTTCGCGCGCGCCTACGACATCCTCAGCGGCAACAAGGACAAGGTCGAGACGCTGAAGGACGCGCTGCTCGAGCGCGAGTCGATCGACGCCGAGGAGTTCAAGCTGCTGATGCGGGGCCAGGCGCTGCCCGAGCGCGAACTGGCGGTGGACCACTCGGTGGACGGGGTGGCGCCGGCGACGGCCACGCTGGACGACCGCCGGGGCGACGATTCGCGCGGCGACGACGCATGAGCCCGGCAGACGCCCGGCCCGGCGCGGGCGGGGGCCCGGCCGGGCCCCGGCCCCCCCCCGGGCGGGGCCCCCGGGGGGGGGGGGGGGCGCCCGCCCGGGCCCCCCCCCC
>CAYNPY010000009.1:1757-65325 GCA_964399195.1 uncultured Fibrobacteraceae bacterium
ACGCCCGCCGGGGCTACTTTTGGCGCGGCGACGACGATGGACCCCGGATGACCCCCGGCCCGGCGGGGACGGGGACGGGCTGGCCCCCTTCCGCGCTCCGGGCTGGGACCTCGGGCGCGTGCGGCTGCAGCCGGCCGGGCGCCCGCTCCTGATGGGCATCGTCAACCTGACGCCGGACAGCTTCTGGGCCGGCTCCCGACGGACCGACCCGGGCGACGCCGTGGACCTGGCGCTGCGGCTCGCGGACGAGGGCGCCGACCTGCTGGATCTGGGCGCCGAGTCGTCGCGTCCCGGCGCCGCGCCGGTCGGCGCCGACGAGGAGCTGGCGCGCCTGCTGCCGGTGCTGCGGCGCCTGCGGGCGCGGACGAACCTGCCCTTGACGGTCGACACGGTGCGGGCCGCCACGGCTCAGGCCGCGCTGGGCGAGGGCGCCGACGCCGTCAACGACATCAGCGCCGGCACGTGCGACCCGGGGCTGCTGCCCTGCGTGGCGCGGGCGGGCGCCGGCCTGGTGCTGATGCACATGCGCGGCACGCCGGCCACGATGCAGGAGGCCCCATCCTACGCCGACGTCGTCGGCGAGGTGGCCGCGTGGCTGGCCGCGCGGGCGGCCGCCGCCGAGGCCGCAGGCGTGGCCGCCGAGCGCATCGCCGTGGATCCCGGGATCGGATTCGGCAAGACGCCGGCGCACAACCTGGCCCTGCTGCGCGCGGCCGCGGCCACGGCGGGCGGGCGGCCGCTGCTGGTGGGCGCCTCGCGCAAGAGTTTCATCGCGGCGGTGGCCGGACGCGGCGCCGCCGAGGCGGCGATGGGCCCGGACGGGCGCCTGCCGGGCAGCCTGGCCGCGCTGGCGGCGGCCTGGCGCGCCGGCGCCGCGGTGGTGCGCGTGCACGACGTGGCCGCTTCACGCCAGTTCCTGGACGTGCTGGCGGCGATCGCCGGCGCCTGAACGACGGTCTTCGGGCGCGCGATCCGTTTTCCCCGTTGAGCGGCCCGCGCGCCGATGCTAGGTTGGGACCATGTGGGAGAAGATCTCCGGCAGCCTCGTGATCGACGTCCTCGATATCCTCATCGTGGCCTACCTGCTCTACCGCCTGATCGTGTTCATCAAGGACACGCGGGTGATCCAGATGTTCGTGGGGCTCGGCCTGCTCCTGGTGCTGTCGTTCTTGGCCCAGACGCTGGGGATGACGGTGGTCGGGCGCATCATCGACACGCTGCAGACGGTGTGGGTGGTGGCCTTCATCATCATCTTCCAGCCCGAACTGCGGTCGGCGCTGACCACGCTGGGGCTCGGCCACGGGATCCTCTTCGCGCGCCAACGCGAGATTCCCGCCGAACAGGAGCTGCTCAAGGCCGTCACCCGGCTTTCCAAGCGCGGACTCGGAGCCCTGATCGTGGTCGAGCGCGAGGTGCGCCTGAACGACTGGGTGCAGAAGGGCGTGCCCCTGGACGCCGAGATCACCGCCGCCACGCTGGAAGCGATCTTCACGGTGCCCGGGCCGCTGCACGACGGGGCGGTGATCATCAGCGGCCGCCGGATCGCGGCCGCGGCGGTGATCCTCCCCATCACCGAGCGCGAGGACCTGGGCTACGTGCTGGGCACGCGCCACCGCGCGGCCATCGGCATCAGCGAGCAGTCCGACGCGATCGTGCTGGTGGTCTCCGAGGAGACGCGGGCGATCAGCCTGGTCTACGGCGGGCACATCCGGCGCGGCCTGTCGATGGACGAGTTGACGGCTGAGCTGGAGCGCGTCTACCGGCGCCAGAGCAGCCCCCGGCAACGCAACCGGCGCGCCGGCGACCGCGCCCAGGATCCGGCCGCGCCGAGCCCGACCGCAGGCTCGGGCCCGGCCGCCGCGGCGCCGGCGTCCCGCCCGGCGGCCAGGCCCGAGCCCGACCCCCGGACCGGGCTCTGAACCCGGGCGCCGCGCGCCCGTCATTCCCCCGCGACCGGCCCCCTCGCCGCCTGGATCAGCGCCAGGTCCGCCAGCACCAGCGCCGCCATCGCCTCGACGATCGGCACCGCGCGCGGCAGCACGCAGGGGTCGTGGCGGCCGGCGACCCGGAGCGCGACCTCGCCGCCGTCGTAGCCGGACGTGCGCTGTTCGAGCGCGATGCTGGCCGGCGGCTTGAAGGCGACGCGGAAGGTGACCGGCTCGCCGTTGCTGATGCCGCCCTGCACGCCGCCGCTGCGGTTGGTGGCGGTGCCCAACCCGTTCTCCCGCGGCACGAAGACGTCGTTGTGCCGCGAGCCGCGCAGCGCCGCGCCGGCGAAGCCCGAGCCCACCTCGAAGCCCTTGACGGCCGGCAGCGACAGGAACGCGCGCGCCAGCAGGGCCTCGAGCTTGTCGAAGACAGGCTCGCCCCAGCCGGCCGGCAGGCCGCGGCAGACGCCGGCGATGACGCCGCCGACCGAGTCGCCGTCGGCCTTCGCGGCCAGGATCGCGGCCTCCAGGCGCGGGGCCAGCGCCGCATCGGGGCAGCGCGTCGGGTGCGCGTCCACCTCCGCGGGCGTCACCGTCGCCGGGTCGACGGCCGCCCGTTCGGAGCCGCCCACCTGCTCGACCCAGGCCACGATTTCGACGCCGTGGGCCGCGCGCAGCCAGTGCGCGGCGATGGCGCCCGCGGCGACGCGACCCACCGTCTCGCGCGCGCTGGCGCGGCCGCCCCCGGACGCCGGGCGCCGCCCATATTTGCGCAGCACCGTGTAGTCCGCGTGGGAAGGCCGGGGCGCCGCCGCGAGGGCGGCGTAGTCGGCCGGGCGGCGGTCGGCGTTGCGGACCAGCAGCGCGATGGGCGTGCCCAGGGTCACGCCGGACTCGACGCCCGAGAGGATCTCCACGCGGTCCGCTTCGGAGCGGGCCGTTGCCAGTTCGCCCAGTCCGGGGCGGCGCCGGTCCAACTGCGCCTGGACGACGGCTTCGTCCAGAGGCAGGCCCGGCGGACAGCCGTCCACGACGGCGCCGACGGCCGGGCCGTGGGACTCGCCGAACGTGGTGACGCGCAGCAGGCGGCCGATGGTGCTGGACATGGGGCTCCTCGCGGAACGGTGGCGTGGCGGCATGGTGGCATCGCCCATGATGCCAGAGGCTCGGCGCCGGGGCAAGGCGGCGGCCGCCGGGCGGCGGCCGCCGGGCGGCCGTCGGGAATCGGGGACCGGGCCGGCGGCCGGGCCCGGCAGGAACTTGACCGCACAAGCCGATTTTTGTGACTCATATGTGACCCGCAGGCGCTATGCTTATGCTTCGGCCTGTTGTGCGCACACGCGCGCTCAACCATCTCAGTTTCCGGCGCGCCCGCCCACGGCCCTGCCGCCCGGGCCACCTCGACCGGGGAGAACGACGCGATGAACCGCACCCTCCGTTCGCTGTCCTGCCGCCCGCTGACCTGCCGCCCGGCTTCGGTCCGGCTGGGAACACTGACCCTCTGCCTGCTCCTGCTGGCCGCCGCGGCGGCGGGCGCGGCCCCCGCCTGGGAGCCGATCACGCCCGCGGCCCTGTCCGCGGCGCGGGCCCTGCCGCAGTGGCAGCCGGCGACCTGGACCGACCACCCGGTGCGCATCGAGCTGCGCGACCGCGAGGAACTGGAGGCCCTGCTGCGCGCGGTGCCGCTGAGCCGCTTCAGCCGCGAGAACGTCCGCCTCACGTACGAGGGGCCGGACCGGAAGCTCGAGAGGGTGGCGCTCGAGGTGCGCGTGACCGACCAGGAGCACGCCGACCTGCTGGCCGCCGGCTGGCGCCCGGCGGTCCTGCGCGATCTCGACCGCGAGGGCCGCGAGGCGGCCGAGAAGGCGTGGGCCGAGCGGGACGCCGCCCCCGCCGCCGCCAAGGTCTTCACCTTCCCCTTGACCGTGTACCCGACCCATGCCGAGATCGGCCAGATCCTGGCGGACCTGGCGGCGGCGCACCCGACCCGCGCGCGGACCTTCCAGTGGGGCACCAGCATCCAGGGCCGCGCGCTCTGGGGCCTGGTGATCAGCGACAACGTCCAGAGCAGCGAGGCCGAGCCGGAGGTGCGCCTGAGCTCGTCGATGCACGGGGACGAGGTCACCGGCCTGATCCTGACGCTCGACTTCGCCAACTACCTGCTGAGCAACTACGGCGTGGCCGGCCGCGAGGACGTCACCAACCTGGTCGACAACTACGAGATCCACCTGATGCCGAGCCACAACCCGGACGGCACCTACCTGGTCCAGCGCTACAACGCGAACGGCGTGGACCTCAACCGCAACTACCCGCTGCCCGCCGGCACGCACCCGACCACCGAGACCGAGAACCTGTCGTTCATGGCCTACGCCAACTCGCACGACTTCGTGGTCAGCGGGAACTACCACGGCGGCGCGCTGGTGATGAACTACCTCTGGGACTGGACGTACACGCTGGCGCCGGACGACGCGGCGCTGCGCAAGCTGAGCCTGGAGTACTCGACCTACAACCTGCCGATGTACAACGGCTCGTTCCCGCAGGGCATCACCAACGGCGCCGACTGGTACGTGGCCACCGGCACGCTGCAGGACTGGAGCTACGACCAGACCGGCTGCATCGACACGACGATCGAGGTGTCCAACACGAAGTGGCCGGCGACCAGCTCGCTGGTCACGTTCTGGAACGAGAACCGCGAGAGCATGATGCACTACGTGAAGGCCGCCCGCTTCGGCGTCAACGGCGTGGTCACGGCCGCGGACACGGGCCAGCCGCTGGCGGCGACGGTGACCGTCACCGGCAACGCCAAGACGGTCCGGACCGATCCCGATCACGGCGACTACTACAAGCTGCTGGACAGCGGCACCTACCAGCTCACGTTCACGGCGCCGGGCTACATCACGCAGACGATCAGCGGCGTCGCGACCACGTGGGGCACGCCCACGGTCCTGAACGTCGTCATGCAGCCGACCGCGCGCGGGGACGTGAGCGGGCTGGTGCTGGCGGTCGGCGGCGCGCCGCTGGCGGCCCAGGTGCAGGTCGCCACGCACCCTCTGGGCGCGCCGGTGACCACGGTCACGGCAGGCGCCGCCGGCGACTACGTGATCGCCGACCTGGAGTACGGCGACTACCGTCTGACGTACACGTTCAGCGGGCGCGCCGCGGCCAGCCAGGTCGTGACGGTGGATGCGGCGGCGATCACCGCGCCGACCGTGTACCTGGCGCAGTCGGTCACGCTGACGCCGTTCGCCACGAACTTCGATGACGGCTTGACGACCGGCTGGACCGGGACCTGGGCGCTGCTGGCCCCGGGCGCCGACGGGACGGCGTGGGAGATGACCGACAGCCCGACCGGGAACTACGCCAGCAACACCACCAAGTACTGCACGATGGCGGCCGGTGCCGACCTGTCCGGCCTGGTCTCCGGCAACCTCACCTATCGCGCCAAGTGGAACCTGGAAGCGAACTGGGACGGCGTGCAGCTGCAGGTGTCGGTGGGCGGCGGCGCCTGGACGCCGGTCGCGGCCACCCGCACGCAGCCCCCCAGCGGGCAGGGCGTGCAGCTGACGGGTCCCTGGTACGAGGGCGCGCAGGCCGCCTGGGTGACCGAGACCGTCGACCTGACGCCCTGGCTGGGCCAGAGCGACGTGCGCTTCCAGTTCGTGCTGCGGTCGGATTCGTCGATCAACTACGACGGCTTCCACTTCGACACGTTCCTGATCCGGGGCGAGGGCATCGACCCGTACAGCGACGCGGGCGACCTGCCGGCGGTGACCCGGCTGTCCGGCGCCTACCCCAACCCGTTCAACCCGTCGACAACGGTGCGCTTCGAGCTGGCGCGGGCCGGCCATGCCCGGCTGCGCGTGTACGACCTGTCCGGGCGCCTGGTCCGCGAGCTGGTGGACGCGGCGCTGGCCGCGGGTCCGCAGGCCGTGGCCTGGGACGGTCGCGACGGGGACGGGCAGCCCGTGCCGAGCGGCGTCTACCTGCTGCGGCTGTCGGCCGACGGCGGCGAGCAGTCGCTCAAGGCGGCGCTCGTCAAATAGCCGGCCGTCGGCAGCCCATCGTCCGGAAGGGACCGCCGCCGGGCGGTCCCTTCGCGTCACCGCCGCGAGACGTGTCCGCCGCCCGGCGGCGGCCGCACTCCTGTTGACAGTTCCCCCCAAAGGGGGTATGATCACTCCCTGATCGCGGTCACACCGACCGCCACGCGCACCAACAAGTCGAGGCTCCCGATGTCCGCTCGCCGCAGCCACACCGACAGGCACGCCGCCGCCCCCGCGCGCGGGCGCGGCGCCTGGCGTTGGTGGCATTGGCGGCTGACGGGCGCGGAGCCCGGCTGCGGAGCGCGCGGGGGTGCGAAGACCTGACCTGAGCCGCGACACCGTGCCGACACCGAGCCCGTCATCCCCGGATGACGGGCTTTCGCTTTGTACCCGGCCGGCTTGTCCCGGCCCGCCGACAGGAGCCTCGAGATGGAAGACGCCACCCGTCTGATGCAGGAAGCGCCGCCCACGGCGCCGGTTCCGGTGGCCCCCGTGCGCGCGGTGATTCCCGCCGACCTGGAGACGCCGGTGTCGGTGTTCCTGAAGCTGGAGGGCCGGGGCGCCGTGTTCCTGCTCGAGAGCGTCGAGCGCGGACTGCAGATGGGCCGCTACTCGTTCATCGGCCTGGATCCGGGCCGGGAGCTGACCCTCGAGGGCGATGTCGTCACGATCACCGATCGTCGCGGCGATTCTCCGCGGACAGTCAGCCGGCCCGTGGACCCGGCCGACCCCCTGGCCGCGGTGCGGGAGGAGTTGGCGCGCTCGCCGGTCGCTCCGTCGCCCGACCGCCCCCTGCCGCCGCCGCTGGGCGGCGCCGTCGGCTACCTGGGCTACGACCTGGTCCGCTGGTTCGACGGCATCCGGCTGCCCGACGGCGACGGCGACGGCCTGCCGGCGTGCCGGTTCGTGATGCCGCGCGCGATGGTGGTCTTCGACCACGCGCGCAGCGAACTGGAGATCCTGGCGCTGCCGGACGGGCCGGCGGCGGCCGAGCGCGAGCGGGCGCAGGCGCGCGTCGACGAACTGCTCGGCCGGCTGACCGCCCCGCTGCCGGCTTCGGCGCGGCGCGGCGGGCCGAGGCCGGCGGGCGAGGCGCGCGAGGCGGACGGCGACGACGACGGTGACGGCGGGCTGCGCCCGGACGTGTCCCGCGAGGAATTCATGGACCGCGTGCGGCGCGCGCAGGAGCACATCCTGGCCGGCGACGCGTTCCAGATCGTGCTCAGCCAGCGCCTGGCGGGCCCCGCGACGGCGCCGCCGTTCGCGGTCTACCGGGCGCTGCGCATCCTCAACCCGAGTCCCTACCTGTTCTACCTGGACTTCGGGGACTGCCAGCTGGTCGGCTCGTCGCCGGAGATGCTGGTGCGGCTGCACGAGGGCCGGCTGCAGGTCAACCCCATCGCCGGCACGCGCCCGCGCGGCGACTCGGCGGCGGCGGACAATGCGCTGGCGGACGACCTGCTGGCGGACGAAAAGGAGCGCGCCGAGCACGTGATGCTGGTCGACCTCGGCCGCAACGACCTGGGTCGCGTCTGCCGGCTGGGCTCGGTGCGCGTCGACGACTTCATGACCGTCGAGCGCTACAGCCACGTGATGCACCTGGTGTCGCGCGTGTCGGGCGAGCTGCTGCCGGGCCTGGACATGTTCGACGCCCTGCGCGCGACGTTCCCGGCCGGCACGGTCACCGGCGCGCCGAAGATCCGCGCGATGCAGATCATCACCGAACTGGAGGGCCGCCGGCGCGGTCACTATGCGGGGGCCGTGGGCTATTTCGGGCAGGCGGGCGACATGGACATGTGCATCGCCATCCGCACGCTCCTGCGGCGCGACGGGACCTTCAGCGTGCAGGCCGGCGCCGGCATCGTCGTCGACTCGGATCCGGCGCGCGAGCACCAGGAGACGCTGGACAAGATGGGCGCCCTGGCGCGCGCCGTCCGCCTGGCCGAGGAGGCGCGCTGAGATGATCCTGCTGGTCGACAACTACGATTCGTTCACCTGGAACCTGGTGCAGGCGCTCGGCGAGCAAGGCGCCGAGGTGCGCGTCGTCCGCAACGACGCGATCACCGTCGACGAGGCGATCGCGCTGGAGCCGGCGGCGCTGGTGGTCTCGCCCGGTCCGGGCGGCCCGCGCGATGCCGGCGTGAGCCTGGCCCTGATCGAGGCGTTCACCGGGCGCGCGCCCATCCTGGGCGTTTGCCTCGGGCACCAGTGCATCGTGCAGGCGGCCGGCGGCAGCATCATCCGCGCCGCGCGGCCGGTGCACGGGAAGACCAGCCGCATCTACCACGACGGCGCCGGCCTCTACGCCGGGCTGTCGAATCCTTTCGAGGCCACGCGGTACCACTCGCTGATCGCCGCCGAGGCCGACCTGCCTCCCGCGCTGCGCGTGACCGCCTACACCTCCGCCGGCGAGATCATGGGCGTGCGCCACGCGCAGCACGCCGTCGAGGGCGTGCAGTTCCACCCCGAGTCCATCCTGACCAGCGAGGGCCGGCTGCTGCTGGCCAATTTCCTGGGCGCCGTGCGCGCCGAAGGAGTGCGCCGTGCGTGACGCCGTGACCGGAAAGGCGGCCGAGCCGTCGCTCGCCGCGCTGGAGACCCTCATCGCCGGGCGCGCGCTGGACCGCGAGGCGGCGCGCGAACTGATGGCCGCGGTCATGGCGGGCGCCGTGCCGCCCGCGCGGCTCGGCGGCCTGTTGACGGCCCTGCGCGCGCGGGGCGAAACCGTCGAGGAGATCACCGGCTTCGCCGAGGCCATGCGAGAGGGCGCGGTGCCCGTGCGCTGCCGCCGCGAAGGCTTGGTCGACACCTGCGGCACCGGCGCCGACGACAGCGGCACCTTCAACATCTCCACCGCGACGGCGCTGGTCGCCGCCGGCATGGGCATCCCGGTGGCGAAGCACGGCAACCGCGCCGTGTCCTCGCGCAGCGGGAGCGCCGACGTCCTGGAGGCCCTGGGCGTGAACGTGGACCTGGACGCCGCGCGCGCGGGCGCGTTGCTGGACGAATTGGGGATCGCCTTCCTGTTCGCGCCCCGGCTGCATCCGGCGATGCGCCACGCCGGCCCCGTGCGCCGCGAGCTGGGCGTGCGCACGGTGTTCAACGTGCTGGGCCCGCTGACCAATCCCGCCGGCGCCGAGCTGCAGTTGCTGGGCGTCTTCGACGCGGCCCTGTGCGAGCCGCTGGCCCGCGTGCTGGGCCGGCTCGGCTCGCGGCGCGCATTCGTCGTGCACGGCGCCGGCGGCCTGGACGAGGTCTCGCCGCTGGGTCCGACGCGGGTGGCCGAGCTGCGACGCGGCGCCGTGCGCACGTTCACGTTCGATCCCGCCGAGGCCGGCGTGGAGCGTTGCGCGCCGGCCGACCTGGCGGGCGGATCGCCCGCCGACAACGCCGCGATCATCGCCGGCATCCTCGAGGGACGCGAGGGTCCGCCGGCCGACGCCGTGGCGCTCAACGCCGGCTTCGTGGCCGTGCTGGCCGGGCGCGCGCCGGATTTCCGCGCCGGCGTCGCGCTGGCCCGCGCGACGCTCCGTTCGGGCGCGGCGCTGCGCCTGCTGCGGCGCCTGGCGACCGCGACCGGCGCTTCGGGGGAAGCGGCATGAGCTTCCTGGAGGACATCCGGCCGCTGAAGCTGGCCGAGGCGGCCGCCCTGCGCGAGAGCCACGCGGCGCGGCCGCCGTGCCGCCCCGCGGACCGGCCCGTGCTCGACTTCGCCGCCGCCCTGCGCGACGGCCGGCGGCTCATCGCCGAGATCAAGGGCCGCGCGCCGAGCCATCCCGGCTACGCTCTGAAGGCGCCGGTGGACCGGCTGGCCCGCGCCTACCGGCGCGGCGGCGCGGCCGCCATTTCGCTGGTCGTCGACCGCGGGCACTTCGGCACCGCGCTGGCGGACCTGCCGGCCGCGCGATCGGCCGGGCTGCCGGTCATCGCCAAGGACTTCGTGCTGGACCCCGTCCAGATCGACGCCGCCTGGGCCGCGGGCGCCGATGCCGTGCTGCTGATCGCGCGCTGGCTGGACGCGGCGACGCTGGCCGCGCTGCAGGCCCACGCGCGCGGCCTGGGCCTGCAGGCGCTGGTGGAATGCCACGACGAGCGGGACGTCGACGCGGCCCTGGACGCCGGCGCCGCGCTGGTGGGCGTCAACAACCGCGACCTGGCGGCGCTGCGCACGGACCTGGGGCGCGGCGAGCGCCTGCTGCCGCTGCTGCCGCCGGACGTCGTGCGCGTGGCTGAGAGCGGCCTCTACACGCCGGCCGACCTCGAGCGCCTGCAGCGCGCCGGCGCCGACGCGTTCCTGGTGGGCCATGCGCTGCTGCAGAGCAGGGATCCCGGCGACACCGTCGCCGTGCTGGCCGGACGCCGGCCGCCGGGCGCGCCGCTGGTGAAGATCTGCGGCTTGACCGGCGGCGACGACGCGCGCGCGGCGGCTGCCGCCGGCGCCGACGTGCTGGGCCTGGTCTTCGCGCCGAGTCCCCGGTGCGTCGACCTGGCGGACGCGGCCGCGATCCGCGCCGCCGTGCCCGACGCGCGGTTGGCCGGCGTCTTCCGCGACCAGGACCCGGATTTCGTGCTGGCGGCCGTGGCCGCCGCCGACCTCGACCTGGTGCAGCTGCACGGGGCCGAATCGCCGGCGTACGCGGCCGCGATCACCGCCGCCACGGGCGCTCCGATCATCCGCGCGCTGGAGCCCGGGCAGGTCGCCGGCGGCGCTGCCGCCGCCTGCGCGGAGGCCGCCTACCTGCTGGTGGACCCGCCCAAGTCCGCCGACCCGGCGGCCGCCCGCGGCGCAGTCCTGGCCGCGGCGCGGCAGCTGGCGCAGGAAGGCGCCCGCGTGCTGGTGGCAGGCGGGCTGTCGCCGGCGGACGTGGCGGCGGTCGTCGAAGACGCGCGGCCGTACGGCTTGGACGCCTGCCGCGGCGTCGAGAGCAGCCCCGGGCGCAAGGACGCCCGGAAGCTGACGGAATTCCTGCTCCGGGCGGGGCGCCGGCCCGGTGAAGCGACGGCCGGCGGCGGGCGCCGCGGACGTTTCGGGCCCTACGGCGGGCAGTACGTGCCCGAGACGCTGATGCCTTGCCTGGCGGAGCTGGAGACCGCGTGGCTGGCCGCGCGCCGCGACGCCGGCTTCCAGGCCGAGCTGGCCGAGCTGCTGGCCGACTACAGCGGCCGCCCCACGCCGCTGTACCGCGCCCGGCGGCTGGAGGCCGCCTGGGGCGGCGGCGCGCGCGTGTGGCTCAAGCGCGAGGACCTCAACCACACCGGCGCCCACAAGATCAACAATTGCCTGGGCCAGGTGTTGCTGGCGCGGCGCATGGGCAAGACGCGCCTGATCGCCGAGACCGGCGCCGGCCAGCACGGCGTGGCCACCGCGACGGTGGCGGCGCTGACGGGCCTGTCCTGCACCGTCTACATGGGCCAGGTGGACATGGCGCGCCAGGCGCCCAACGTCGGCCGCATGCGGCTGCTGGGAGCCGAGGTGGTGCCGGTCGTGTCGGGCGCGCGCACGCTGAAGGACGCCACCAGCGAGGCGATTCGCGACTGGGTGACCAACGTCGCGGACAGCCACTACATCATCGGCTCGACGGTGGGCCCCCACCCCTACCCCTCGCTGGTGCGCGACTTCCAGGCGGTGATCGGCGCCGAGGCGCGCCGGCAGGTGCTGGCCAAGGAGGGCCGCCTGCCGGACGCCGCGATCGCCTGCGTAGGCGGCGGCAGCAACGCGGCGGGGCTGTTCGCCGGCTTCCTGGACGACCCGGTCGCGCTGTTCGGCGTCGAGGCGGGCGGCGGCGAGCAGGGCCACTCGGCGGCCCTGGCCCTGGGCAGCCCCGGCGTGCTGCACGGCTCGCTCAGCTACCTGCTGCAGGACGAGAACGGCCAGGTGCTGCCGGCCCACTCGCTGGCGGCGGGACTCGACTATCCGGGCGTGGGCCCGGAGCACAGTTGGTGGAAGGACACCGGCCGGGTGACCTACGAGCGCGTGGGCGACGACGAGGCGCTGGCCGCCTTCGGCGAGTTGTGCCGGCTGGAGGGCATCATCCCGGCGCTCGAGTCGAGCCACGCGCTTGCCTTCTGCCGGCGCCTGCTGGGCGACGCGGATGCGCTCGCGAATCTGCGGTCCGCGCGACCGGCCGGCGACGGTGACGCACCGCTGGTCGTGGTCGTCAACCTGTCCGGCCGCGGCGACAAGGACATGCAGGGCGCGGGCCCCGATGGTGAAGGAGGCGCGCATGGGACGGCTCGCTGACCTGGCGGAGGACCTGCGCGCGCGCGGCGAGAAGCCGCTGGTGCCGTTCCTGACGGCGGGCTTCCCGGACGACGAGCGTTGCCGCGCCGCTCTGCGCGGCGTCAAGGAGGCCGGGTGCCGGCTGGTCGAGATCGGCGTGCCGTTCAGCGATCCGGTCGCCGACGGCCCGGTCATCCAGGCCGCCTCGCAACGCGCGCTGGCGCAGGGCATGACGCCGGCGCGCGCGCTCGAACTGGCGGCGTGGGCGGCGAAGGAGCTGGACTTGGCGGTGGCGCTGATGGGCTACCTGAACCCGGTGCTGCGCCGGGGCGCGCGCGCGTTCGCGGAGGCGACCGCCGCGGCGCAGGCCGTCGGGGTGATCGTCCCCGACCTGCCGCTCGAGGAGGCGGGCGGCCTGCGCGCCGAACTGGCCGCGCGGCAGGTGGACCTGATCTCGCTCGTGGCGCCGACGACGGGTCCCGCGAGGCTGCGCGCGGTGGCCGCTGCGGCCGGCGGGTTCCTGTACCTGGTCTCGGTGGCGGGCGTGACCGGCGCCGCGGCGGGCGCCGGCGACGGATTGGAGGACTATGTGGCGCGGGTGCGCGCCGCCTGCCCGCTGCCGCTCTACGTGGGCTTCGGCGTCGGAACGCCGGTGCAAGCGGCGCGCGTGGCGGCCTGCGCGGACGGCGTGATCGTCGGCAGCGCGCTGCTGCGCCGGCTGGAGGCGGCCGCCGACGCGGGCGAGGCGAGGTCGCTGGCGAAGGACTTCTGCGACGAACTGCTGACGGCGATGGCGCCGGGCCGGGTCACCGGCGGGAAGGAAGTGGACAGGTGATCGTCGTCATGCGCGAGAACGCGACGCTGCAGGAGCTGAGCGGCGTCATCCGCGAACTGGAGGCGCGCGGCCTGCGCCCCCGCCCCTCCCACGGCACGCGGCGCACCGTCGTCGGCGTGATGGAGGCGGGCCTGGCGCAGCTGGACGGCGTGGCCGCGCTGCCGGGCGTCGAGCAGGTCTCGGCGATGTCCAGCAGCTTCAAGCTGGTCAGCCGGGACTTCCGCGCCGAGCCGACGGTGGTCAATCTCGGCGGCGCGCAGATCGGCGGCCGCGACTTCGTGGTGATGGCCGGGCCCTGCGCCGTGGAATCGACGGATCAGCTGCTGTCCTGCGCGCGCCAGGTGAAGGCCTGCGGCGGCAGCGCGCTGCGCGGCGGCGCCTTCAAGCCGCGCACGTCGCCCTACAGCTTCCAGGGCCTGGGCGAGAAAGGCCTGCGCATCCTGGCCGCCGCGCGCGAGGAGACCGGCCTGCCGGTCATCACCGAGGTGGTCTCGCCCGACGCCGTGCCGCTGGTGGCCCGCTACGCCGACGCGCTGCAGATCGGCGCGCGCAACATGCAGAACTACGCGCTGCTGGAGGCGGTGGGCCGCGAGCGCAAGCCGGTGCTGCTCAAGCGCGGACTGATGTCGACGGTCGAGGAGCTGCTGCTGGCGGCCGAGTACCTGCTGTCCAACGGCAACCACCAGGTGATGCTCTGCGAGCGCGGCATCCGCACGTTCGAGCGCGCCACGTGCAACACCCTGGACCTCTCCGCGGTGCCCGTGATCAAGCAGCTGAGCCACCTGCCGGTCATCGTCGATCCCAGCCACGGCGTCGGGCACAGCGCCTACGTGGAGTCGATGTGCCGCGCGGCGGCGGCCGCCGGCGCCGACGGCATCATCGTCGAGATGCACCCGGACCCGGCACGAGCGGTTTCGGACGGGCAGCAGAGCCTCGACTTCGCGGCGTTCGCGAGGATGATGGACGCGGTCCGGCCGGTGGCCGCGGCGGTGGGCAGGCCGTTGCCGCAGGGCGACGGGGCGGCACGGCAGCGGGAGCGCGGCGGCGGCGAAAGCTGACCACGGACAGGCAGCCGCCGGCGGTGGACCTGGGTCGACCGCCGGCGGCCGGGAACTGTCGCAGGCCCGGTCCTCCCAGCCCGTGCCCGCGACGGTCGGGACTCCCGCAAGGGTTGGGCCAACGGGGTGTCGCGCCCGTCGGCGCCGCCCGCAGCGCGCTGAACCCGTGTCCCGCCGCCTCTTGCGCGCAGGATCGCGCTCGCCGGCGGGCGGGACGCACACTCGGCGATGTCCCCCTGTCCCGCGTCGTCCGCGGTGCGACGGACCGGAACAGCAGGACAGCGGGACGCGGGCGCGGCGGCCTCAGGCCCGTGGCTCGGTCAGCGGGGCGACCGGCTGCGCCTGCGGCTGCAGCGAGCGCACGAACACGGCCACGATGTCCGGATCGAAGCGCTCGCCGCCGTCGCGGCACATGACCGCCAGCGCCTCGTCGACGCCGACCGGCGAACGCGAGGCGTCGCCGACCAGCAGCGCGACCCAGTTCTCGACGACCTTCACGATGCGCGCGGCCAGCGGGATCTGGCGGCCCTTCAGGCCCAGCGGGAACCCCTTCCCGTTGAACCGCTCGTGATGGGCGGCGACCACGTCGATGGCCGTCTGCGACGCCTGCAGCCCGCGCAGCAGCGCGGCGCCCTCGGTCGGATGCTGGCGGAAGCGCGGCCACTGCGTGGGGTCCATGGCCGAGCGCGGCCCCATCAGCGCGTCTTCGCGCGCGGCCAGGCCCAGGTCGCGCAGCAGGCACCCCTGCACCAGGTCGCGCTCCTGCTCGGCGGTGAAGCCCATGGCGCGGCAGAGGCGGCGCAGGTGAGGGATCATGGCGCCGGTCAGCGCGTGCGCGCCCAGGCTGCGCTTCTCGTTCTGCTCGACGAGGAGGCGCAGGATCTCCAGGTCCACGTCGACGGCCGACGCCGCGGAATCGAGGCGGCGCAGCAGGCGCGACGTCTCGCCGAAGATCTCCGTCAGCAGCCGGGGCAGGTCCTCGTCCACGAACGAGGCCTCGAGGCCGAGGAGCGCCGAACCGAGGAATTCGTCCTGCCAGCGCAGGCCCACGATCCAGTCGACGCCCGCGACGAGCAGCGCTTCGCGCGTCTGCCGAAAGAAGTTGGGCAGGTTGGCCGCGCGCACCGGCAGTTCCATCTGGCGCAGGAAGTGGCGGAGTTTCGCTTCACCGAAGTCCACGCGGTCCCAGCCGGCGCCGTCACCGGCGACGACCCGGGCGTGCGTCACATCGGGAGGCAGGAAACCGATGCCGGTCAGCGGCAGCGCCGGCCACGCGCAGCGGGCCAGCAGGCGCCAGAATTCAGGGGCGTCGTTCGCCTCGGGCAGCCTCAGGGCCAGCTGCATGAGGGCCTCGGCCGGGGGGCGGCCGCCCGCGGCGGGGGCCCACCCGGCGCGGCCGGTCGCCGACACCCCGGCGCCGCCGGGCGCCCGCGCCGCGGGCGGCGGGACCGCGGCGTTCTCGACCGCCGCGGACGGGTTCGCGGCGCCGGGTGCGGACGGCGCGGCCAGCGCGTCCGCCAGCAGCCGCATGAGCAGCTCGAGCGCGAAGTGCTCGGCGACGGTGTACTCCCGCTCGCCGTCGCCGCGGATCAGCAGCAGCGTGGCGACCAGACGACCGTCGGCCCGGATCGGCAGCAGCAGGTCCGGCGTCAGGCACTCCAGCAGCTCGGCTTCCGCCGGCAGCAGGTCGCCGTCGGCCAGGTCGAGCATCGTCAAGGGGCCGCTGGCCTCCAAGAGCTGCGTCGCGAGCGCGCCGTCAGCCGGCACGGCCCACTGGCTGTCCGCGTCCTGCAGCAGATCCTCGCTGAGCGTCAGCAGCAGGGCGTCCTCGGCCAGCCCATGGCTGAACAGCAGATTGCGCACGGCGACGGCGAAGTCGGCATCGCGCTCGCCGGGCCTCCAGCGGCCGAGTTCGGCCGCCGCCTCGGCCAGCGACGTGTAGTGGTGATCCTTGCGCCGCCCGCCGGGGCCCGCGGCCCGGTCCTCGTCGCGGCCGTTGAACTCGTCCAGGACCTCCTGCACGGCGTCGCGGCCCTCCGCGGCCGCTTCCGCCGGCGGCGACGACGACGCGCGCGAGGCCTCCGGCGCGGGCGCCTCCATCTCCCCCGCCTCCAGCTCGTCGTCGGCGAACGCCGCGATGGCGCCGAGGTCGCCCAGTTCGTCGTCGTTCGCGTCCGCCGCCTCGCTCACGGCCGTGGCCAGGTCGGCCGCCAGTTCCTCGGCGTCCGGATCCCAGCGATAGCCATCGTCGTCGAAGCGGGCGGCGGCGGTGGCGACATCGGGAAAGAACCGCAGCGGCAGATCATCGAACCGTTGGCGCAGGAAGCGGCGCACCGTCTTGCCGGCGCCGACGAAAACCGCCTCGCCGCCGCGCGAGGTGAGGCTGAGCTGGAAGTCCGCGAGCGCGAGCGCGCCGCCGCCACCGAGAGCGTCGAGGTCCGTCATGTCGAGCACGACGTTCAGCTTGCCGCGCTCGAGGCAGCGGTCGGCCAAGGCCAGCAGGTTCTGCTTGTCGGCGCGGGCAACCGTGCCGCTCAGGCCGACGCCGAACAGTTGCGGCGCGTCCAGTTCGAGCGGCGTGTAGCGGATGGCCATCGATCAGACCTCTGCCTGAGCCGCGGCGGCGCGGGTGCGTCCCCGCGCTGCCGCTTCGTTTCGCGCAACTTCGGCCGGCCCCTTGCGATGGCAGGCTCAGGCGCGGGTGCGCCTTCGCCGCAACCTCACACGAGCGCCTCGGCCAGCCAGTTGTCGAGCACCGAGCGCAGGAAGCGCCACTCGCTGCCGACCTTCCGGGCCGGGATCTTCCCTTCTTTCGCCAAACGGCAGACCGTCTTGACGTGCATCTTCAGGTAATCGGCCGCCTCGACCGAAGTCATGACCTGGCCGAACTGCTCTTCCCCCCCGATGTAGATCCTGGAGTTGTCGTGGTTGTCGGACATTGGGGGCTCTCCTCGCTGTGTGGCCCGGGTGGGCATGACCTGTTGTTGCCGAACGAAAAAGCAAGGGCCATGCCGCTCCCTTGACGCCGGCAGAATCGGTCCTTTCCGGCGTTTCGGAGCCGTTTACGAGACACCACGCGGAATCGGAGGGCGTTTCGACGGACGGACGGCCTGTGCAGGATACATCAAGAACGGGCCGGGCGTTGCAATCCGCCCGGCCCGTTTCTGCCTTTGCGACGGCGTGTCCGTCGCCGGTCAGGCGACGCGAACCGCCCCGAACTCCGCCAGCTCGTGGATCGGCTCTTCCTGCGGGTCGTCGTCGAGACGCACGGCGCCGAACTCGGACAGCTCGTGGATGCGGTCCTCCACGGCGGCGGCGGGACGCGCGACCGGTTCCGGATCTTCGACACGCTCCGGCACGACCGTGTCCAGCTCGAGCGGCGCGAGGTCGATCGCGCCATGGTCGAAGACGCCGCTTCCGGGCGAAGCCCGCTCGATGACGAACGCGTCGTCCTTGGGCTCGGGCGCGAAGGCCGGCGCCGGCGGCGCGACGGGCTCGGTCGTCAGCAGCGGCCGCGGCGCCGGGGCCACGAGCGCCGGCTGCGCAACGAAGGGATCGACCTCCACGCGCGCACCGCCGCCCTCGCGGCAGAACGGATCCTGCGGGATGACGCGCAGCGGCGCTTCGCCCGCCGGTTCGGCCGCCGCGCCGTCCGGCAGCGACGCGTCGAACGGCAGCCCGCTCAGCGCGCCGAACGCCTCGCCCAGCTTGACCAGGCGCTCGGACTGCGCCTGGAAGCGGCGGCCGACATCGGCCAGGTTCGCGGCCACGCGCCCGACCATCGGGCCGGAGCGCCCGATCTCCTCGAGCGCCTCGGGCGTCAACCCCGCGCCACCGAGGCCGAGTTGCCGCGCCAGCTCCTCGACCCTGCCGGGCGCCGGGCCGGCGCCGGCCGGCGCCGGTCCCGCCGAAGCGTCGAGGGTCTGCCGCAGCGACGTCGTCAACTGCTCGAGAGCCTGGCTCATCGGCTGCAGGCGCTCGCCGCGCGCGCCCAGCCGCGCCACCTCCATGGCGATCTGGAACGCGAGCTTGCTGCCCTGCGCGGCCAGTTCCTCGAGGCCCGCCGCCTGCGGAACGCGCGCGCCGGCCTGGTCGGCCAGTTCGCGCCGGATCTCCGCCAGCAGCGCGGCCGCCTGGCTTCCGTCGGCGACGCTGCCGGCCGCCGCGCCCAGGTCCTCCAGGCGCCGCGACATGCGCTCGAGCGCCGCGCCCTGCGTGCCGATCTGCTCGAGCGTCGCGCGGTGCCAGACTCGGGCCTCCTGGATGAGAGCCATGACGGCCCCGGCCTCGTCGTCGTTTCGGCGCCGGAGTTCCGCCAGTTCGCGGGCGTCGGCGTTGCGGGCGTCCAGGAAGCGCACCAGTTCGTCGGCCAGTCCGCCGAGCGCCGGCGAGTCGAATCTGCCCGTCAGCACCTCGCGCGCGTTCTCCGCCAGCGCCTTCTGCACGCGATGGATCTCGCCCTCGACGCCGTTGAAGCGGCGCAGGCGCGCGCCCTGCAGGCGCCAGGCGCCCAGGATCTCGGCCGTGAACGCGCCGGCCAGCGGATGGTCGCGCAGGGCGGCGTCGGTCCAGGGGCCCTCGTTGTCCAGCCGCAAGGCCGTCAGCTTCTCGATCAGGCGCGCGGACGCGGCGCGCTCAGCCGCGAGCGCGCGCAGCGTCGCGTTCAGCGCGCGGGCTCCCCAGGCGGCCGCGATGCCGACGGCGATCGACAGGAGCACGACCAGGTTCACCGGGTTGCGCAGCGGCGCGGCGTACTTGCCGGGGTCCAGGAGATCGCCCGGCGCCCACGCGGGCGAGCCGCCGCGCCCGGCCAGGAGCGCCGCGCTGCCCAGGCCGACGCCGGCCAGGATCACCGCCGCGGCGAAGTAGGCGCCCCAGGGCGCCAGCGGGACAGCCTGCCGAGAGGCGAGCCGACGCGGGACGCCGGCCACGACGGGCGGCGCGGCCGGAGCCGCGACGCCCGGCTCGCGCGCCGCGGCGGCCGGCGGGGTGTCGCCGGCTTCGGCGCGGGGCAGATCGTCGTCGAGGTCGGCGAAGCCCTCGATGGGCTGGTCGTTCGGTCGGGTGCGCTTCTTCTTGCTCATGCCGCGGTCCTTTCCCACTCAGCCCTCGACAGCCGTGAAGCGGGCGCGGTGCGCCCGGGTCCGGGCGGTGTCATCGGCCATGGCGCCAGCGACCAAAGCGATTTCTGGACGCGGGCGTCGCGCAGGCACCGCACGTGACGGGTTCCTGGCGGCCGGTTTTCCGCCGTACCGGTCGGGATCCGGCGGCCGGCGGCCGGGGCATCCGCCATAACCCTTTTTCCGTCAATGAGTTGACCTGATGGGTGCACCGGGCGTGGCGGGCACGTCTCCTGCTGCCTCGGTCCACCACCCGTCGCGGAAGGAGCCGCCGATGCCCACCGCCGCCCGCCTCCCTGAGCCTCGCCCGCGCGCGCGCCTGTCCGTGCCCGCCGCGCCGTCGCCCGCGTTCCTTCTGACCGAGCAACTGCTCGAAGCCCGGCGCTGCAGCCGGCTGCCGACCAATCTGGCGGGCCCCGACGAGGACGTGAACATCTACCTGGCGCTGCGCCTGGAGGCGTTCGCGCGCGCGGGCGTCGATCCCCGCGTCGTGCCGGGCCTGGACCCGTTGGTGCCGGGGCCGCCGCCGGGCCGAAGCCGCCGGGAGCGCGCGGACTGGTACCGGGCGAACGCCGATCACCGCCTCCTGAACCTGGGCCTGTTCGGCCGCGGCGACACGGCGCGGCGTCGCGACGTGCCGTGGGGCCTGTCGCGCGAGGAGGCGTTCGGGCGCGACCTGGCGATCGCGAAGGCGTGCTACGCGCTGGCGGCGGACCTGCTGGAGCGGGGACCCGGCGGCGGCACGGCAGCTGTCGCCGTGCTGAGGAAGCTCGCCGCCCGCGGCGACGACTATGTCCACGTGCTGGCCGTGCTGGCGGTGCGGCGCCTGGGGTTGGGCGCGCAACTGGACGAGCGGGACCTGGCGGAGTTGCTGGCGCCCCGCAGGACGCCGGCTGCGGCCGCGGTGGCCGACCTGCTGGCGAGCGTTCCTGCCGACGCCGCGGACGTCGTCCTGGACCTGTGGCTGGATTACCGCCGCGCGGGCGACCCGGCGCTGCGGCGCCGCGGCGAACGGCTGGCGCGCGCGGCCGGGCTGGCCTGGCCGCAGGACGGGGAGCCTACCGGATCCCGCAGAACTTGAGGATCTCGCCGTAGAGGACGCGCTCGCCGTGCGCGGCCAAGATCGCGTGGCCGCCGGTGGGGAACACCTGGAACCGCGACGCGCGGTTGTGCGCCTTCTTCTGCAGGAAGCGCAGCGAGTCGGGCGAGGCCCGGTCGTCGTCCTCGCACTGGGCGGCGTAGATCGGCACGCGGACGCGGCCGGCGCTGCTGCGCGCGGCGTCCATGCCCTCCAGCAGGTCGGCGTTCAGGCCGAGCAGGCGCCGGAACAGACCCAGGCGATGCAGGCGGAAGCGCACGATCTGCCGTTGGACCGCCGACACGCGCGGCATGAGCGCGGGCGCCAGGAGCACGAGGCTGTTGATCGCCTCGAGGCGGCTGGCCAGGTGCAGCGCCAGGGCCGCGCCGTAGCCCAAGCCCACCACGTGCAGGTTCCCGCCGCCGCGGCTGAGCATCCGGCAGCGCTGCCCCGCCTGCAGCAGCGAGGACTCCCACGAGGCGTGGCTGACCGCATCCGGCACGGCGCCCAGTTCCGGCAGGCGCAGCACCCAGACGTTGCAATCGTTGTCGCCCAGGTGCCGGGCCAGCCCGCGCAGGTCCGCCGGCCCCGTGGACATCCCGTGGATGAGCAGGAAGGAGGCGCGGGCGTTCTCGCGCACGCGCAGGAACGTGCGGTCTTCCTCGGGAATGCGACGACCCGACTCGAACGCCGCGATCAGCTTCTGGTGCGTGCGCAGGGTCATCAGCTGGCCGCGCGCGGTGTCCTCGCGGTCGCCGCGCGTGCGCGCCAGGTCCCAGGCGGTGAGCGCCAGCGCGCGGGCCTCGGGCGTGACCGCGGGCTCGGCCGGCATCGGTTCCGGGGCCGCCGGCGCGCCGTTGCGCGGGAGACCGGCGCGGGCCGCCGACGTCGGCGCGTCGGCCGGGGAGTATGACGACGGGGCCTGCGGCCGGGACGGACCGGGGCGCCGCCCCTGCCCGCCCCGCTCACCCTGACCGCCGCGGCCGCCACGGTCGCCGCGCCCGGCGCGATCGCCCTGCCCGGGGCGATCGTTGGGGCGCGCGCGATCGCCCCTGTCGTCCGGCGCGCCGCTCCCGTCGGCCGGCACGCGGCTGAGCCGACCGGGTTCGCGGCCGACCCCGCGCAGCCGCTGACCGCGGCGCGGCCCGCCGCCGCCGCGACCGCCCTGGCCGCCCTGGTTGTCGCCCTGGGAACGGGAACCGCCGTCGTTCACGCGCGCATCCTGTCAGTCAGCGTCCATGGTTGATGTCGGGCAATAAATACGGCCTCGGGCCGCCCGGCGCCAGCGGCGATTGGCCGCACCGCGCCCCCCGCGGCGGCGGGCACGATCTCGACGGCACGCCTCTCAGCGCACGGGGGCCTCCGCCACCTCGCCCAGCAGCGCGTCCAGGCGCGGTCCGATGCGCGCCCAGGTCCAGCCGTCGGCCAGCGTCTGCAGGCCGCAGACGTGGCCACAGGCTCCGCCCGAGATCAGATCCGTCAGCAGGCCCTCCAGCCCGGCCTGGTCGCCGTAGAAGTGGCGGCCCCGGCAAGCCGGTCCGTACAGCGAGGGATAGACCTGGCCGCGCGGCAGCACGGCGTAGGCGCCGGCGTGGATCGCCTCGGCCACCGAGATGCCGAAGTATTCGTGCGCCGCGCAGCTGACGACGATGTCCGCGGCCCGGAGCCACGCCTCGTACGTGCGGCGCTCGGGGATCCAGGCGAAGGCGCGGCAGCGCGCGCCCAGGCGCTCGGCGACCGGGGCGAACACCGCTTCCTGTCCCGCCGGATCGCCCAACAGCGCCACCTCGAAGTCCAGTCCGCGCTCGAGCAGCGCCTCCAGCGCGCGCGCGAACATCTCCGGACGCTTGTCGAACTCCCAGCGGTGGTTCCACAGGAGCAGGTGCCGCTGCCCGCGCGGCCACGGCAGGGCTTCGGACTCTTCGCACGGTCCGCCGCGGTACTGCGAGAAATGTCCCGGCGGCAGCGGCGCCCGTTCGAGTCCGACCGGGATCACCTCGCTGCGCGCGTGGATGCGCGCGGGGACGTCCTTCGGCACCGCCTCCGGCATGCGGTTGAGGAACCCCGGGATGGCCTCCAGGAACACGTCGCGGTGCCATTCGGAATTGAACACGACGCGGTCGGCCGCCAGGCAGCTGATGATGTTGGTGAACCCGAAGTGGAAGTCGAACTCCTCGAGCGGGCTGAGCGGATACGTCAGTTGGTTCTCGTGCATGTAGAGCACGACCGGCACGCGGTCCAGGGGCGGGCGGAGCAGCCCGCGCAGGTCGGCGACGTTGAGGAAGCCCGTCGTCAGGATCAGGTCGGCCCGCGGCGGCTGCGCATTGAGCCGGTCGGCGAACCACGCCGCCGCCGCCCGCATGCGCCATTTCCAGAACCGTCCGGGCAGCGCCAGCACCTTGTACCGGTGCCGGGAGCAGCCGAGCAGGCCCTCGCGGAACGCGCGGTGCGAACCGTCGTCCCACGGTTCGAGAAAGATTATCTCTTTTGAAGTCAAGAAGATACGCCTTTCCGAGCCGTGACCGGGCGGCCGCCCCCCCGCGCCATCACGACGCGTTTTGTTGATTCAACAGGTGCGATATTGATCAAAGCGCAGATCTAGCGTACCATTATTAGGCTCTAGTTCGCGCATTTTCAACGTCCGGGAGCGGTCCGGGGGATCGTTTCCGCACCGCCGCGCGGCGCCGACCGCGCCGGGCCCGGGCCCGGCGGTCGAGGCGCGCACCCGAACCACGGCCGGACATCCGTTCCGGAGCAGGGCCGCCGGCGCCGGCGGCCAAGGGGAGAACTCATGAAGAAGTCGTCGCTCGTCGTCCTGTTCGCCCTCGCGCTGGGCGTGGCCTTCGGCGCTCCGTCCGACGCGGCGGCCGGCGCCCCGGTGCCGGTCCCCGGGCGGGTGCTCGTCGCCTTCGAACCCGGCTTCGTCCCGGCGGTGGACAAGGCCGCCGGCCGGCTCGCGACGGGCGTCGGCGAACTGGACGCCGTGCTGGCCGCCGCGGGCGCGTCCGGGCTGGAGCCCCTCTTCGCCGCCCCGGCCGGCGCCGGCAAGAACGACGGCTTGTACCGCGAGTTCGCGCGCCATTACCTGGTCGAGCACGCCGACCCGCGCGGCAACGACGCGGTCATCGCGGCGCTCGAGTCCCTCCCGTTCGTCGAGAGCGCCGAATCCGATCTGCAGTTGGCGGCGCACGGCACCGCCTTCCTGCCGAACGACCTGAACAACCAGTGGTACCTGCGCAACCTGACGACCGGCGGCGGCGACATCCGCGCGATCGGCGGCTGGGCGGAGTCCCTGGGCGATTCGAACATCATCGTGGCCGTGCTGGACACGGGCGTCGACTGGCAGCATCCCGATCTGGGCGGACCGCACCCGGACAAGGTGAACGGCGCGCTGTGGACCAACTGGGAGGAGTACTACGGCACGACCGGCATGGACGACGACGGCAACGGCTTCGTCGACGACATCCGCGGCTGGGATTTCGTCAACGTGTCCGGGACGCTGGTGTACCCGGGCGAGGACGCGGGGCCGGCGGACAACGACCCGATGGACTTCAACGGGCACGGCACGCTGGTCTCCGGCTGCATCGCGCCGCTGACCAACAACGGCGTCGGCATCGCGGCCGTCGCTCCCGGCTGCAAGGTCATGGCGATCCGCATCGGCTTCCAGAACACCGACGGGCTCGGCGTCTCGTACGCGTCGCTGATGGCTTCGGGCTTCATGTACGCGGTGAACAACGGCGCCAAGATCATCAACCTGTCCTACGGCACCGGCTTCACGACGGCCTTTGCCAACGCCATCAACGCGGCCCTGAACGCCGGGCTGGTGATCTGCGCCTCGGCCGGCAATGACGGCGACGAGGTCGCCGGCTACCTGCAGGGCCTCTCCGACAGCCGCATCCTGGCGGTGGCGGCCACCGGCTCGGGCGACACCAAGACGGACTTCTCCAGCTACGGCACCTGGGTCGACATCTCCGCGCCCGGCGAGGGCATCTACACGACTGCGTACAACCAGTCCACCGGCACCAGCACCTACGACTCGACGCAGGGCACCAGCTTCTCGAGCCCCATCGCGGCGGGCGCCTGCGCGCTGATCTGGTCGGCGCACCCGTCCTGGACGTCGTCGCAGGTGGCGGCGCTGATCCGCTCCAGCGCCGACCCGCTCGACGCCCTCAATCCCGCCTACGCCGGCAAGCTGGGCGCCGGGCGCGTCAACCTGCTCAAGGCGCTGGGCGACAACGTGCACCAGTTCCCGCAGGAGTTCCCGACCCTGTTCGACGCGATGAACGGCGCCGCGGCCGGGGACACGGTCAAGGTGCGGGGCGACGTCGTGGTCAGCGCGCCGTTCACCGTGATCGGCAAGGGCCTGAAGATCTTCGGCGGCTACGACGCGAGCTATGCGTCGCGCGACCTGGGCGACGGGCGCACGCTGGTGACCGGCGGCGGCGGGGTGCAGCTGACCTTCCTCGGCGACATCACGGCGACGACCGAAGTCGACGGCTTCGAGATCACCGGCGGCACCGGCCAGAACATGAACATCATCGCCCCGGGCACGCGCTGCGCCGGCGGCGTGCTGGTCAACCAGGTCTCGCCGGTCCTGCGCAACCTGAAGATCCACGGCAACACCGTGGGCAGCGGCAGCCAGCTGGGCTGCGGCGGCGGCCTGCTGCTGGCGAACTCGTCGTCGCTGGTCGAGAACTGCGAGATCACGGGCAATACCGCGATCTATGGCGGCGGCGTCTTCGTCTCGGGCGGCTCGCCGACCTTCGTGGACTGCGTGATCACCGACAACGTGCTGCTGGCGGGCAACCCGACGTACGCGCCGCGCGGCGGCGGCTTCTACGCGCACGGCTCCACAGCGGCCCTGCTGGGCTGCGAGGTCAGCGGCCACCTGGACGCCGATCTGGGCGGCGGCATCTATGCCGGCGGCGCGGGCCCGATGTCGGCGCTGACGATCGACAACTGCACGGTGTCGGGCAACACGGCGAAGACCGGCGGCGGCGGCCTCTACCAGACCGGCGGCGCGCTCAACGCCTCGTCCACCGTGTTCGAAGGCAACGGCAAGACGCCGGCTTCGAGCTTCATGTACGGCGGCGGCCTGCAGGCCACCGGCGGCGCGCTGACCACGCTCGTCGACCTTACCGTCCGCAACAACCAGGCGCAGGTGGGCGGCGGCGTGGCGCTGGTCGGCTGCACCGATGCGACCATCGACGGCAGCGTGGTGTACGGCAACACGGGCCAGTTCTGGGCCGGCGGCATCCTGTTCGAGAACTGCCCCAACAGCGGCATCACCTCGAACACCGTCTACGGCAACACCGGCGGCGCCGGCGCCGGCGGCGTCTACGTCGCGAACTGCGTCCCGGTGGTCAGCCACAACATCTCGGCCGGGAACCTCGGCGGCGCGACGTTCGGCAACGGCTTCGCGTTCTCGGGCGCGGCGGTGACGCCGACCTGCAACGACGTGCACGGCAACGCCGGCAGCGGCTGGACGGGGATCACGGACCCGACCGGAACCGGCGGCAACATCGCCGTCGACCCGCTGTTCTGCGACGCGGCGGGCGGCAACTTCCAGCTGCAGTCGGCCTCGGCGTGCCGGCCGGAGAACAGCGGCGCCTGCGGGCTGATCGGCGCCCTGCTCGGTTCGTGCGGGGCCTCGGCGGTGCCGGGTGGCCAGGAGGCGGTGCCGGCGGCTTTCCGCGTCGAGCAGAACTTCCCCAACCCGTTCAACCCGCAGACGACGATCCGCTTCGCGCTGCCGGCGGCCGCGCGCACCACGGTCAGCATCTTCGACGTCGCCGGACGGCACGTCCGCACGCTGCTCGACGAGGAGCTGGCCGCCCAGGTGCACCAGGTGACCTGGGCCGGCGACGACGCGAAGGGCCAGCCGGTGGCGGCCGGCGTCTACTTCTACGAGGTCAGCGGCGGCGGGCACCGGGCCGTCGGGCGCATGGCCTTGGTCAAATAGTCGCGGTTCCGCGCGGCTTCCGGGGGCCCCCGTCGGCGGATGGGGGCCCCTTGACGTACCATGATCGATTCTTCGTTTTCGAATTATTTCCTGTCACACGCTCAGAACAATTTGGACGCCACCTCCTTTTTTTGCCGTTTCGCACTTGAAGCTGCCGCCGGGATCTGGCATGCTCCACCGTAGGTGGTTTGTGCGCCCGCCGGAACCCGGATTCCGGCCGGGGCGCGGACGGCCAGGGCGCCGTGGCGGCTTCGTGCGGCGGCGCCGCAAATGTCGAGTCTCTGCACAGGGGGGAAGATCCATGCGCATCTTGAAATCGATCCTGACCGCGGCCCTGGTCCTTTCGCTGGCCGGCGCCGCCTTCGCCGCCGACCTGCACGACACGACCAAGATCCCCGTCAACAAGGCTCCCGGCATCGGCATCACCGGCTCGCAGGGCCTGCTGGACTGCAGCGGCGCCATCGAGGTCGACCTGAACGTCGGCGTCTACAACGGCACGACGGTGGGCGCGCCCAACAACGTGACCTTCTACGGCTGCAGCGCCTGGAACGAGGGCGGCGGCGAGGTCGTCTATCGCGTGACCTTCCCCGCCGACGTGACCTGGGAAGTCGGCCTGAGCGGCCTGTCGGCCGACCTGGACCTGGCCGTGCTGGACGCCTGCGACGAGAGCCTCGGCTGCCTCATCGTGGTCGACAGCGGCGTCTACGTGTCCGAGCCCTACCCCGGCGAGTTCTACTTCGTGGTGGACGGCTACAACGGCGCCAGCGGCCCCTTCACGCTCACCTTCACGACCACGCCGTACGTGGCGCCGCCGACGATCTGCGAGCTGATCCAGGACGTGACCGGCACGTACTTCATGGGCGACACCTGCGACGGCTACAACAACATCGCCACCGACGCCTGCGGGACGTACACCGAGAACGGCCTCGAGCACTACTACGAGATCCAGGTTCCGGCGGGCTGCTTCTTCACGGCCAACGTGACGTACGACACCGAGGACGGCGCCCTGTGGGTGCTCGACGGCTGCGACCCGGGCTACACCTGCGTGGGCTACGCGGACGACACCTTCGGCGGGCAGATGGAAACCGTCACCTACACCAACACGACCGGCGCGATGCAGACGGTGATCCTGGTCCTCGACTCGTGGGGCACGGCCGCCTGCGGCACGTACCAGTTCGAGTTCGTCAGCGACTGCGCCGTGGCGACCGAAGTCGAGTCGTTCGGCGGCGTGAAGGCGATGTTCCGTTAGGACCCGCCTGAGCACGCTCGGCCTGACCGGCCGCGCGCAAGAGGGCCCCGGGGTTCGCCCCGGGGCCCTGTGCCTTGTCCGGCCGCCGGCGGCACGGTACCTTGGCGGTCGGCAATCCCCCGCGGCCGACGCGCGCCCTGCCGTCGCGCCGCCGAACCCGAGCCCCCGCGAGGAATCCGATGGCCACCCGCCCGTCCCGCAAGCTCCAGACGTTCGCCAACCCGCACCCGGAGCGGGACTACGAGATCGAGTTCGACTGCCCGGAGTTCACCTGCCTGTGCCCCCTGACCGGCCAGCCCGACTTCGCCCGCTTCCTGATCACCTACGTCCCGGACCGCAAGTGTGTGGAACTGAAGTCGCTGAAGCTCTACCTGTGGTCCTACCGCGACCAGGGCGCCTTCCACGAGAAGGTGACCAACCAGATCGCGGACGATTTGGTCACGGCGCTGCGGCCGCGGCGCCTGGATGTCCGCGGCGAGTGGTTCGTGCGCGGCGGGATCGCGACGGTGGTCAAGGTCTCGCACGACGGCAGCGCACCGGCCCGGGCCCGGTCGAAGCGCTGACGGCCGCCATGCATTCGTGACAGTTCTCGGGTATCCTGACCGCACCCAGACCGGCTGACGGCGGACGCCGGACCCTCCCGCGCCGCCCCGGCTCCCATCCAGGAGGCTGTCATGTCACGCTTGCTCCCGCTCGTCCGCCTGGGACTGCTCCTGCTGCTGGCCGCGCCGGCGGCGGCGCAGCTGGACCCGCCCCAATTCGCGCGCATCGACGAAGCGCTGGCCGCCGGCCGGATCGACGCCGAGCAGGCGCTCTTCCACCGCTTCCAGTACGTGTTCGACGGGGACAAGCTCCCGGCCGACCTGGCGCCGGCCGAGCGCACGCCCATCCGCTGCGCGACGCCGCTGATCATCGAGTACAACCGCGTGCGTGATCGGCTGCGCCCGGAGACCGTCGCCGCGATCGAGGCCTGGCTGGCGCCGCCGGCGGGCGACAAAGCGACCTACATCAGCCCCTCCGGCCGGTTCTCGCTCACGTACGTGACCGCGGGCGGCAACGCCGTGCCGCCGGCCGACACGAACCCGGCCAACGGCGTGCCCGACTACATCGAGCGCGTGGCCGGCTACCTGGACACTTCGTGGAACACCGAGATCACGCAGTGGGGCTTCACGGCGCCGCTGACCAGCCCCTACTACGCGGTCAGCTTCTCGAACCAGGCGGGCACCTACGGCTACACCACGGTCTCGGGTTCGACCACGCGCATCGTGCTGGAAAACGACTATGTCGGATTCCCGCCCAATGACGACCCGGACGGCGACGCCCTCGGCGCGGCCAAGGTGACCTGCGCGCACGAATTCAAGCACGCCTCGCAGTACCGCACCTCGCTGTGGAGCGAGGGCGGCTGGGTCGAGGTCGACGGCACCTGGGCCGAGGACCTGGTCTTCGACGCGACGAACGACTACTACAACTACCTCGGCGCCGGCAACGGCATCACGTCGCCCGGCACGTCGCTGGACGGCGGCGGCACCGGCTCCTACGAAGACTGCATCTGGCAGCAGTGGATGAGCGAGACGTGGACGCCGCAGGTGATCGTCGACCTGTGGACCTGGCGCGCGACGCACCAGGCCCAGTCGATGCTGGCGTCCTACGACGCGATCCTGGCCGCGCGCGGCTCGTCGATCGCCGCCGGCTACCCCGTGTTCGCGGCCTGGAACTACGCCTGCGGCGCGCGGGCCATCACGGGGTTCGGCTACGAGGAGGCGGCGAGCTACCCGACCAGCCAGGCCACCGCCGTAGCAGCCTATCCGTACGCCACCAGCGGCGCGTTGAACCACCTGGCGGCCGCGAATTTCCACTGCACGGGTTTCGTGCCGGGCGAGCCGGGCGAGTTGCGCGTCGACTTCGACGGCGCCGACGGGCAGCCGATGGCCGTCATGGCCGTGATCCGCCGCAACGACGGCACCGGCCTGATCGAGCCGATCGCCCTGGACGGCGCCAACAGCGCCAGCGCGGTCCTCTCGGTGCCGCTGGCGGACCTCAGCCGCGTCGGCATCGTGGTGGTCAACTCCGGCACGACCGGCGACGGCAAGGCCTATTCGCTGACGATCAGCCGCGACCTGCCGCCGGCGGCGGCCACGCTCAGCAGCGCTTCGATCGCCAAAACGATGCCGACCAACTCGACGGGCAGCGAGGTGCTGGACCTGTCGAACACCGGCGCGGCCGGCTCGCAGCTCGAGTGGGCCGCCTATGTCGTGGCGGACAACGTGGGGCTCCCGGCCAAGGCCGGCCGCCGCAACGCCGCCGCCGTACCGGCCGTCGGTCGCGCCGCGCCCGGCAAGCTGGAGCAGGCCGCGCCGCTGGCGTCGGTGCAGTACGCCGGCGACTGCGTGCTCGGCAACGACGACACCGGCAACATCCAGGGCTACTACGGCACCTGGGTGACCGGCCAGGAATCGTACGCCACGTTCATCAACCCGGCCGACTACGCCTGCTCCTGCAACCCGGGCTTCAACGTGCGCTCGATTCACCTGGTGCTGTACATGCCGGTCGGCGCGACTCTGCAGGCGCAGGTCTCGCTGGCGGCCGCCGGCGCCGCGTGCGACGGGCCGGGCGCCATCCTCGAGACCTCGGCGCCCGTCTCGTTCTCCGGATTCACCACCGCCGGTTACTACAACCTCGAGGTGCCGTGCAACTTCGCCTGCCAGGACATGGACGGCTCCTACTTCCTGGTGTTCGAGATCCTCAACGCGGTGTCCGGCGTCGGCATGCCGGTCGACACGACGCCGCAGAGTTGCGTCAACTTCAACCAGTGGGGCGAGGGCTGGCAGGACCTGGTCAACGGCTACAGCTTCGCCGGCGACATCCTGCTGTGGGCCGACGTCGACTGCTGCGGCACGCCGGAGCCCAGTTCCTCGGTGCTGTCGCCGAACGGCGGCGAGGTCTTCGCCGTCGGCGGCAGCCTGCAGGTCGACTGGGCCGCCCAGGTGCTGACCGAGGTCAAGGTCGAGCTGAGCCGCGACGGCGGCGGCACCTGGGAGGTTCTGGCGGCGTCGACGCCCAACGACGGCACCGAGACGTTCGCGCTCACGGGCCCGGCCGGCGCGGACTGCCTGGTGCGCGTGGGCAGCACCGACGGCGCGGTGACGGATGTGAGCGACGGCCCGTTCTGGGTCTACGAGCCCGTGCCCTGGTTGACGGTGGCGCCGACGGAGGGCACGCTGGCGCAGGGCGCCACGCAGCCCCTGACGCTCTCGTTCGACACCGCGGGGCTGCCCGACGGCCCCTACCAGGCGTGGCTGGTCATCCTCGACAACGCCGCCTCCTCGCCGGAGGTGGTGCCGGTCGGCCTGACCGTGCAGACCTACATCAGCGGCACGGGCGTGCCGACGGTGTTCGCGCTGCGCGGCAACGCCCCCAACCCGTTCAACCCCTCGACCCGGATATCTTTCAGCGTCCGGACGGCGGGGCTGGCCGTGGTCGACGTGCTGGACCTGCAGGGCCGCCACGTGCGGACGCTGCTGTCGGGCCCGGTCGAGGCCGGCGAGCGCTCGCTGGACTGGGACGGCCGTGACGACGCGGGCCGGCCGGTGGCTTCCGGTTCGTACCTCGCGCGCCTGCGCGCGGACGGGCAGGTCGCCACGCACAAGATGGTGCTGGCCAAATAGGCGGCGCGGGCTGCCGGCCGCCGGGCCGGCGGCAACGATGGACGGGCCGCTCCCGCGAGCCGGATCGCGCGGGGCGGCCCGTCGCCTTCTCCGCCGATGCGCGGCGGCGGCCGGTCAGATTCGAAACGGCTGCGGCCGCCCGCAGCCGGGGCAGGCGGCGCCCGCGCCCAGGCGGGACACGGCGCGCGGGCCGCCGCGGTCGACCAGCAGCTCGCCGCAGGCCGGGCAGTGCGAGTCGCGTCCCATCGCGCCGCCGACATCGCCCAGGTGCACGTTGCCCAGATACACCCACTCCAGCCGGGCGAGCGCCTGTTCGCGCGCGCGCAGCAGCGTCGAGCGCGGCGTGGGCGGCGCCTGCAGCCGCCAGGCCGGATGGTAGGCGCTGAAATGCAACGGCACCGACCGCCCCAGCCCGGCGACGTGCTCGACCAGCCGGTCGACGTCCGCAGGCGCGTCGTTGTGCCCGGGAATCAGCAGGTTCGTCAGCTCCACGTGCACGCCGGCCGCCAGAAAGGCGTCGATCGCCGCCAGCACCGGCCCCAGCCGCGCCTTGCAGACGCGGCGGTAGAAGCGGTCGTCCATCGCCTTGAGGTCGATGTTCGCGGCGTCGACCAGCGGCAGCAGCTCGGCCAGCGGTTCCGGGTTGAGGTAGCCGTTGGTCACCAGCACCACGGCCAGCCCGGCCTCGCGGGCGGCCAGCGCCGCATCGCGCACGAACTCGAACCAGACCAGCGGCTCGCTGTAGGTGAAGGCCAGTCCCACCGAGCCCTGGCGGCGCGCCGCCGCGACCAGCTCGCCCGGTGTGGCCGGCCGCGTGGGCGCGTCCGGCCGCTGGCTCAGGCTCCAGTTCTGGCAGAACAGGCAATGCAGGTTGCAGCCGGGCGCCGCCACCGAGAGGATCTCGCGACCCGGGTGGAAATGGTACAGCGGCTTCTTCTCGATGGGGTCGAGGGCGACCGTGGCCACGCGGCCGTAGTGGAGCGGCCGCATCACGCCCCCGTGGTTGGCGCGCGTGCCGCAGGGACCGGCCTGGCCCTCGCGCAGCCGGCAGCCGACCGGACACAGGTCGCAGGCGGCCTGGCCGTTGGGCAGGGGCCGCCACCAGGCGGCCGCGATCCCGGTGCCGTTCATGCGTCGTCTCCCTCGCGCACGCGGGCCAGGTTCGCCAGGACGCGCGCAGCGCTGCGCCGCAGGCCTTCCGGATGCGCGCGCCACAGCGGCGTGCGGCGGAACCGGGCCCGGAAGGCATGGTCGTCCAGGGTCGCCAGGTCCGCCAGGCCCAGTTCCGCATGCGCAGGCAGCTCGCCGTAGCCCTCGCGCAGCGGCGGCAGCCCCGTCGGCGGCTGCGCGGCCGCGCGCCGGTTCCACGGGCACACGGCCTGGCAGATGTCGCAGCCGAACAGCAGGCCGCCCTGCTCGGCGTCGCGACCGGGCGGCGCCGTCCCGCGCCGCTCGATCGTCCAGGTGCTCAGGCAGCTTCCGGCGTCCAGGCCGCCGCCGGGCAGGATCGCCTGCGTGGGGCAGGCGTCGACGCAGCGCGTGCAGGTGCCGCAGCGCGAGACCGGCGCCAGCGGAGCGGCGCGCCGGCGACGCGGGGTGACCGCGTAAAGCGGCTCGGCCGCCGGCGCGCCGGCCGGCGGCAGCCCGGCGACCTCCAGGTCGGTCAACGCCACGCCCAGCAGCAGGCCCGAGCCCAGCTTCTCGTGGATCAGGCAGGTGTTGCGGCCCAGGAAGCCGAGGCCGGCCAGCCAGGCGTACTCGCGCTCCAGGTAGGGCCCGGTGTCGACCGCCACCCGCGCGCGGAAGCCCGGTCCCGCTCCGGCGGGCGCCGCCGGCGCGCCCTCCCGCGCTGTCCCCAGCCCGGCCGCCAGCGCCGCCAAAGCGCCGCGGATGTCGCCCAGCAGCAGATCATGGTAGTCCAGCCCGCGCGCGTAGCGGGCCACTCGCGCGGTCCAGGGCGGCCGGTCCGGCGTCGTCGCCTCGCCGGGCGGACCGCCGGCCGCGGGGTCGGCATCGCCGGCCGGCCAGCCGTCGGTGTAGCGCTGCGCGAAGACCAGCAGCGTGCGCGCCCACGGGTCGCGCCCGGTGGGATCCAGCCGGGCCTCGGGCTCGCGCACGAGCCAGTCCAGGCCGCCGTGGCGGCCCTCGGCGACAAAGGCCCGCCAGCGGTCGGCGTGAGGCAGGGGGCAGGGCAGGGCCAGGGCGCCCGCGAGGTCCAGGTGGTGCGGCGGGCAGGCTTGCGCCAGCAGGGCCGCCAGCCGGGCGGCGTCCAGGCGCGGCCCGCCGCCGGGGCCGGGCCGGGCGTCAGACCCCGGCGCCATCGCCGGTCCCCGGGCCGGCCAGACGGGCCAGGGCGCGCCCGCAGTCCTCCACCAGGCGGCGCATGACCTCCGCGGCAGGCGGGACGTCGTCGATGAGCCCGGCGACCTGCCCGATCTCCAGCTCGCCCTCCTGGAGGTCGCCCTCGAGCATGCCGCGCCGGGCGCGGCCCTGCCCCAGCTCGGCGGCCAGCTCCTCGCGCGAGGCGCCGCGCGCCTCCATGGACTCGACGCGCTCGCGGAAGGCGTTGCGCAGCAGGCGCACCGGCACGTGCGCCTTGAGCACCAGGCGCGTGTCTCCCGGGCCGGCCGCCACGACGGCCCGCTTGAACGCATCGTGGCCGCTGGACTCCACGGTGGCGGCGAAGCGGGAGCCGACCTGCACACCGGCGGCGCCGAGGGCGAGCATCGCGGCGACCTGCGCCCCGGTGGCGATGCCGCCGGCGGCGATGACCGGGATGGACACCGCGCGGACGCACTCGGGCACCAGGACCAGGGTGGTGATCTCGTCGCGGCCGTTGTGGCCGCCGGCCTCGAAGCCCTCGCAGACCACGGCGTCGCAGCCGGCCTCTTCGCACTTACGGGCCAGGTCGGGATGCGCCACCACGTGCACCACCGTGCAGCCGGCCTCCTTCAGCCGGGCAGCCGCCGCGCGCGGGGAGCCGGCGCTGGTGAAGAAGATGCGCACGCCCTCGGCCAGCGCGATCTCCAGGCACTCGGCCACGTGCGGGTAGAGCAGCGGGAGGTTCACGCCGAAGGGCCGGTCGGTCAGGGCGCGGGCCTTGCGCACCTGCTCGCGGAACGGATCCGGGCGCAGGCTGCCGGCCCCGATCAGGCCCAGGCCGCCGGCGTTGCTGACGGCGGCGGCCAGCCGCGCGCCCGCGTTGTAGACCATGCCGCCCTGGATGATCGGGTGCTCGATGCCCAGCAGGCGCTGCAGGCGGGTGTCGGGCCAGCGGGTCATGCTCTCCCCCGGGGTTCAGAGGCCGAGCCGGTCGGCGGCGCCGGTCATCGCCGCCAACACGTGGCCGATGACCTCTTCCGGCGCCAGGCCCAGGTCGCTGGCGCCCTCGGCGATCTCCTCGCGGTTGACCTTGGCGGCGAAGTCCTTCTTCTTGAGCTTCTTGACCACCGAGCGCACCTCGACCCCGGCGATCTTCCGCTCCGGCTGCACCATCGCGCAGGCGGTGCAGAAGCCGCACAGCTCATCCACCGCGAACAGCCAGCGCGCGCAGTCGTCCTCGCGCGGGACGCCGGTGTGGCTGGCGTGGGACAGGATGGCGCGCACGAAAGGCTCCGGGTAGCCCCGCTGCCGCAGGATCTCCGCGCCGCGCCACGGATGGTCCGCCGCGTCGGGGTAGCGCTCGTAGTCGAAGTCGTGCAGCAGGCCGGCCGCGGCCCAGTACGCCGGGTCGCCGCCGGTACGCAGCGCGGCCGCCCGCATCGCGGCCTCGACGGCGTAGGCGTGGCGCCGCAGGCTGTCGGTCTGGGTGTACTCGTGCAGCAGCGCCAGCGTGACGTCGCGGTCGAACAGGTCGCTCATGGCGGACTCCCGAAGAGGGCGCCGGCCGGCTTGCGCCGGCGCGCGCAGGGCCTAGATGATCAGGTCGTCCTCGTGCCGGTTCAGCCAGTCGCGGCAGCGCCGGTGGTGCGGGCAGACCTCGTCCAGCAGGCTCCAGAAACGCCGGCTGTGGTCCAGGTGCCGCAGGTGGCACACCTCGTGGGCCACGATGCTGTCGATCACGTCCGGCGGCGCCATCACCAGCCGGTAGCAGAACGACAAGGTGCCGCTGGGCGAGCAGCTGCCCCAGCGCGTGGTGCGTTCGCCGATGACCACGCGCGACGGCCGCCGGCCCACCCGGGCCGCCCAGTGCTCGATCCTCCCGGGCAGGTGCTCGCGGGCCAGCCCCCGCAGGTACTGCTCGACCACCGGTCGCGGCGACAGGATGCGGTCCGGCGGCATGTGCAGGACCAGCCGGTCGTCGGTCAACTCGGCCCGCCAGCCCCGCTCCCGCGCGCCGAGGGCCTTGAGCTGCAGGCGCCGGGGCCGGCCGAAGACGAGCAGCTCGGCGCCCGTGGCGAATTCGCGGACGCAGGGTCCGTCCCAGGCGTCGTGCTCGTCCAGCTTCGCCACCAGCCAGTCGGCCCACTGGTGCAGCAGCCCGGGCACGATCTCCGGCCGCGCGCGCCAGGGCACGCTGACGACCAGCCCGTCGCGCCGGCTGACCTCCAGCCCCGGCCGCCGCGTGCGCCGGTTCCGGCGCAGGCGGTAGCGCAGCGCGCGCCCGCGCAGCAGGGTGCGCAACAGCGGTTCCTTCACGGGGTCACCCGCGGACGGGCGTCGCCGGCGGTCATGGTGTCGTCTCCGGGCTGAGGTGGCGGCGCCGCGCGCGGCCCAGGGCATCTTAGCCCGCGGCGCGGAGCTTGTCAGCGGGCGACTTCGCGCCGCGGGCCGAGCCCTATGATCAGCCGCGCCCGGGAATCCGCAACCCGCATTTTGCCTTGAGATTGCGCTCTCAGGCGCCTAGACTACCCTCTCCCGCACCGTCGTGTACCGAGGTGCCCGGACAGGGGCCAGGTGGCGCCGCCACCGTCTCCCGGAGGAGGAGCGGAATGCTCAAGGAATTCAGGGATTTCGCGGTGAAGGGCAATGTCGTCGACATGGCCGTCGGTATCATCATCGGCGCCGCGTTCGGGACCATCGTCAGTTCGCTGGTGGCCGACATCATCATGCCGCCGATCGGCATGCTGCTGGGCGGCGTCGACTTCACGAACATCTTCGTGACGCTCAAGGACGGCGGCGTGGCCGGCCCGTACCCGACGCTGGCCGCTGCCCAGGGCGCCGGCGCCGTGACGATGAACGTCGGCCTGTTCCTGAACAAGGTGATCAGCTTCCTGATCGTCTCGTTCTCGGTCTTCATGCTGGTCAAGGCGCTCAACAAGGCCAAGCGGGAGGAGCCCAAGCCCGCGCCGGCGGCGCCGACCACCAAGGAATGCCCGCTGTGCCTGTCGACCATCCCCCTGAAGGCCACGCGCTGCGCCCACTGCGCCGCCGACCTGAAGTAAGGGACCGCTGGTGTTCGGCTGGGGGCGCGGACGGCGGCGGCGGCAGTTGCTGGCCACGCCCCTGCCGGAGGACCGGCGCGCGCGTCTGCACGCGCTGGCCCCGCTGACGGCGCGGCTGCCGGCGGACCGGCGCGCGCGGCACGAAGGCGTCGTGCAGCTGCTCCTGGCCGAGAAGCGCTTCGAGGGCGCGGCCGGGCTCGAGGTGACCGACGACATGCGCCTGGCGATCGCCGGCCAGGCCGCGCTGCTGCAGCTGCGGGCCGGGGCGGACTACTACCCCGGCCTGCACTCCATCGTGATCTACCCGACCGCTTTCGCCGTGGCGCACGAGCGCCACGACGAGGACGGCCTGGTCCACCTGGACGAGGACGAACTGTCGGGCGAGAGCTGGGGCCACGGCGCGGTCGTGCTGGCCTGGGACGACGTCCGGCGCGAGTCGAAGCGGCGCGACGGCTACAACGTGGTCCTGCACGAGTTCGCCCACCAGCTGGACGACCAGACCGGCGAGGGCGACGGCACGCCGGTGCTGCGCGACCGCGCCCTGGCCGCCCGCTGGCCGGCGGCCTTCCAGCCGGCTTTCGAGGAGCACGCCCGGCGACTGAAGCGGCGGCGCGAGGTGCTGTTCGACGCCGACGCCGCCGAGAGCCCCGCCGAGTTCTTCGCCACCGCCGTCGAGCTCTTCTTCGAGTTCCCGCGCGACCTGCGCCAGGAATACCCCGCGGTGTACGAGGTGCTGGCGGCCTGGCTCGAGCTGGACCCGGCCTACTGATCCCGCTTTGCGTGCTCCTCGGGCGTGAGCGGCCGCACCGGCTCCAGCCCGGCGGCCTGCAGCCGTGCGTTGAGCGCCGCGAGGCGCGGGCCGGTCAAGCCGGCGAATTCGGCGCTCGCCCGCTCCAGTTCCTGCGCCAAGGCCGCCTGCCGGTCCAGCTGAGCCCGCGTCGGCGGGCCGCCGAACCCGGCCACGCCGGCGTACAGGCCCACGACCTTCTCGCGCAGCGCCTTGCGGCCGCTGATGCCCTGGACCTCTTCCTCGACCATCATCCGCCACTGGAGGTCCCGCAGCTCGCCGGCCAGGTCGCGCAGGTCGGCGGCCAGCGCGGGGTCGGCGACGGCGCCGGCGGCGGCCGCGTCGGCGCGCGCGCCCAGGTCGCGCCCCGCCTCCTTGACCGCGTCGCAGGCGTAGGCCAGGCGGGCCAGCATGTCGTACAGCGCGCGCACGGCCTTCTGCTGCGCCGCCCGGGCGGCCGGGGCGTGCGGGTAATCGGGGTCGTAGCCGACGTCGACCGTGCCCTCGTATGACTCCTCGCCCTTGACCAGCCGGTAGCGATACGTGCCTTCGGGCGCCGACGGCCCCACCGAGGCCGCGAACGCGATCGAGGGGTCCATGACCGGCGACGGCGCCACCTTCGGCGGCTTGAGCGTCGGCGACCAGGTCACCAGGTTCAGGCCCTTGCGCGTGCCGGCGGGCAGGGTCTTGAGAACAGAGCCGTCCGCGTCCAGGATCTCCACCCGGATCGGGCCGACCAGGTGGCGCTTCGGCAGGTGGTAGACGATCCGGGCTGCGGAACCGGGATTGGACGCCACGTACCAATTGTCGCCGGGGAACTGCTGCGAGTCCCGCGGGATGCGCAGCACCGCGGGGCGCGAGGGCAGCAGCGCGACCGGCGCCTCGAGCGCCGCCGCGGTCAGGTGGCGCAGCGGCGTCAGGTCGTCGATGACCCAGATCCCGCGGCCATGCGTGGCGATGACCAGCGCCCCGTCGCGCTCATGCACGACCAGGTCGTACACCGGCACCGCGGGGAACTCCTCGCTGAAGCGGGCCCAGTGGCGCCCGCCGTCCAGCGTGATGAACAACCCGTACTCCGTGCCCAGGTAGAGCAGGTCGGGGTTGACCGGGTCCTGGCGGATGACGTGCGCATACCCCTTGACGTCGGCCGTCACCAGGGAACGCCAGGTGGCGCCCAGGTCGTCGGTGGCCAGCACGTAAGGCGTCATGTCGCCGGCGCGGTGGCCGTCGGCGGTGACGAAGGCGGTCCCCCGCCGGTGCGGCGAGGCTTCGACGCAGCTGATCCAGGTGCCGCGCGGCACGCCGGGCAGGTTGCCGGCGACGTTGGTCCAGCGCGCGCCGTCGTCGGCGGTGACCTGGAGGTTGCCGTCGTCGGTGCCCGCCCAGATCACGCGCCGGTCGCGCGGCGACTCGGCGATGGTGAAGATGGTGCAGTGGTTCTCGGCGGTGGTGTTGTCGACTGTGAGGCCGCCGGACTCGAGCTGGCGCTGCCGGGCGGGGTCATCGGTGGTCAGGTCGCCCGACACGCGCTTCCAGGTGTCGCCGCGGTCGGTCGAGCGGTGCAGGAACTGCGAGCCGACGTACAGCCGCTCGCCGCGTCCCGGGCTGGTCACGATCGGCGTGTTCCAGTTGAAGCGGAAGTCGGGCTCGCCGGGGCCGGGCTGCGGCTTGATGTCCTTGCTGTCGCCGGTGCGGCGGTCCAGGCGCTGGACGTTGCCGCCCTGCCATTCCCAGTAGACCAGGTCGGGGTCCGCGCGGTCGGGCACGACGGCAAAGCCGTCGCCGCCGCCCAGGTTCTCCCAGTCGTCGTTCTGGATGCCGCCGGGCGCGCGGGACGGCCCGGTCCAGGAGCCGTTGTCCTGCAGGCCGCCGTAGACGTGGAACGGCCGCCGGTCGTCGACCGCCACGCGGTAGAACTGCGAGACCGGCAGGTTGGGCGCGAAGTCCCAGCCCGAGCCCTGGTTGCGCGAGGTGTAGATCCCGCCGTCGGTGCCGACCACCATGTGCTTCGGGTCGGCCGGGTTGATCCACAGCGCGTGGATGTCCGGATGCATCCAGCCGCCGACCGTGCGGAACGTGACGCCGCCGTCGCTGGTCACGAGCATGTAGGTGCCGGCCTTGTAGACCCGCTGGGCGTCCTGCGGGTCGGGGATCAGGAGGGCGAAGTAGAACGGCCGTCCGCCCACGGCGCGGTTGTCGGTGGTCTTCGTCCAGGTCTCGCCGCGGTCGTCCGAGCGGAAGAAGGCGGTGCGCTCGGCCTCGACGACGGCGTAGAGCGTGGACGGCTGCGACGGCATGACCGCGATCGCGATGCGGCCGAGTTCGCCCGCCGGCAGGCCTTCGCTCAGGCGTCGCCAGGTCTCGCCGCCGTCGCTGCTCTTGTAGAGGCCGCTGCCCGGGCCGCCCGAGGTGAAGAAGTCGGGCGAGCGCCGGAAGTGCCACATGGCGGCATAGACGACGTTCGGGTCGGCAGGGTCCAGCGCGATGTCCACGCAGCCGGTGGTCTCGTCGATGTACAGCACCTGGTCCCAGGTGGCGCCGCCGTCGCGGGTGCGGAAGAGGCCGCGTTCCTTGCCCGGCCCCCACAGGGGCCCCATCGCGGCGACCCAGACGGTGGCCGGGTCGGCGGGATGGATGATGATCTCGGCGATGCGCTCGCTGCCCTCCAGTCCCAGCCGCTGCCACTTCTCGCCGCCGTCGACCGTGCGGTAGACGCCGTCGCCGACGCCCACGCTGTTGCGCACCCAGGACTCGCCGGTGCCCACCCAGACGGTGTCGGGCCGCGCCTGGTCGATCGCCAGCGCGCCGATGGACTGCGTGTACTCGTCGAACACCGACTCGAAGGTGACGCCCGCGTCGCGGCTCTTCCAGACGCCGCCGCCGGCGCTGCCCACCCACAGGAAGCGCGGGTCGGCGTTCACGGCGTCCAGGCAGGTGATGCGGCCGCTCATCACCGCCGGGCCCAGGTTGCGGGCCCGCATCGCGCCGAAAACGTGCGAGCCGAGCGGGATCCCGTCGCCCGGCGGCGCAACCGCGGGTTCGGCGGCGAGGCCGGCGCCGGCCGCGACGGCGGCGAGGATCAAGCCGAAGACAGATGAACGAAGCCCGGTGGCCATCACCGCTCCCCCTCGGTCGCGTCCCCGGCGGGCCCGCCCGCCGGGGACGATGGTGGTCGCTGCCCGGTCCGCCGGCCGGCCCCCGCGGCGCGCGCGCCGGCGCCGGTTCCTAGTTGCCGGTCGAGTCGGCCGGCGCGGTCGCCTTGGCCGGCATCGCGAAGGCCGCGGGATCGACCGGGACGCCGAACTCGACCGTGTCGAAGACCATGTTCATCATCACCACGTCGCCCTGGCGCGTCTCGAGCGAGAACGGCATCACGAGGCCGCCCTGCGCGCGGAAGTCGCTGAAGTACATCTGCGACTCGATTTCCTGCTGCTCGAACTTGACCTTCGAGTTCTGCTTGAGGGGCAGGAAGGACTCGGCGTCGAGCCACAGGTCGATGACGACGTCCTGCTTGGTGTCGATGCGCAGGCGGTGCGCGGGCGTGCCCTCCACGTCCTCCTGGCCCACGTACTCGCCCACCCAGCCGCGGGCCTCCCAGTTCTGCAACGGTCCGTCCATGTCGGCCTGCAGGCGCACGTTCTTGGTCTCGAACTCGCCCATCGGCTGCGGATCCTGCGAGCCCGTCATCGGGTTGATCGACCAACCCGTCGTACCGTCGAAGGCCTGGACGATGTTCATGCCCATGACCGAGACCTCGATGCGCAGCAGGTTCGGGCGGGCCGTGATCATGGTGATGGGCATCTCCATGCCCTGGGTGACGATCTTGCCGGTCACTTTCTGGCTCTGCACGGCCTTCAGCGCGGCGGCGCCGCCCTGGGCGTCCAGCGCCTTGGCGACGAGTTCTTCCAGATCCATGGCAAGGGCGCCCGTCGCGGCGAGAGTCAGCGCGGCGAGCACGACGGCGGTCAGTTGACGGAGCTTCACGGTCCCAATCCTCCTGGGTACGGGTCGAAGGCCGGATACGCGGCGTTTGCGGGAAAGTTGCCGCCGGGCCGGCGGCGGGCGCGCCGGGTCACTACCCGGCGCCGGGGCGGTTTGTTCGGGCGCCGCAGTCAGACGCCCTTGCCGTAGTTGGGGGCCTCCTTCGTGATGTGGACGTCGTGCGGGTGGCCCTCGCGGACGCCGGCCGAGGTGGCGCGCACGAACCGGGCCCGGGCGTGGAACTGGGCGATGTCCCGGCAGCCGCAGTAGCCCATGCCCGAGCGCAGGCCGCCGACGAGCTGGTAGATCACGTCGCCCGCGCGGCCCTTGTACGGCACGCGGCCCTCGATGCCCTCGGGCACCAGCTTGTCGGTCTCGGCGATCTCGCCCTGGAAGTAGCGGTCCTTGCTGCCCTGCTGCATCGCGGCCAGCGAACCCATCCCCCGGTAGCTCTTGTAGACGCGGCCCTCGAACAGGATCTTCTCGCCGGGCGACTCGTCGGTGCCGGCCAGGAGCGAGCCGGCCATGACCGCGTCGGCGCCCACGGCGATGGCCTTGGCCACGTCGCCGCTGTAGCGCAGGCCGCCGTCGGCGACGACCGGGATGCGGCGCGACCGCGCCACCCGCGCCACGTCGATGATGGCCGTGATCTGCGGCACGCCGACGCCGGCGACCACGCGCGTCGTGCAGATGGAGCCGGGCCCGATGCCGACCTTGACGGCGTCGGCGCCGGCGTCGATCAGCGCGGCGGCCGCCTCGCCCGTGGCGATGTTGCCGGCCATGACCTGCACGTCGGGATACGTCCTCTTCACGGCGGCGACGGTGTCCAGCACGTTGCGGCTGTGCCCGTGCGCCGTGTCGACCACCAGCAGGTCCACGCCCGCGGCGACCAGCAGTTCGGCGCGCAGCATCGTCTCGGCGCCCACGCCGACCGCCGCCGCCACCCGGAGCCGGCCGTCCTGGTCCTTGCAGGCCTGCGGGTAGTCCAGCTTCTTCTGGATGTCCTTGACCGTGATGAGGCCCCGCAGCTCGCCCCCGCCGTTGACCACCAGCAGCTTCTCGATGCGGTGCCGGTGCAGGATCTCCGCCGCTTCCTCCAGCGTGGTGCCCTCGGGCACGGTGACCAGGTTCCGGCTGGTCATGACGTCGCGCACCTTGATCCGCGTGTCCTTGACGAAGCGCAGGTCGCGATTGGTGAGGATGCCGACCAGCTTCGGTCCCTCTGTGATGGGCACGCCGCTGATGCGGTAGTGGCGCATCAACTGCTGCGCCTCGTCGATCGTCTTGTCGGGCTCGAGCGTGATCGGGTTGGTGATCATGCCCGACTCGGAGCGCTTGACGCGCTCGACCTCGGCGGCCTGCGTGCGCGGGTCGAGGTTCTTGTGGATGACCCCGATGCCCCCCTCGCGCGCCACGGCGATGGCCATCTCGGCCTCGGTGACGGTGTCCATGGCGGCCGACAGGAAGGGGATCTGCAGGCGGATCGTCGCCGTCAGGTTCGTGGCGGTGTCGATGTCCTTGGGCGTGACCTCGCTGTAGTCCGGCACGAGCAGGACGTCGTCGAAGGTCAGGGCCTGCGGGAAGCGGTCGCCGTTCGTCGGGGTCAGCGCGGACATGTCGGTCTCCCGGGGCTCAGGCCTTCATGACGCCGATGAACGGCAGGTTCCGGTACTTCTCGTCGTAGTCCAGGCCGTAGCCGATCACGAACTCCTTGGGGATCTCGAAGCCGACGAAATCCAGCGGCACCTCCTTGCGGCGCGCCGCCTTCTTGTCCAGCAACGCCGCCACGCGGATGCTGCGCGGGTTGCGCGTCTGCAGCAGGTCGATCAGGTGCGCGATGGTCAGGCCGGTGTCGATGATGTCCTCGACCAGGACGATGTCCCGGCCCATGATGTTGGCCTTGAGGTCCTTCTCGATCTTCACGACGCCGGTGCTCTGCGTGGTGCCCCCGTAGCTGGAGACGGCCATGAAGTCGACCTCATGGTCCACGGCGACGCAGCGGGTCAGGTCCGCCAGGAACGGGTAGGCGCCCTTGAGGATGCAGACGAAGATCGGCTGCGAGCCCTCGTAGGCCTTGCTGATCTCGTTGCCGAGCTGGCGCACGCGCCGCTGGATCTCGTCCGAGGAGATGAGCACGCGCTCGAGGAAGGGATAGCGCCTGAGGTATTCCTGGTCGTCGAAGGTCAACGCCGCGCCTCCGGTCTGCCGCGGGCCGCGCTGGGCGGCCGTCGCGAGGTCGTGGACGCGCGGACCGGGCCGGCCCGCGCTAATCGGCCGGCCGCGCCTGCTCCCGGGCCTCGCGGACCTCGCGGTCGAGCGCGCGCAGCCGGTCGCGTTCGCGGATGATGTTGCGGATCTTCGTGGCGATCAGGTCGATCGCCACGCGGTTGTGGCCGCCCTCGGGGATGATGATGTGCGCGTACCGCTTGCTGGGCGCCACGAACTGCAGGTGCATCGGCCGCACCACGTTCAGGTACTGGTCGACCACCGACTCCAGCGTGCGCCCGCGCTCGCGCGTGTCGCGAAGCAGGCGGCGCAGCACGCGCTCGTCGGCGTCGACGTCGACGTAGAGCCGGATGTCCATCAGCTCGCGCAGTTCGCGCGACTCCAGGACCAGGATGCCCTCGACGAAGACGATGTCCGCGGGCTCGCAGACGGCCGTCTCCTGCAGGCGGCTGTGGATGCTGTAGTCGTAGCGCGGGATGCGCACCGCGCGGCCCTGCTGCAGTTCGTGCAGGTGCTCGACCAGCAGCGAGGTCTCGAAGGCGTCCGGGTGGTCGTAGTTGATCCGGGCGCGTTCGGCCATCGGCAGGGCGGAATTGTCCCAGTAGTAGGAATCATGATGGACGATCTGGATGGTCATGCCCGGGCAGGCCTCCCGGACCCGGTAGGCCACCGTGGTCTTGCCCGACCCGGAGCCCCCGGCCACCCCGATGATCACCGGGGGCAACGGCTTGTGTCCTGCGTCGTCCATGGGCGCAAAATACCCGGTCCGCCCGGTGGTGTCAATTTGGCGGTGCGGGCCGCCCCGCGCCGTGGACGGCGGCGGCGGCGACGGCCGCCGGCGGCCCCCGCGGCAGGCCCGCTCGGGCGCCGTCAGGCCCGTTCCCGCCGCAGGGACAGCGAGATCCGCCCCCGCTCGAGGTCCACCGCCGTGACCCGGGCCATCACCTTCTGGCCCACCTTCACCACCTCGTTGGGGTCCCTCACGAAGCGGTCGGCCAGCTGGCTGATGTGGGCCAGCCCGTCCTGGTGCACGCCCACGTCGATGAAGGCGCCGAAGGTGGTCACGTTGGTGACGATGCCGGGCACGACCTGGCCGGGCACCAGGTCGGACGGTTTCTCCACCCCCGGGGCGAAACTGAAGGCCTCGAACTGTTCGCGCGGGTCGCGGCCGGGCTTGGCCAGCTCGGCGGCGATGTCGCGCAGCGTGGGCAGGCCCACCTCGTCGGTGGCGTACTTGCGGAGATCGACGCCGGCCAGCGCCTTCTCGTCCCCCACCAGGGCGGCCACCGGGCGGCCCAGGTCCGCGGCGATGCGCTCAACGACGGGGTAGCTCTCGGGGTGGACGGCGCTGGCGTCCAGCGGCTGGTCGCCGCCGCGGATGCGCAGGAAACCGGCGGCCTGCTCGAAGGCCTTGGGGCCCAGGCGCGCCACCTTCAGGAGCTGCTTCCGGCCGCGGAAGGCGCCCTCGGCGTCGCGATGGGCCACGACCGCGGCCGCCAGCTGCGGGCCCAGGCCCGAGACGTAGGCCAGCAGCTGCGGGCTGGCGGTGTTGACGTCCACGCCGACGGCGTTCACGCAGCTGATGACGGTGTCGTCGAGGCTGCGCTTGAGCGCGCGCTGGTCGACGTCGTGCTGGTACTGGCCCACGCCGATGCTCTTGGGGTCGATCTTGACCAGCTCGGCCAGCGGGTCCATCAGGCGGCGGCCGATGGAGACGGCGCCGCGGACGGTGACGTCGTGGTCGGGGAACTCGGCGCGGGCGACCTCGCTGGCCGAGTAGATCGAGGCGCCCGACTCGTTGACCATCACCAGGGCCACCGACGCGGGCAGCCCCAGGCCGCGCACGAAGGCCTCGGTCTCGCGACCGGCGGTGCCGTTGCCGATGGCGACGGCCTCGACCGCGAACCGCTGCGCCAGTTCGCGGACGATGCGCCCGGCCTCCTCGGCGGCGCGGCCGCCGGTGTGCGGATAAACGGTCGTGTGGTGCTTGAGGGCGCCCTGCTCGTCCAGCACGACCAGCTTGCAGCCGGTGCGGAACCCCGGATCCAGCGCCAGGACGCGGCGCTGGCCCAGCGGCGCCGCCAGCAGCAGTTCGCGCAGGTTGCGCGCGAAGACGCCGATGGCCTCCTCGTCGGCGCGCCTGCGCATCTCCAGGCGCACCTCGGTCTCCATCGCCACCGAGAGCAGGCGGCGCCAGCCGTCGCGCACCGCCTGCCGGACCTGATCGGCGGCGGCGCCGGCGCCGGCCGGCCCCTGCGCCGCGACGAACGGACGCGTGGCGATGGTCAGGGCCCGCTCCTCGGGCACGGCGATCTCGAGGTGCAGGAACTTCTCGCGCTCGCCGCGGCGCATGGCCAGCACGCGGTGGCCGGGGGCCGTGCGGACGGGCTCCTGCCAGTCGAAGTAGTCGCGGAACTTGGCCCCCTCCTGCTCCTTGCCGCGCGCCACGCGCGAGATGAGCGTGCCCTGCTCCAGGTAGAGCGCCCGCAGCTCGGCCCGCACGTCGGCGTTCTCGCTCACCGTCTCGGCGATGATGTCGCGGGCGCCGGCCAACGCCTCGTCCGGGCCCGGCACCTCCTGTTCCGGGTCCACGTGCGCCTGCGCGCGCGCCAGCACCTCGGCGGCCGTCGGGCCGGCCGTGGCGCCGGCGGCCGCCGACAGCAGCCACAGCGCCAGCGGCTCCAGGCCGCGCTCGCGGGCGATGGTCGCCCGGGTGCGGCGCTTGGGCCGGTACGGCAGGTAGAGGTCCTCCAGCGCGGCCAGGGTGCCGGCCGCGGCCAGGCCGCGCCGCAGCTCGTCGGTCAGCAGCTGCCGCTCAGCGAGCGACTTGACGATGGCCTCGCGGCGCTTGTCCAGCTCGGCCAGCTGCTCGAGGCGGTCGCGCACGGCGGTGACGGCCACCTCGTCGAGCCCGCCGGTCGCCTCCTTGCGGTAGCGGCTGATGAACGGCACGGTGGCGCCGCCCGCCAGCAGCTCGGCGGCGGCCGCTACCTGGCGGGCGGGGACGTTCAGTTCGGCGGCGATGGACTGGATGTGGCCGGCGTTCACGGAGCGCTCCCGGTGGCGTGGGTCGCGGTTGTCGCCGGCGCGCGGCCGACGGCGGGCGGGCGGCAGGATGCGCGAAGGCGGCCCTGGGCGCAAGCGGCGATCAGGCAACGCCGCCGCGCGGCCGGTTTCGGGGTGGACCGGGCCCGGGCGCCGGGCGATAATCCCCGCCCCGGCGCCCGCCCGACCCACCGGCGCCGCAACCGGAAAGGCCCGCCCGCCCATGCAGAACGTGATCTCCCTTGCCGGCGTCTTCGTCCTCATGCTCATCGCCTGGCTGATCAGCGCCGACCGCCGGCGCTTCCCGTGGCGGGTCGCGGCCTGGGGCGTGGGCCTGCAGTTCGCGCTGGCCGTGCTGCTGCTGCGCACCCCCTGGGGCGAGGTCGTCTTCGGCGCCGCCCGCGACTTCATCACGCGCATCCTCGGCTTCACGGACGCCGGCGCCTCGTTCCTGTGGGGCGGGCTCTACCGCAGCAGCCCGGAGCTGGTGGCGAACCTGGGCCCGGAGGGCGGCTACTGGCAGGTGACCAATTCCGCGACCGGCCAATTGACCACGATCGGCACCGTGTTCATCATCCATGTGCTGCCGACGATCATCTTCTTCTCCTCGCTGATGGCGGTGCTCTACCACCTGGGCGTCATGCAGCGGCTGATCGCCGGCATCGCCCGCCTCATGCAGCGGACGATGGGCACCAGCGGCAGCGAGACGCTGTCCTGCTCGGCCAACATCTTCGTGGGCCAGACCGAGGCGCCGTTCGTCATCCGCCCCTACCTGGCGACGATGACCAACAGCGAGATCATGGCCGTGATGGTGGGCGGCTTCGCCACCGTGGCGGGCGGCGTCATGGCCGCCTACGTGCGGTTCGGCATCGACGCCGGGCACCTGCTGGCGGCCAGCGTGATGTCGGCGCCGGCGGCGCTGGTCATCGCCAAGATCATGCTGCCCGAACGGGAGGTTTCGCCCACACGGGGCGCGGTCTCGCTGCAGATCCCCAAGGAATACGCCAACGTGCTGGACGCGGCGGCCGGCGGCGCCGGGGTGGGCCTGAAGCTGGCCGCCAACGTCGGCGCCATGCTGCTGGCCTTCATCTCGCTGGTGGCGATGGTCAACTGGGCGCTCGGCTTCGCGCACACCTCGCTGGGCGCGCTGCTGGGGTGGGTCTTCTCGCCCGTGGCCTGGGTCATGGGCGTGCCCTGGTCCGAGGCCGCCTCGTTCGGCTCGCTGCTGGGCACGAAGATCTCCGTCAACGAGTTCCTGGCCTACATCCAGCTGGCCGACATCAAGGCGGACGGAACCATGTCGCCGCGCAGCATCGTGATCGCCACCTATGCGCTGTGCGGATTCGCGAACTTCGGCTCGATAGCCATCCAGATCGGCGGCATCGGCACCATCGCGCCGACGCGGCGCGCCGACGTGGCCCGCCTGGGCCTGAAGGCGATGATCGGCGGGGCGCTCGCGTCGTGGATGACGGCGGCCATCGCCGGCGTGCTGACCGGGTAGGCCCGGCTCACCCGGCGTCCGGGGCGACGGGAGCCGGGCGCAGGACGGCGCTGAAATCGAGGTCTCCGTCGCCGGCCGCCAGCGCCGCCGCGTACGCGTCGTGGACCGCGGCGCCGACCCGGGGCTCCAGGCCGGCGCGCGCCGCCAGTTCGCGGGCCAGCCGCAGGTCCTTGGCCATGTGCTTGAGGGGAAAGGCCGCGGCGTAGTCGCCGGCGAGCAGGCGCGGGCCCTTGCCGCGGAACATCGGGTTCGCCAGGGCGCCCGCGTCGAGCACCTCCAGCAGCTGCGCCGGATCGAGTCCCGCCGCCCGCGCCAGCGCGAGGCCCTCGGCGAACGACGCCATCATGCCGCCCATGACCTGGTTGACCGTCAGCTTCAGCCGCGCGGCGGCGCCCGCCTCGCCCAGGAACAGGCGCCGCTTCCCCAGCAGGTCCAGCAGCGGCGCCGCCTCGTCGTACAGGGAGCGGTCGCCCGCGGCCATGATCACCAGCTGGCCCTGCTCGGCCGGCTGGCGCGACCCGGAAACCGGCGCCTCCAGGAAGCGGGCGCCGCGCGCGCGGACGGCCGCCGCGATCGCCGCGCTGGTGTCCGCGTCGACGGTGGACATGTCGATGTAGCCGCCGCCGGGCGCCAGACCCTCGACGATGCCGCCGGGCCCGCAGGCGACGGCCCGCGCCGCGGCCGGGTCGGCGAGCATGGCGAAGACCATGTCGCAGCCGGCCGCGAGCTCAGCCGGGGACGGCGCCGCGCGCGCGCCCGCCGCGACCAGCGGCGCGCAGGCCGCCGCGGTCCGGTTCCAAACGGCCAGTTCGTGACCGCCGCGCAGCAGGTTCAGTGCCATCGGCGCGCCCATGATGCCCAGACCGGCGAAGCCCAGTCTCATGCCGCCCACGCCCCTCCCGCGCCGGCGCGCGTCACTCGCCCAGCAGGTGCTTGCGCCAGAACAGCACCTGCGCGGCCCCGAAGTAGTCGGCGTTCGGCTTCTTGGCGAAGCCGTGCCCCTCGTCCTTGAACATCAGGAACCACACCTCGCCGCCGGCCCCGCGCACGGCGCGCACGATCTGCTCGGCTTCGGTCCAGGGCACGCGCGGGTCGTTGTAGCCCTGCGCGACGAACAGCGGCTTCGTGATCCGGTGCGCGTTGTTCAGGGGGGCGATCTCCTCGTGGAAGGCGCGCATGGCCGGGTCGCGCTCGTCGCCGTACTCGGCCCGGCGCAGGTCGCGCCGGTAGTCCTCGGTGTTCTCCAGGAAGGTCCGGAAGCTGGAGATGCCGACGACGTCGACGCCGGCGCGGATGCGGTCGCCGTAGTCGACCATCGCCGCCAGGACCATGTAGCCGCCGTAGCTGCCGCCGGTCACGCCCACGCGGTCGGCGTCCAGGCCCGGCTGGCGGGCGATCCAGTCCAGCAGCGCGCCGATGTCCTTCACCGAGTCCTTGCGCAGGAAGCCGTTGTCCAGCTGCAGCCAGGTCTTCCCGTAGCCCGAGGAACCGCGCACGTTCGGCACCAGCACCGCCACCTGCAGCTCGCGCAGCAGGTACTGGAAGGCGGGATTGAACACCGGCCGCGCCTGCGACTCCGGGCCGCCGTGGATGCTGATGACCACCGGCAGGCGCCGGTCGGCGGGCACGCCGGCCGGGCGGTAGTAGAAGGCGGGGATGCTGCGGCCGTCGAAACTCTCGTAGCGGATCAGCGTCGGCGCCACGAAGGCGGCCGTGTCCAGACCGCCGACCTCGCTGCGGGTCCAGCGCTCCACCGCGCCGGCCGCCAGGTCCACGACGTAGACGTCGGCGGGCGAGGTCGCCGTGTTGAGGCTGAGCGCCAGGCGGTCCCCGTCCGGGGAGAATTCCAGCCCTCCCACCTGCCCCATCGGCAGCGGCGGCAGCGGCTCGGCGCGCAGTTCCGCGGCGCGGATGACGCGCAGCACGGAGACGCCGTCCTCGTTGGTGACGTAGGCCAACCGCGAACCGTCACGGCTCTGCGCGAACCCGGTGACGTCCCAGGGGATGTCGGCGCCGACCGTCGTCACCTCGCCCGTGGCCGGGTCGCGCCGGCGCAGGCGCACGAATTCCGACACCTCGTCCGAAAGGTACCAGAGGCCGCTGCCGTCCCTGGCGTACTGCAGGTCCGAGACGGCGGCCCGGCCGCCGTCGACCGGCAGCATCGTCAGCTTGCCCGTGGCGACGTCCACTTCGGCCGGCTGCGACTCCTCGATGGAAACGAAGCGGCTGACCAGCAGGCGGCCGCCGTCCCGGGAGAAGTCGTGCGCGTTCCAGGCTCCGCCTTCCTGCACCAGGAGGCGCGGCTCTCCCTGGAAATCGCGCACCCAGACGTCGGTGTCCGTGCCGTTGCGCAGCGTGCTGCTCCAGGCCAACCGCCGACCGTCGTGCGACCAGAGCGCGCCTTCGTTGCGGACCTTGGCGCCGCCCGACTGTCCCGCCGTCAGCGGCATCGTCTCGCGCGCGGCCAGGTCGTAGATATGGTGCTGGAAGATCTCGTCGGCGCCGGTGTCCTTGATGATCAGGAAGCCCGGTCCGTGGCCGCCGTGACGGACCTTCACCCCGCGCACGGGCTCGCGGTAGAAGGTCACCTGCTCGCGGGCGCCCAACGGCCGCTCGACGCGGTGCACCTGGGCCGTGTCGCCGAAGCGCGTCGAGATCAGGAGGCTGCCGTCGTCGAGCCAGCCCTGGAACGAGGCGCCGCGCGTGTTCTGGTAGCGGTTGAGGCTCTCGATCAGCTGCGGCGGGATCTCCGGCACGTTCTCGCTGATGCGGTTGCCGCTCTCGAGCCGGGCGACCTCGGCGCCGGCGGACGCCGGCAGGTGGACGAGGGCGGCCAAGGTCAAGGCCAGGGCCAATGCGGCGCGGATCGGTGAGGTCATGATCGCTCCTCGGTGGCGGCAAGGCGGCGCGGCCGGGTCGCGCGGAGCGATCCGGCCGGCCGCGGTCGAAGCGGGTTCGCGCGTGTCAGATCATCCGCACGAACCACGAGCGGTTCTTCTGCTTCACGCGGCCAAACCATACCACCAGCGGGGCCATCACCGCCAGCAGCAGGACCCAGCCGACCAGCGAGCCCAGGACCGCGCTCTCGTGGTAGTACAGGCCGAAGCGGCGCGCCACGACGGCCAGCAGCGGGATGTGGACGCAGTAGAAGAACAGCGGCACCCGGCCGACGTAGCCCAGCGGCCGCAGCACGCGCGAGCGGGCGTCGATCCAGCTGAAGGCCCCCACCAGCGCGATCACGGTGCCCGACAGCCACAGCTGGTGGTCCAGGCTGGGCGGGTACTTCTGCACCAGGAAGAAGGAATAGGAGAAGAAGGTGTTCCAGGCGAAGAGATTGCCGAAGCCGTGGCCCAGCCGCACGGCCCAGCCGGCGGCCACCAGCAGCAGGCCGATCGCCAGGGACCAGCGCGCGCGCCGGACGGGATCGCGCCAGACCTCGAACCAGAAATGGGCCATGACGCTGCCGAGCAGCGCCAGCGAGAACCACGGCAGCAGCGGGTACTTGTTGAAATCGCCGGCGGTGACCAGGAACTCCATCCAGTAGTGGGCGGGGCCGTCCACGTCGTAGGGGATGCGCAGCAGAAGCGGCTGCGCCAGGAACAGGACCGCCACCACCGCCGCCCGCCACTGCCAGCGCCAGTTGGCCAGGCAGGTGACCAGGACCATGGAAAGGCCGATGGTGCCGATGATGCCCATGTGGTCGAGGCGCAGGCGGTCGAACCCGCTCCAGGACGCGTTGACCCAGACGATCTGCACGGCCACCAGGAACAGGCCGCGCTGCAGGAAGCCCCAGCGCACCGACCGCTCGCTCTCGCCCGCCCGCCGGCGGCGGTGGAACACGTAGTAGGCCATCGCCCCGTTCATCATCAGGAAGCCGGGCGCGCAGAGGTAGCCCATGTAGCGCAGCAGGAACTGCGGCGTGTTGTCGAAGAAGGGGTCGATCGGGTCCAGGCTCAGCCAGGCCGAGTTGAAGTAGTAGTTGCTGTGCCCGAGCGCCATCATCACGCCGACCAGTCCGCGGAAGGCGTCGATGTAGGAGAGGCGGCCCTGCCCGGGCGCCTTGGCGGCGTTTGCGGTCGGCTTCATTCGGCGCTCACCGTGCGCACGGCGCGGAACCCGACGGTGTCGTCGGCCGAGTCCGGATAGCGCGCGGCCCGCGCCGCGCCGCGGCAGTCCTCGCTGCCGCCGTACCAGCTGCCGCCGCGCACGACGCGCTGCGTGCCCGTCGGCGGCCCGGCCGGGTCCAGGACGACGCCGTCGCCGTCGGGGTCCAGCAGGCGGTAGTCGCCGTACCAGTCCCAGCACCACTCGGCCACGTTGCCGGCCAGGTCCGACAGGCCCCACGGGTTGGCCGCCTTCAGGCCGCCGGCGCGCGTGCCGGGCACCTCCCCGCCGGTGAAGCTGCCGCAGTACCAGGCCGCCGGCGCCAGCGCCGGGTCGACGTTGCACACCCGCGCCGTCAGGTCCCCGGCGACGAAGGCCGTCGTGGTCCCGGCGCGCGCCAGCCACTCCCACTCGGCCTCGGTCGGCAGGCGCCAGCCGTCGGCCGCGCGGTCCCAGGCGACCTCGCTGCCCGCAACCTGGTAGGCCGGCGTCAGCCCTTCGGCGACGGACTGCGCGTTGCACCAGGCGATCGCCTGCAGCCAGGTGACCGTCTCCACGGGCAGCGCGCCGCCCGCGAAGCGGGACGGCGACCCCAGTCCGCGCGCGGCGTACTCGTCCTGCGTGACCTCCAGGTCGCGCCAGATGAGGCTGTCGCTGAGCACGACGGTGTGCTGCCACTCGTCGGCGTCGCGGCCGGCCTCTCCCGGCGGGCTGCCCATCGTCAGCACGTGGCGGCCGACCGTCGGTCCCGCCGCCGGCGCGGTCTGCGCCACGGCCACGCCGGGATCGGCCACCGCGAAGCGCAGGTGCCATGTGTGCTCGCCGGCCGGCAGCGTCGTCTGGTAGCGGTACTCCGTCGTGCCGCCGCTCGACGCGAGCGGCGTCATCGCCTGCGCCACGCCGTCGATGACCACCTCGTGCACGGTCGGCGCCTCGGCGAAGACGTAGCTCACCGTCCAGGTGAAGAGCGTGGCGGGCGTCCCCGCCCGGCGGTCGAGCCGCGGGTCCAGCAGAAGGATGCCCTCGCCCGCCGCAGCCCACGCATCCGCGGACAGCGCCGACAGGTTGCCCGCGTCGTCGCGCAACCGGACGGCGAAGTGCCAGTCCGTGCCGGCGGCGAGCCCGCCGACGACCAGGGTGGCCGGCGTGCCCGGCTCGCCCGGAGCGGCGACGCCCGGCACGGGCGTTGCCGCGGCCCAGGCCGCCTCGTCGCCGATCGGCGCCGCGGCGTAGCGCACCTCGGTGGCCTCGGCGCGCCCTTCCCAACGGTCGTCGCCGCTGTCGAGCCACTGCAGGCGCACCGCTCCGGCGCCGAAGGGCGTCGCCGCCACCGCCGCCACCGCGCCGGGCGCCGTGACATCGCGCGCGGACCGGTCCGAAGCCAGCACGAGCAGTCCCTGGTCCCGGTCCACGACCAGCAGCAGGCCCTCGTGCGAGAAGCACAGGTCCATCGCGTACCTGGTCAGGATGCGCCCCAGGAACACGGGCGCGCGCGGGTTGCTCACGTCGACGAAGTGCAGCCCCGCGCCCTGCGCCGCCAGCACGGCGATGCCGTCGCGCACGGCGATGGCCCGGCAGGTGCCCTCGAGCGGCAGTTGCGCCACGCGGACGGGCTCCGCGCCTCCGTCGATCGCATAGACCGCCAGGCCCGGCGCGCCATCGGCGACGAACGCGTAATCGCCCTCCAGCTCCACGTCCAGGGCCTCGCCCGGACTGTCGGCCCAGGCCACGACGCGCATGACTCCCAGCGCCAGGATGCGGGCGTCGACCACCGCGAGGCCCATTTCGTCGTCCGCGACGTAGCACCAGCCGTCGCGCACGGCCACGCTCTCGGCGTAGCCGTTGGTCCCGGCGAAGACGCCGTCATAGGCCAGAATGCCCGGCTGTGCCGGCAGCGACCGGAACACGCGCACGCCCTTCCAGCTCTCGGCCAGATAGGCGGTGTAGGCCGCGGCCGGGTCTTCCGGCTGCACGATGCAGATCCGGTTGCCGAAAACGGCGGTCGTATTGCTGTTGAAGGCCTGGATCGCCGCCGGATCGGTGCCGTCGTAGGAGGTGACTCCTTCCGTGCCCTCGACCACCAGCACGATGTCCCGCAGCCGGCCGTCGAAGAGCGTGCGCACGGCCCCGACGCTCTCGCTGTACTTGAGCGTGTTGACCGTCTGCAGGAGGACCGGCGCGTACGGATCGCTGAAGTCGATGGCATGGAGCCCGGCCTGGCCGCCGGCCACGAACGCGGTGCGGCCGATGGTGACCACGTCCTCGTTCTGGCTGGGCAGCGGCACGCTGCCGACGATGGCGAACGGCGCGCCCGGCGTCTCGTAGAGGTCCTGCTGGGCGCAGCCGCCGGGCAGCAGGCACAGGGCCGCGGCCAGGGCGGGAAGAAGCAGCCGGTGTCCGGGACGCGCGATCATCTGCACTCCTCGCGATCGATGGGCCGGGTCAGAACCGGTAGGCCAGGTCGACCCACGTCTGCCACTGCACGAATGCCTTGTCCGTCGCCAGGTCGCCCTCCCAGGGCGACTCGACGGTCCGGGACGAGCGGCGGGTCGCCACGCGCAGCGTGACGTCCCGGCTCAGCTTGCGTTCCAGCTCCAGGGTGTACTTGTAGTTCAGGTCGCGGCGCCCCACGTGGTAAGGGTCGTCCACGAGCGGCCCCTGCGCCGTGTAGTAGTAGTCCATGAACAGGAACGTCAGGCCGATCCCGTCGACGTAGCGGGCCAGTTGGGGCAGGGTCAGGTCGACGCCCAGCCGGTAGAGGTCCCGTTCGTAGGACGGGTCGCTGTTGTCCGAGTTCCCCGGCACTTCGCCGACCTGGTCGATGCCGCGGCCGTTGCCGTCCTCGTAGCTGTAGTCGCCGCTGAGCGAGACCGCCGGGCTGACGGTCCACGAGAGGCTGCCGCGCAGTTCCCAGGCCGCGATGTCGTTCTCCATGAACTCCCGGTTGTAGTAGCGGAAATTCCGCTCGAAGACGAGCGTCGCCGACACCTTTCGCGACACGGTCTGCCGCCAGGTCAGGTTCCAGATGTTCCGCTGGAAGCGGAAAGCTTCCCAGGCGAGCGGCGTCGCGGGGTCGACCAGCGGCGAGCGGTCCGACAGGTGACGGATGTACTGGAATGGGGAGGCGTGCAGGTAAAGTTCCAGACTCTGCCGCCGGCCGACGTATTGGCGCAGGAAGAAGTCGAGGTCGGTGTTCGTCTTGATCGGGTTGTTGGCGTACATCCACCGCTTCGCGCGCACGCGCACGCGCGTCTGCCCCAGCGCGAAGAGGTCGCGCCGCGCCTCCAGGTCCAGCCCCGGGGCGACGACCAGGTCGTCCGTCGACTGGTGCGCGAACTTGAACGGATAGCTGCCGCTCTCGAAGGCGTCGATGTCGTCCGTGCTCGCGCCCAGGACGTTGTCGTTGTAGATGAGGCTCACCGTGGCGGCCCCGCGCACGTCCCAGCCGGCCGGCTTGGGCGCCGCCTTCGGCTTGGCGGCGGCCCGCTTGCGGGCGGCCGGGGCGGCTGCCGCCGGGGTCGCCGTCGTGTCGGCCGGCGCGGTGTCGGCCAGGGTCGGAACGGCAAGGCCGAGGATCGCGCCCAGCGCAAGCGCCGGCCTCAGCATCGGCGCCCGCGCACCGCGGTGGAGTCGACGCCCGGACGGCCTCATCGCCGCACCTCGAGGTCCCCGACCGGAATCTGGAACTGCGCCGCGATGCCGCACCCGTCCGGGCGGAGGCAGCGCAGTTCGTAGCGGTGGCGGCCGGCCGGCACCTCCACCCGCACGCGGTGGCGCGTCCCGGGCAGCAGGTGCGGCGTTTCCACCCAGACGGCGCCCGCCAGCTTCTCCGCCGTCACGTGGTAGGTGCGGCGATCGACCCCATCGCGCGTCAGTTCCAGCGTGACGTCCTGCGTGCCGTTCATCGTCACGTCGAAGTCGATCCGCGTGTGGATCTGCAGCGAGGTCGGACCCGTCACGTCCAGGACGAGCGGCCGGGCCGGCGCCGGCCGGTAGTACGTGCTCTGGGCGCCGCTGTCGAACTGGAGCGTCGCCACCGAGCCGTACGAGGCGGGCGTCAGCGGCGCGCGCCCGGTGCCCCGCCGCTTGACCTCGCCGAACAGGCGGCCGGCCACCAGCCCGCCGGAGGGGGCGCGGCCCGCCAGCTCGACGCGGTGCACGCCGGGGCCGACGTCGAAATAGGTCCGGCGCAGGGCGCTGACCTGGGCGCCGTCGCAGGCGGTCGCGGCCTCGTCCGCCGTCAGCGCCAGCGTGCGCGTCTCGGCCACGACGCCGTCGATGCGCACGGACAGCTCGTAGCGTCCACCAGCCGCGCCCGCGCCCGGGAAGCCGCGGGTCAGCAGCTTGTAGCGCCGCGGCCCGGTCAGCTCGAACGTCGCGCCGCGCCCGTCCGGCAGCACGACGTACGTGACGTCGCGCCCGTCCGTGCGCACGCAGGCGGAGCCGCCGCCCGCGAGCGGTCGGACCTCGCGCCACGACGTCACCGCGGCGTTCGCGGGCACCGCCGCCAACGCCGGCGCCAGCGCCAGGAGGACCCACAGCGCGGCCACGGTCCCGGGCTTACGGTTCAGCCGGTCGAACAGGCCCGCCCGGACCTCCGGCGCCAGGATCAGCACGCAGGCCAGCGAATAGACGACCAGCATCGCCGCGGCCAGCGGCAGGCTGTACATCTGCCGCTCGAACAGGGGCCCCTCGCCCGGCTGCGGCAGGAAATCAGGCGCCACGGGCAGGCCGTTGTCCTCAGCCAGGCGCGTCACGTTCAGCAGGTGCACCACGGGCACGCCCTGCTCGGCGAAGAGCACCATCGTCCCCTTGCGGGCCCAGTTGTGCTCGCCCAGATCGAAGCTCAGACCCGACGGCACCAGGAGCCGGTTGTGGCTGCTGCCCAGGCTGGCCACGCCGCCGCCCACGTTCACGCTCAGCTTGTAGGCGTGCCCGCGCTGGGCCTCGGCCCAGAACGACATGCGGCGCGTGATGGCCTCCTCGATGTTGTCCGCCTCGAGCAAGGGCACGCCGTGCCGGGCGGCGGCCGCCTCGATCAGGCGCCTGCCCTCGGGGCTCAGGCCGCGCCCCATGTCGTTGCCGCCGCCGTGGGTGGCCGCGGCGCTGCGCGTGGTGAAGATGCCCGCCTGCAGCAACACCGCCTCCATGTCCAGCCAGGTGAACTGCGGGTCGTTGGCCCCCCACATCGAGGCGCCGATCGACGTGATCACGACCGGCCGCAGCTTCATCGTCTCCACGGCCGCGTACAGGGCCACGTTCAGCGCCGGGAACGAGCCGCTGACCGCGACGGCGACAGGGTCGCCCGCCTTGAGCCCGGCTTGGCGGAAATACTGCACGAGCAGGGCGGCGAAGTTCGGATTGACGCTGGTGAGCTTGGACTCGAGGTCGCCGCGCGCATTCGTGATCAAGCTGAACTCGGGTCCGATCAGTCCGGTGCCGGCGGGGTCGTTGACCAGGTCGAGGTGACCCTCGTGCAGTCCGCGTTCGACACGCAGCGCCGCGAACGCCCTGGCGGCCAGGCGGGACGCCTCCAGCTTCAGTTCGTAGTCCCGCTGGCGCACCGGCACGCGCGCGTACTCGAGCAACGCCTGCATGAGCAGCGCCGCCACGGCCAGGCCCAGCAGGATCAGCTGCCGCCGCCTATCCAACCGCCAGCTCAATGAGCCTCCCTCCGTGCGCCACGACCAGCCCCAGGCGCACGATGAACGCCGCCACGGTCATCGTGCAGATGGTCTCGACGATCCCCTGTCGCAGCATCCAGTAGGCGATGAGCCCGGGGATGATGTAACCGATGGCCTGCAACACGGCGGCGTCGACGCCCAGGCCGGCGGCCGCATTGAACACCTTCAGGTAGCGCGTCAGGTAGCCGAACAGGTAGCCCGCCAGCACGCAGAACACCATCGTGCGCCGCCCGTAGAGCAGCACGAAGCGCCCGATCAGCTTCACCACGCCGTACGTGACCAGCGCCGCCAGCAGCGTGCCGATGATGCGCAGCGGCTGGTCCAGGTAGAGCGCGATGTACCCCGGCACCACGAGTCCCCCGGCCGCCAGGCCCAGGATCTCGCTGAAGACGAGGCTGACGACCAGCCCCAGCCCGATGCTCTGGAAGATCACGCCGCCCCGCTCCTTGCCCGCAGGTGTTCCAGCAGCGCGTGACCGATGCCGGCTATGTTCCCCACGCCCACCACCATCCCCCCGTCGGGGACCCTTGCGATCAGTTCGCGCCAGAGCGCCGCGGCGTCCAGCCGGCTCAGATCGCTGATCGTCTCGCGCGGCAGGCCCTGCCGCAGGAGCATGTCGACGAACACCGCAGTGCCGGTGCCGATCACGGCGTAGTGCGCGGCCGGCAGCTCGCGGCCGAACAGGGGCGCCAGGTCCTTGCTCCGCCGCTGGCGATCGCCGCGGTTGTTCATCAGCAGCACGACGCGCGACCAGTCGCGCTGCAGCCCGAACCGCTCCCAGATCCGCACGTAGCTGACCGGGTCGTTCGCCGCGAACGCGTTGACGAACTCCACGCGCTTGCCCGACTCGAGCAGCGGCCAGCGGGTCAGGGCGCCCACGTCGGGCGTCACGCCGTACATCCCCGCCAGCGCCGCCGCGCGTTCGACGCCCGCGTCCAGGCACACGGCCAGGGCCAGGGCCACGTTGTCGGCGAACTCCTCGTAGGCGAAGCCGGCCATCTCCTGCTCGGTGACGTCGCCGGCGCGGCAGAGCCGGAACGTCGAGCCCTGTCGGCGCGCCACGCCCTCGAGATAGCCCGCGTAGGCCTCCTCGGCGGTGAACAGCTTCGCCCGGCGCGGCACGGTGCCCGCCAGGCTGGCGGCCACGTCGTCCAGCGTCGGCCCCATCACCTCGAGGTGGTCCGGCCGCACGTTCGTGATGACGCCGTGCGTGGCGCGGACGATGGAGTGTTCGCACGTCCGCTGCAAGTCCGGCCTGACGGCCATGCACTCGAGCACCAGGGCGTCGCAGCGCTCGCCCGCCGCCGCCCGCATGACCGCCAGCTGCTCCCGGATGTTGGGGCCGCCCCGACGCCGGATCGGCGTCTCGCGGCCGTCCACGTGCACCAGCGCCGCGGCGCTGCCGGTGGTCTTGGCCACCACGCGCAGGCCGCCGCCGCGCAGCCCCGCCCCGATCAGCCGCGCCACCGACGATTTGCCCCGCGTGCCGTTGACGTGCACGCGCACGGGGATGCGCCGGCGATGACGGTCGTGGCGCCAGGTCTCCCAGGCGCCCAGGGCCGTGAGCAGGCCCAGCAGCAGGGCGATCAGCTTCATGCCGGGCGGCCGCCTCTCAGCGCACGAGGGTCAGCTTGGCGGTCGCGACGCCGTCCGCCGATTCCAGCCGCCCGAAATACAGTCCGCCGCCGAGCGGCCGCCCGTCGTCGTCGCGGCCGTCCCAGAGCCGGCGCCCCTCGCCGCCGGTCAGCGGTCCGTCCGCCAGCGTCCGCACCAGGCGTCCCGCCACGTCGTACACGCGCAGGCGGGCGTGGCCGTCCCGCGGCAGGGCGAACGCCAGTTCGATGGCGCCGCGCGCCGGATTGGCGCCCACCGTCCGCAGGAAGAAGCGCGCGCCGCCCTGGCCGCCGATGGCGACCTCGCCGGGACGGCTCTCGGTCTGCCAGGGATGCAGCGCGACCAAGGCGTAGCGGGCCGCCGGGTCGGCCGACGGCGCGGCGTCGGTGAAGGCGCGCGCCTCGGCCGGCAGCGGCTCGGCCGTCAGCCGCAGGCTGCCCGCGGCGTCCAGGCGCTCGACGTGCCAGCCCAGCACCGGCCGCTCGTCGGCGGGCCGCCAGGCCAGCCGCACGGCCGGGCCGAGCGGCTCGGCGCTGAAGGCGGCCAGGGCGAACGGCACGCGCACCGGCGGCGCCGTGGTCACGCGGACGGCCAGGCCCGACTGCAGCGGGGCCATTCCGGCCGCGTAGTGGTTGTCATAGGTGAGCTGGAGGCCGTCGAGGCCGTCCGGCGATTCCCAGCCCGCCGTGGCGTACATGCGCAGGTGGTCGTTGTTCGAGACATGCTTGTAGAGGAACAGCATCTCGCCGTTGCCGTCCGGCCCGACGCGGCGCGCCGGATCCAGCAGCACGAGCTGGAACGTCTGCAGCCCGAGCACCTCGGGCTGGTAGTTGGGCAACCGGCTCCACTCGATGATGAAGCGGCCGCCGGCCGCGTCGTGCCAGGCGTAGATGCCATCGGGCGGCAGGCCGTTCGGCAGCTGTGCGCCCGACGCCGGCGTCTCCGGGTTCAGGTTGTCCCAGAACGGCGCCACCAGCGCGTTGTTGCCGTGCGTCGACGGCAGTGTCCAGTTGTAGAAGTCGTAGCGGTTGGACAGGTCGAACGACACCCAGCCGTTGTCGCAGACGCGCAGTCGCGTGTAGTCCTGCCCGAAGTAGCGGAACGCGAACGGCAGGTCCACCAGCACCGACGTGGCCAGGTTGTCGGGCACCGCGAAGTTCAGCTTCGTGCCCGGGCCGCCCAGCAACGTGGAGATCTCGGTCCAGGCGTACTGCGGGCGCGCGGCGGGGTAGTCCAGGTCGGCGCTGTCGTAGGCGTAGTAGCCGTGCGCGTCCGGACCGGTGGGCGCGGTGACGTCCACCCGGCCGATCACGGCCGCGCAGGTGGACTCGCGCCGCCAGCCCTCGGCCGTCGTGATGGTGACCGTGAAGTTCAGGGCCGTCCCCACCGCGGCCTCGGCCGGCACCGCGATCGACAGGCCGTCGCCGGTGCCGACCGTCGCGCCCGGCGCGCAGGGGCCGAAGGCCGCGCCGGCGCCCGCCAGCGCGGCGCCGGACCCGTCGGCCAGCGCCAGGGCGACGGTCCCGCCCGCGGTCGCCAGCGAGCCGTCGTTGCGCAGCGTCAGCACCAGCGGCGTCGTCTGCCCCGGCTCGACGTGACCGGCCGCCGCGTCCAGCGCCAGCGGCTGCAGACGCGCGGCCGCCACCGTGAACGACCACGCCGAGACATCGACGGCCCCGCCGCCGCGGTCGGCGGCCAGGCGCAGGGTCACCGTCGCCCCGTCCTCCGCGTCGTCGGCCACGGCCACCGTCAGCGGGGTCTGCGCCGGGGCCTCGAGCCCGGCCGCGAGCGCCGCGAACGAGGCCGTCCCCGCCGCCTGCGCCGGCCCCTCCACCGCCACGGCCGTCACCGCGAAGGCGTCGCTGCCGGCCGTGCCGCGGTTGGCCATGCGCAGCGTGACGTCCAGCGTCTCGCCGGGATTGGGCACGCCCTCGGCGCCGTCGGCGACCGTCGCCGACACGGCGGCCACGAACACGGCCGCCGCGGCGGTCGGCACCGTCGTCTCGACCGGCGCCACGCCGGCTCCCGTCACCGCGACGACCACCGGCGCGCCCGCGCCCACCGGCGCCAGTTCGAGCCGGGCCACGCCGGCCGCGTCGGTGCGGCCGCTGCCGAGCAGCGCGCCGCCCTGCGTCACGCCCACGCGCGCGCCGGCCACGGGCTGGCCGCCGCCGGCCGGCAGGACGGTCACCGTGATGTCGTTGCCGCCGACCGGCAGCGATGCGGGCGCCTCCACCAGAATCGGAACCGGCGCGCCGCGCCAGTACTCCAGCGCGGGATCGCCCAGCAGGTTGTAGATGTGGAAGTAGAACTCGACCGACTCCTCGCCGTTGCCGGCGGCGTCCACCTCGTTCGGGAAGTAGTCCAGGAAGCGCAGCTTGCCCGCGTTGAGCAGTGCGCCCAGGTCGGTCAGGCCGCTCTCGACGATGCGCTCGAACACGGCGATCGCCATGGCGTCGTTGTAGCGGGTGTGCGACCAGTGCTCGCCGTTGCCGATGAAGGCCACGGCGCCCTTGCCCGGCGCCTCGGGCGTGCCCTGGCGGAGGAAGGCCTCGCCGAAGCAGGGCGGGCTGGAGGTGTAGTCGCCCGTCAGGCAGACGAAGCTCATCACCACCGGCAGCTTCCAGCCGTTGTTCAGCGCGGGGATGTCGTTGACCGTGTAGCTGGGCGGGTCCCAGCCGCCGGTGCCGTAGGCCCAGCCGCGGTAGACCACCATCGAGGCGCCCGCATCGATGTTCTGCTTGATCAGCTGCGTCCCCAGCAGCGGCGGCAGCGGCACCGGCGAGGTGATGGCGGTCGCGGGCCCGAAGCCGATGGCCTGCAGCTGGCGGCCGCAGTAGGCCACCGTGTGCGGCGGCGTCGTGGAGCCCGTCAGGCCGGCGACCATCAGCGACTTCGTGAACCAGGCGGTCTCCGCCGTGTAGGGCGAACGTTCGTAGCCCACCGTGCGGGCGACCATCGCCTGCGCCTCGGCCAGGCTCTCGACCGGAAAGCGTCCGAGCATCGCGTCCGGCAGGAAATCGTCGCCGTCCAGCAGCACGTACTCCAGGTCCGAGGGATTTCCCAGGAAGCTGTAGGTGGGGATGGCGCCGATGTCGCCGAACAGGACGACGTGCTCGGGCGGGTACTCCCACGTGTCGTAGGCGTCCTGCAGCCAGGCCTTGATGCCGGCGGTCGTGGTGCCGGTGACGTCGGTCCCCACGGTGACCACGCGCAGTCCCTTGCGCGTCTTCCACTCCGCCAGCGGCGCGACCGCCGCCGCCAGCGCCGCGTCATGCACGATCACGTAGCTGCCGCGGCTGACCGCGGCCGCCTTGCCGGCCGGCAGCCCGGACAGGGCCGCCTCCAGCGCCGGCGACGCCAGGCGGTGGTCGGGCGTCTCGGCGGCCCAGTCGCCGTCGTGCGTCACCTGCAGCTGCAGCGCCGGCGACGTCGCCCCGCCGCCACCGCCCGCCGGCGCCGCCGCCAGCAGCACCGGGCGGCCGCGCATGATCATGACGCGGCCGGGCGCGGCGGCCGCGGCGGCGGCCAGACCGGGCGTCCCGGCCCGCGCCGACGTCGCGTTGCGCGGCAGCGCCACCAGGGCGGCGCGGCCGGCCCCCTCGACGCCTGCGGGCGGTTCCCTCAGCGTGACCAGATCATCGCCGCCGGCCGGGCCGGTCCCGGCGGACGACACGGAAACGGTCCCGGCCGCCGCGAGGGCGACCAGGACCGAAGCGGAGGCAAGGCGCAATCCTTGCGGCAGGCGGGTCCTCATCGGATCAGGCTCATCCTTCGGCTGACGAACGTCCCGTCGGTTTCCACGCGGTACAGGTAGACGCCGCTGGGCAGGGCGCGTCCCGCGTCGTCGAGGCCCTGCCACACGAACTCGGTGCGGCCGGCCTGCGCTCGGTCCCAGGTCCGCGTCAGCACATGGGCGCCGCGCAGGTCATGGATGCTGAGCGTGACCGGGCCGGCCTCGCGCAGCTCGAACCAGATCGTGGTCAGCGGGTTGAACGGGTTGGGCGTGTTGCCCGCGGCCAGCGGCGCTACGGCCGGCAGCGGCGCCCCGCTGGCGCCGCAGCCGCTGGCGCCCGCCCCGATC
>CAYNPY010000010.1:0-57628 GCA_964399195.1 uncultured Fibrobacteraceae bacterium
TCGCAACCAGAGCCATGACGAACAATGCGCAGCCCGAGGCGCGGCGCAGCGCGCGCTTCGCTGTCGGTTGCCTCGGGACAATCACGATCGTGGCGTTGACGGAACGCATCGATATCGCCTCCTCCGGAACCGGAGCCGAACGGATTTCGCACCGCCGGGATGATAGATAGGGAGGAGGGGAACGGCCACCATACCCCGTGCCTGCCACGGCGCGTTGCCGCGGTGTCGGTCGATGCTGAAAACGCACATTCGCTTTGTGCAATCGGCTGCTGCGGCCCGCGCCGTTCTTGCCTAACGTTTCGATTGCCTCTGAACCCACCAACCGGAGAAGAGGAGTCGAAAATGAAGAAGATCGTGGTACCCATTCTGTCGGTGGCGCTGGTCGCGGCGCTGGGCGTTGCCTTTTCGCTCAGCCAGAAGCTCACGCAGAGCCGTAGCGACTACGCGACCCTGCAGGCCGAGGAGCAGGCCACGAACGCCCGGTACGCCGCGGCCATCGAGGAAGTGGCTTCGATCCAGCAGAGCCTGAGCGAGATCGACCTGGGCGAACAGGGCACGCAGGCGCTGCAGTCGGAGCTCGCGCAGGAGAAGAGCCTGTCCGAGGATCGCGGCGAGCAGACGATGGCGCGCATCGCCGAGATCAAGGCCGGCGTGGAGCGCGCCAACGAGCGCATCCGCGAACTGGACGAAAAGGTCAAGGCCGGCGAGATCCAGATCGCGGGAATGGAGAAGCTGATCAAGGGGCTGCGCCAGAGCGTGGCCGAAAAGGAGCAGCAGATTACGCAACTGGTGGCCCGGGTCGACGAACTGCAGACGCAGGTCGTGGATCTCGAGACCGTCGTCGCCGTCAAGGACGTGGAGATCCAGCAGAAGTCCGCCAGCCTGGAGGAGTCGCGGCGCGAGCTGGGCACCGTCTACTACGTCGTGGGCACGAAGAAGGAGCTGAGCAGCGCCGGCATCATCGAGTCGAAGGGCGGCATCCTGGGCATCGGCAAGACCATCAAGCCGACCGGGAACTTCGATGACCGGCAGTTCACGGCGCTGGACACGGACTACGCGTCGGTCATCCCCGTCGAGGCCGAGGATGCCAAGGTCGTCAGCGCGCAGCCGATCGACAGCTATGCGCTGACCGAGAACGAGAACGGAGTCGAGCTGCGCATCCTGGACCCCGCGGCGTTCCGCGCGGTCAAGCACGTGATCATCGTGAAGAACTAGCCAGGGACGGCGAGCGCGGAACCCGGCCCGGCGCCAGGAGGGCGTCGGGCCGTTCTCATGTCCGCCCGCTTCGCGCGCGTGGAAGTCCCTCAACTCATGCCGCCATCGGTCGATAGCAGCGGGAACTCTCACCCGCCCCGCGATGCCCGGAGGCCTCCGCATGTGCGTCCTGCGCGATTGCCCGAACTGCAAAGTCGGGTTTACCCTCGAGGACATCCTGACCAGCCCGGACATCGTGCCGATCGGCATGCTGCTGCACGACGACGATGCTTCATGGAACGACTACTATTTCAACCACGTGGCCGCGAATTGCGGCACGACGTTCACCGTCAACGTCGAAGTCTTCGCCCCGCTGCTGAGCGAACCCGTTCCGGCGGCCATCCGCAGCGGTTGCTGCGAATGCGAAGGCCGCTGCACGTCGCTGACGGACCTCGACGAGTGCCACGCCGAATGCCACTGGGCGCCGTACCGGCGCTTCCTGCGGGTCCTGGTGTCCAGGGGGATGCCGGCCACGCGGTGAATCACTGGAAGCTGCGCGCGGCGTGATTGAGCCCGGGGGATCAAAAAACAATACTTTATTGGTGTGATTTCATCACGGACACGTTATGCTCGTCCAGGCATCGTCACGAATCCCGCCTGCGCCGGAGAGAGCCTCATGATACGCCCGCCACAAGCCGCCCTGCCCGCGATCCTCGTCCTGACGTCCGCCTTCCTGCTGCTGCACGGCTGCGGCGGCGATGCCGGCTCTCCGGACGCACCCGGCGGCGCCGCCCGCGACGCCACCCTGACCACGAACGAAGCGGTCAGCCTCGGTCGCGTGGGCGTGGCGGGCCTGCCCGCGCCCGCGGGGGGAGCCAAGGCGCAGGACTACCTGGTGGTGGTCGCCGTCGAGGGCGCCGAGACGTTCTCCTTCCCGCTGGACCACGACGCCGAGGGCTGGTTCTTTCCCGCGCCGCTGCACCCGCTGACGCCCAACGACGGCGGCGCGCTGAAGATTCGGATCGCCGACGGCGCGGACCAGAGCGCGGAACAGGCGCTGACGGTCAGTTCGCTGCCGCCCGCACCCGGCGCTTTCGCCGCCCTGGTCGGAACCATGCGCGAGCACCTGGAGCAGCGGGCCGTGTGGGCCGGCAGCAGCATCGCCGCCCTGCAAGCCGCCGACGCGGGCACGGTTGCGCCGGCCCTGCTGCCCTTGAAATTGGCCCAGGCCTACCTGGACGACCCGGCCGATCCGCGCGACCTGACCGACCTGGTCTCCGGCGCGGACGGGTTCCTGGACGAGGACGACGCGGAGCTGCTGGACCGCGTGTTCGGCTGGTTCGAGCTGGAGTCGCTGCTGCGCCTGGAGATCGACGCGTTCGCGGCCGTGGACACGACCGAGGACGCGGGCGCTGCGCTGCTGCGCGAAGGCGGCGAGGTGCGCGACGAGGCGGCCGGCGCCCCGTTCGGCGCGGCCTGCCTCAGCTACCGCCCGGACATCTCGACGGCGTTCGAGTTGTCGCAGGCCATGACCCGCTCGGCGGTGGCGCAGTTCGGCGCCGACCCCGCCTCCGATGCGGGACAGATCCTCGGCAAGGGCGGCCTGGCCATGGCAGGGCTGGGCATCGCGCCCGGACTGGGGGTGCCGGCCGGTGTGGCCGGCGCGGTGCTGGCGGCGGTGCAGGGGGCGGTCGGCTCGGTCGCGGGCCTGTTGCCCAGTTCCTTCGTTCTGCTCAACTGCGAGGTCGACAAGACGGAGTTCAACGAGGACTCGCGCGACGTCGCCACCTACAGCGACGTCACGGTGCGGGCGGCCTCCACCGGCTGGGCGGCCGACCAGGCGGTGTCCAACGTGGTGACCAGCCTTCTGGGCGCCTACCTGTCCTCGACCGACAAGCTGAAGATCCAGGACAGCGAGGTCCTGCGGGACATCGGCGCGGCGGGCCTGGGCCTGGGCGCGTCGGACGTGTTCGAGGACACCGGGCTGATCGAGTTCTGCCCCCAGGAGTGGAACGTGGACATCTCGAGCCCCGTGTACTGCACCGCGGCCGCCGTCGCCCGGCGCTTCGACGTGAACGTCGAGACGCAGAAGGTCACGCCGAAGGAAGCGGGACAGGACCAGCTGCAGGTCGCGGCCCAGTCCGCCAAGTTCGGCGGCCGCGAGGTCCACAAGGACGTGCCCATGGAGGTGCTGCGCATCCAGGTGGACGTGACGCCTGCCGAGATCGTCGTGATGGATCCCGGCAGCAACGTCGAGATCACCGCCGCCATCCGCCACGCCGACCTGACGACCCTGCGTTGGACCGCCGCCTGGGGCAACTGGGAGGACGGCCTGGGCGACGAGACCAACGACGGGCGCACGCGCATCCTGCGCACCCCCGCGGCCGAGAGCGCCTACCCGTTCCTGGTGGCGGTGGAATCGCTGACCCGCCACGGCGCGCGCGCCTCGGGCGAGCCGCCGCGCGTCGGCTTCGCGACCGTGCGGCTGGGGCGGCCCTCGGTGCGCATCGAGCCGCCGTACGCCTGCATCCAGCCCGGCCAGACGCAGCAGTTCACCGCGCACGTGGTCGGCGCCGAGGACTCGACCGTCGTCTGGGAGGTGGTCGAGGGCTACGGGACCATCGACCAGAACGGGCTCTACCGCTCCCTGTCGGCGGGCACGAGCAACGCGGTCATCGAAGCGCGGCTGCTGGCGGACGAGTCCGTGACGGGCCAGGCGCGCGTCGATGCTGCCGCATGCAACTGCGCGGTGACGGTCGCCATCACCGGCGACGCCGTCTGGAACGCCGCCGGCTCCCAGGTCGCCTACATGGTCTCGGAGTTCGACGATCTCTTCTACCAGTTCTTCTTCATCCTCGGCGACGGCGACTACCCGACCATCACGGCCTTCCTGGGCCACGAGGACGACAAGCCGTCCCCGCGTCCGGGGGACACGGGCGAGTGGAAGGTCTCGTTCTCGTTCGTGACCGAGGCTGAGTCCTGGGTCAGCGTCTGGGACGACGAGAACGTGCTGCTGCCCGGCGTGACCCTCGCCATCGACGAGCTGACCGAAGACGGGATGGTGGGGCGCTTCAGCGGCAATGCGTTCCAGCTGGGCGAGGGCGGGGAGCCGGTCTCGGTGATCGGAGTGGATGTGCCGTTCCGGGCGGGGCACTGGGACGGTGGGGCATGGCCGTGTGAATAGGGGCGCTGAGCGAGATCCGGCCCGATCGCCACCCGGACCACAGCGGGTCCCTCGCGGACGCCATCGCGGCCCACGATCAGCCGGGCCGCAGCCAGGACGCAGGGGGGGGTGCCCGCAACGGATTCTCGTCCAGCCGCCCCGCCACTGTGCTATCATCAATGACGAACGCGATCCTCGCCCAATACCCCGGTCCCACCCCGGAGGTCCACGCGATGAGATACGCCCACCTGTCGCTGCCGCTACTGCTCGCGCTCGGACTGCTCCTGCTGCCGACCGTCGCCCTGGCCCAGGATGCCGACGGCGACGGCCTGCCCGACGCGATCGAGCTCGGCTCCGGGCTGACCGACCCCAACGATGCCGACACCGACAACGACGGGCTCCTTGACGGCAGCGAGGACCTGGACCATGACGGCATCGTGGACATGACCGAGACGAACCCGGCCGACGCCGACACGGACGACGACGGACTGTCCGACGGCGAGGAGCAGGGCATCCTCGCGCCGAAGGACGCCGACACCGACGACGACTTGCTGAACGACGGTCAGGAAGCGGGTCGCACCATCGGCATACCCGGCGGCATGAGCGGCGGCGGCGCCACGGCCGTGCCCTACCTGGGCACCGCCGTGGGATGGATTGCAGACGCGCAGCCGGCAACACGATCGGACCCCGCCGACGCCGACACCGACAACGACGGCATCAACGACGGCCTCGAGGACCGCGACCGCGACGGCGTGGTCGACGCCGCCGAGACGTATCCCGCCGACGCCGACAGCGACGACGACGGCCTGAGCGACGGCGCCGAGGACCTGGACCGCGACGGCGTCCTGGACGCGACCGAGACGTATCCGCGCGCCTTCGACACCGACGGCGACGCGCTGGGCGACGGTCTGGAGAAGGGAGTGGTCACGGGCGTGTCGGCCGGCACCAGCCAGGGCCCCGCGGCCTTCCGCGTGTCCTACCTGGGCACGGCCGCCTCGTTCAGCGGCGATGCCGACCCGGCCACGACGACGAATCCGCGCCTGGTCGACACCGATGGCGACGGGCTTGCCGACGGCGCCGAAGACTGGGACCACGACGGGCTGCGGGACGCGCCCGAGACCGATGCCGCCGACGCCGACACCGACGACGACACGCTCTCGGACGGGCTGGAGTCCGTGACGCTGGGCACGAATCCGCTGGCCGCCGACAGCGACGGGGACGGCGTGCCCGATCCGCAGGAACTTGTCGCGGGCGCCATGGTGGACACGGACTCCGACGGGCTGGATGACGCCTGGGATCCCGACGACGATGGCGACGGCCTCCCGACGATCGTCGAGGGCGGCGGCGACTTCGACGGCGACGGCGTGCCCAACCACCGCGACCTCGACAGCGACGACGACGGCTTCGCCGACGGCGACCCGCGCGAGGGAACCGGCGACGACGACGGCGACGGCCAGCCGAACTTCCTGGATCCGGACAGCCCGGCAGTCGACAGCGACGGCGACGGCCTGGATGACGACCTCGAAGCGGCGCTGGGCACGCTGCCCGGCGACCCCGACAGCGACGACGACGGCCTGGACGACGGCCTGGAGACCGACTACGGCACGGCGGTCGACACCGACGGCGACGGCCTGATCGACGCGCTGGACGTCGACAGCGACAACGACGGCGCCCCGGATGCCGTCGAGGGCTCCGGCGACACCGACGGCGACCTGGTGGGCGACTGGCGCGACACCGACGACGACGGCGACGGCCTGGACAGCGCCGCCGAGGGCGACGGCGACCCGGACCTGGACGGCCTGCCGAACCGGCTGGACACCGAGAGCGACGGCGACGGCTATCCCGACGCCGCAGAGCACGCCGCGGGCTCCGATCCCTACGACGCTTCGTCGACGCCGCTGACCATCCATGCGCCGACGATCAGCGCCGTGACCGACGTGCTCAACGACCAGGGTCGGCGCGTGCGCGTCGCCTGGCTGCCCTCGAACTACGACGCGCCCGGCTCGGCGCAGCCCATCCTCTCCTACTCCATCTACCGGCGGGTGGACGCCGCCAAGGCCGGCGACGGTGGAGAGGCCGTGGAGCGCGTGGTCTGCGCCACGGCGCCCGGCGAGTGGGACTTCGTGCTCAACCTGCCGGCCGCCGGCGAGTCGACGTACCGCACGCTGGCCGGCACGCTGTGCGATTCCACCGCGGCCGGCCTCTGCTGGTCGGTGTTCTTCGTGCGCGCGCACACCGCGGTGCCGACCACCTTCTACGACAGCCGGCCCGACAGCGGGTGGTCGGTCGACAACCTGGCGCCGGGCGCGCCGGCGGGACTGGTCGTGGCCTACGGCGCCGCCAACCAGTTGACCTGGCTGCCGGCCCCCGAGGCCGACTTTCGCTACTTCAAGGTCTACCGCGGCGCGGCGGCGGGCTTCACGCCCGCGCCGGAGAACCTGGTGCACATGACGGCCGAGACGTCCTGGCTCGACGCCGCCGGCGACTTCGCGGCGCACTACCTGGTGGCGGCCGTGGACTTCGCCGGCAACGAAGGTCCTGCCGCCGCGCCGACCGCGACCTCCGGCGCGGGCGGCCTGCCGGGCGCGGTCACCGCGCTGGGGCGGAACACGCCCAACCCGTTCAACCCGCGCACGGTCATCGCGTTCTCGCTGGCGCAGCCCGAGATCGTCGAGTTGAGCGTCCACGACGTGGCGGGGCGGCGCCTGCGCACGCTCGTGTCCGGGCAGGCGCTGCCGGCGGGCGCGCACGAGGCGATGTGGGACGGCCTGGACCAGGATGGACGGCCGGCGCCCGCGGGCGTGTACTTCTGCACGCTGCGGACGCCGACGCATCGCGAATCGCGGCCGATGGCGCTGGTGCGCTGACACGCGGCCGCGCCACCTGCGGCCACTTGGCGGAGTGGAGGGGCGTCAACAAGGGGCGGGTGGCATGATGCGCCGTCTGTTCACTCATGGGCTTGCGATCGCAGCGGCCGTTGCCGGCATGAATGTCGCGCCGGCGCCCGCGCGCGCGACTCTCGTCTACGAGGCGACGCTCCACGGCGGGCTGCGCCAGACCGGCAACGCGGTGGGCTTGAGCAAGGCGCTGTCGGCCAACGGTCCGGGCACGGCGGGCTCCATCGGGACCTTCATCACCACGGACACGGGTTCCGTCGACCTGTATCCCCCGAATCCCGCCAATCCCTGGTTCGGCGGCACGACCGCTTCCTGGCAGCAGCAGCGCTCCGCGGCCTTCCTGGCGCTGCCCCCGGGCGCCGTCGTGACCCATGCGCAGCTCCTGTGGGGCGGCAGCTACCTCTACTTCGAGGACGTGACCGCCGATCTCGACGACGCCGTCGCGCTCTCCCACGGGGCCGAGACGCCGCTCAGCGTCAGCCCGGATCCGCAGCTGTCGACGACCCTCGCCCTGTTCTCGCAGCACGGCTACGCGGTCAACTACTACGTGCGCAGCGCCGACGTGACGTCCTACGTCGCGGCGCGGGGCGGCGGCCAGTACGCCGTGGGCGGCATCCCCGCCACGCAGAGCGATGCGTCCAACAGCCTGAACGCCGGCGGCTGGGCGCTCATCGTCGCCTATGCGACCGCGGCCGAACCGCTGCGCAACCTGCAGATCCGGGTCGGCGGCGACTACCTGGAGGAGGGGCTGGCTGCCGATGTGAGCTTCTCGGGCTTCGTGACGCCCGAGGACGCCGTCGTCGCCGCCACGCTGCTGGTAGCGGCGATGGAGGGCGACGCCGACCTGACGGGCGACCAGCTGCTCCTGCGCGGCGGCGCCGGCGCGTGGACGCCGCTGAGCGCGCCCGGGAACTTCCCCGACAACTTCTTCGCCTCCCAGATCAACGACGAAAGCGGCATCCTGGACACCAGCGGGACCTTCGGCCATCTCAATCACGCCCCGCGCCTGCCCAGCAGCGGCGCGCGTCAGGGTTGGGACCTGACGGGGGTGCCGTTGTCGAGCGCCGCCGGTCACCTGGCCGGCGGCCAGCAGGCCGTGGAGCTGAGGGCGGTGAGCGCGGGGGACCAGTACGTGCTCTGCGCCGCCGCGTTGGCCATCGAGGTCGTCGATCCCGCTTCGGGCGTGGATTCGGCGCTGCGCGCGGCGCCATTGCGCGTCTCCTGCCGGCCCAACCCGTTCAACCCGCGAACGACGATCAGCTACGACCTGCCCGAGGCCGGGCCGGTGCGCCTGTGCGTGTATGATCTCGCCGGGCGCCTGCTGCGCACGCTGGTCGACGAGATCCGAGCGCAGGGCTCGCACGATGCCGTCTGGGACGGCCGTGACGCCTCAGGCCGGGACGTCGGCTCCGGCACATACCTGGCCCGGCTGGAGTTCGGCGGCCAAGTGGAGTCGGTGAGGATGGGGCTGGTGAGGTAGGACTGGGCGGTCAGCGCGCGATGACCACCTTGAGCGCCTGGCCTGCCCCGCCGCCAGCCCGGGACAGCTCCGCCGCCGGTCGTCCGCCACGGCATTTCCGTCCGCCTGATCCGGGTGTAGACTGTGCGGACGCCGAACGACGCCCCCGACACATTCGAGGTATCCGTGTGAGCGACAGCTATCTGATGTTGATCAGCGGCGCCCTCATTGCGCTGAGCGTCGTCGCCAGCAAGTTATCCGACCGGATCGGCGTCCCGGCGTTGCTGGTGTTCCTGGCCATCGGCATGATCGCCGGCTCGGATGTCCTGGGCCTGGTCTACTTCGACGATAGTCGCCTGGCCAATGCCGTCGGCACCGTCGCCCTGGCCTACATTCTCTTTTCGGGCGGCATCGACACGCGCTGGATTGCGGTGCGTCCCGTGGTGGGGCGCGGCGTGCTGCTGGCCACGGTCGGGGTCGTCCTGACGGCGGTCATCCTGGCGGCGATCGCATCGTTCGCGCTCGGCTTCAGTTTCCAGGGCAGTCTTCTCCTGGCGTCCATCGTTTCCTCGACCGATGCGGCGGCGGTGTTCTCCGTCCTGCGCTCCCGCGGCGTGAACCTGAAGGGACGCTTGCGCCCGCTCCTTGAGCTGGAATCGGGCAGCAACGATCCGATGGCAGTGTTCTTGACGCTGGGCATTCTCGACCTGTTGATGAATCCGGGGCTCGCCTGGTCCAGCCTGATCGCGCGGTTTGCGCTCCAGATGTCCCTCGGCGCGGGCGTCGGCGTGGGGTTGGGGTGGGCCCTGGCGCGGGTCCTGAGCCGTGTTCGCCTGGACTACGAGGGACTCTACCCGGTCTTGTCGTTCAGTCTGGTGCCGCTGGTATTCGGCACGGCCGCTGTTCTGGGCGGCAACGGCTTCCTGGCCGTCTACGTTGCGGGGATCGTCGTCGGGAACACCAACATCCTGCACCGCCGTTCGTTGATGCGCTTCCACGACGGGTTGGGCTGGCTGATGCAGATCGGGATGTTCCTGACTCTCGGCCTGCTCGTGTTCCCGTCCCGCCTGCCCGCCGTGGCGGACATCGGGCTGTTCATAGCCGCCGTGCTCATTTTCGTGGCGCGCCCGCTGGCGGTCTATGCGTGCTTGCTGGGCAGTGCGTTCTCATGGCGTGAACGGACGCTCGTGGGGTGGACTGGCCTGCGCGGAGCGGTCCCGATCGTGCTCGCGACGTTCCCGCTGATGGCGGGGTATCCCGAGTCGGAGCGCGTCTTCAATGTCGTGTTCTTCGTGGTCTGTCTCTCGGTGCTCCTGCAGGGCCCTTCGCTGATGCGGGTCGCGCGTTGGCTGAAGGTCGACATGCCGGTGGACGCCAAGCCTCCGTATCCGCTCGAATTCGACCGCGTCGACGGCATGAGCGGTGAGACCACCGAGTTCGAGATCCTGCCCGGTTCCAAAGCGGACGGCAAGCGGGTCATGGATCTCGGGCTGCCGCCCAACGTGCTGGTCCTGCTCATCCGTCGCGGTCGCGAGTTCCTGGTCCCCGGCGGCCAGACTTCTCTCCAGGCACGCGACACGCTGCTGGTGCTGGCGGAACGGGAGGCGCTCGACTCGGCGCGGAGCCTGTTCGCTGAGCGCGAAGCGACTTCGGCGGCTCGCGAGGGTGCGCCGGATCTTCTGCGCTAGGGGCGCACACCGTCGCGATCCGTGCGGCTCATCCCGGGGCGGGACGCCGCCATTCCGCGCAGGAATCGAGTGCGGAGATGTTGGCTGAGGCCCCCGGCCCCGGTGGCACGAGGGTCTCTTGCATGTCCGACAGCCCGCTGCGGCGGCGGGAGCCGTTGGTAAGCGCCTGGTGAGGCAGGGTCAGCCTGCGGGTTGATGCTGTGAATGGGGCCCCGCTGCTCGGAAGAGCGGCGGGGCCCTTGTTTGACGACGGGTGGCCGTCGCGGCAGCGCGAAACTTGCGCCGGCGCAAGTCCCACGGCATCGCCGCGGCTGCGCCGGCGCAACGCGACGGTCTACTTCAGCATGATCATCTTGCGCATCTGCCGCACGTCGCCGGCGACGAGCCTCGCCATGTACACGCCGCTGGAGACGGCGCGGCCGCCGTCGTCGCAGCCGTCCCAGACCGCCTCGTGGCGGCCGGAAGGACGGACCTCGTTCACCAGCGTCCGCACGCGGTTGCCCTGCAGATCGTAGATCGCCAGCTGCACGGGCAGCGCGGCGTCCAGGCTGTAGGTCACGCGCGTGGTCGGGTTGAACGGGTTCGGATGCACGCCCACGATGCCCGTCGCGACCGCAGGCAGGTCACGGCCGCCCGGCACGTCGGTCGCCACCGGGAATTCGAGCACGTAACTGCCGTTCAGCGCCAGATCGGCCGCCGACCGCTTCCAGACGGCGACACAGTACCAGCCCGCCGCCGGCAGGTCGAACAGCAGGTATTCGTCCTCGCCCGCGCCGGCGAACCAGGCCGAACCGTTCGCCACGGCGACGCTCTTGCTCTGCAGCGCCTGGTCGGACGGGTGCAGGGTCAGGCCCCAATCCACGCCGCCGCCCTGGTCCGTCAGCCGGATCACGTGCCGCCCGGCGGTCAGGTAGACCTCGTGCAGGCCCAGGATGCGGCCGGACGACAGCGCGTACGGTCCGTAGGCCCCGGCGGGATTGGCGCCGAGGATCGTCGACGACGTGGCGTGCGCCGTGAAGGACTGGGTCCCTGAGCCGATGCGCAGCGCGCCCACGTCCCAGGCCTGCCAGGTCGTCTGGTTGAAGTTGACCAGGACGTAGTCGGAGAGTCCCGTGCCCCAGCCCGAGTAGGCCAGGTTGGACCCGAAGCCGCTCTTGGTCCCGGAGCCCGGCTGATGCAGGCGGACGTCGACGTCGCTTGCGCCTCCCGGCATCACCGCGACGGCGCGCCACCAGCCGCCGCTGTTGGGCAACCGCAGGCCGTCGCAGTTGTACCAGAGCGGTTCGCCGGTGGCGATGTCGCCCCAGCCGCCGGTGCGGTCGGGCGGAGCCGTGCGCGAAACCGGGGTGTCCATCGTCAGCGCCAGCGGCGACCACAGGTACTGCTCGCCGTAGCGGTTGTTGGTCTCCCAGATCTCCTCGATCGCGTTGTCCTGGTCCAGGTAGAGCGCCAGCGTGTGCCGGCCGCCCTTGACCGTCCAGGCCGCGCCCCAGTTGAAGAGGCTGTTGGCGTAGCCCGGGAACGTGCCCCAGGACAGCCACCAGGTGTAGACGCCGTCGAGGTGGATCTGCCCGGCCAGCCCCGGCGCGCCGGACGGGCTCTCGTTGCGCACGGCCAGGTTCAGATACGTCGAGGCCGCGTTGCCGTGCAGGGTGTCCGGCAACGCCACGGACGCCGGCGTGCCGTCGTTGGCCGGCCGCGGCACGATCGGCGCGTGCCAGCCCGCCGCCTCGTAGGTGATGAAGTCGGGCGGCGTGCGGTCGATCTCGATCGTCACGTCGATCGGTCCCGTGCCCGCCTTCGCCGGCTCGTACGGATCGCGGTACACGACCAGGCAGTTGAAGCCGGAGTCCGGGACCGTGATGTCCAGGCGGGCGCGGCCGGTCACGGGATCGGTCGTGGCGCGGGCGTCGTAGTCCAGCACGTCGCCGGTGGTGAACGTCTCGTCCAGCCACAAGGCATAGAGGGTCCCGTTGGCCGGGTCGGTGTCCACCGTGATGCTGACCGGTCCGGCGTTCTCCGTCGACACGTAGAATTCCCACAGGCGCAGCATCTGGTTCTGGGCGAACGGCACCGTCACCGAGTCGCCGAACGCGAACGCGCTGCTGGTCACGTGGGTGGCCTCATAGCTGCCAGTGTCGTCGGTCATGCGGATCACGCCGACGTCGTAGTCGACGACGCCCACCGTGTTGCGGTTGGCGAACACGGCGTCGGTGTAGCCGGCGCCCAGCGAGCTCCAGCCGACGTTGCCGGCGAAGCCGTCCGTCGCGCCGGTGGAGGCGGCGTGCAGGCGCAGGTCGTAGTCATAGCTGCTGTTGAGCGGCCGCAGCACCACGGCGTTCCACCAGCCGCTGGACGAGAATCGCAGGCCGTCCGTGTTGTACCACTTGATGGAGCCGTCGACGATGCCGTCCCAGCCGCCGTCGCGGACGGGCGGCGTGCTGCGCGTGACCGCCGTGTTGGCCGTCAGCGCCAGCGGCGTCCAGATCCACTGGTGGCCCCAGGCGTTGTCCGTCTCGCTCGTCTCGGAGATGGCGTCGAGCGCGTCGTACTGCACTTCATAGGTGTGGCGCCCGCCGCGGACCGTCAAGGGCCCCAGGTTGACGCCATAGAAACCGCCGCCGGCCCCGATGCTGCCCCAGCTGGCCCACCAGACATAGGTGCCGTCCAGGAACAACCGGCTCTGGAAGCCGGTCGAGGTGCTCGATTCGCCGTTGTTGACGCCGCGCACGTTCCAGTACGACGAGGCCGCGTTGCCCGGCAGCGTGGCGGGCACCACGGCGGCGCCCGACGTGGCGTCGGCGGTTCCGCGCGGCACCAGCGGCGCGTCCCAGCCGGTGATCGTCGTGAACGTGAGGTTGGCCGGTTCCGCGGCGCGGATCGTGACCGGTCCGTACCAGGCGTAGGTCGAGCTCCAGCGGCCGGCGCGGTCCACCGTGCGGATGCTGAAGTAGTACGTGCCGGGCGCCAGGGCCGCGGTCGTGTAGGTGGTGACGTCGCCGATGTCCTTGACCGCCGAAGGCAGGCCGCGGGCGCCGGCGATCGTGATGCCGTAGCCGTCCACGCCCGAGGCGTCGTCCGTCGCGCGCGTCCAGTTGAACTGGATCGTCGGGTCGGGCGAGTCGCCGCTGGTGGAGTGGCTGGAGGTGAGGTTCGTCGGCGCGGCCGGGTTGGCCGTGTCGATCTGGTAGCCGCAGTTGCGGGCAGTTTCCCAGAGGTTCGCCACGGTTGAGGGATAGCGGGCCTTGAAGGCGTTGAGGAAGCCCATCGGCGTCGTGGGCTGGTCGAGGTCCATGACGTCGAAGATCTCGTTCGTGCCCATCGCCAGGCGGTCCGTCCAGGAGCCGTAGACGCCGTGGCTATCCTGGCCCGAGTCCTCGATGTCCCGGCACAGGGCGCCGAAGAAGCCCTCGGTCAGCAGCGGGTCGTCGTACGCGCCGCTGCAGGTGCCCAGGTTCTCCTGCGAACGGAAGTTCAGCGAGGCGATGCCGTAGTCGCCGGCGTACGAGCGCGTCAGCACGTCGCACAGCCAGTTCGGCCAGCCCTCGGACAGCGCGTCATGGTCCGTCTCCTGGCACCAGATGCAGTGCCCGCAGTCGGACGCCGACGTGTCGCAGATGCCGTTGCAGTAGTCCGGGCTGACCTGCGTCGCGTAATGCGCGACCCAGTGGTGACCGTACTCGTGGGTGTGGGTGTCCTCGCGCCATTCGCGGTCGACGCCGACGTGGATCACGTCGCCCCAGTACCAGGCGCCGCTGGCGCCGTCGGGCCACTGCGCGGCGCAGTGGGTCATGTTGTAGCCCTCGTGGTTGAGCAGCCAGCGCCAGGTGCGCGTCAGGTCGGTCAGGATGTGCAGGGCGGGGTGGTCGTCCTCGTCCGACGGCTCCAGCCAGCCCATGTTCAGGCTGGTGCCGGCATAGTCGTCGGTCGTGCCGGTGGACCACTTGTAGTTGTTGTTCGGCCACGACGCGCTCTCGACGGTCACGCGCGCGTTCGACGCCTCGAACTCCACGTAGATGTCCGGCTGCTCGTCGCAGAAGAGCCAGCAGGGATCCCAGGTGAAGGTCATGTCGTAATAGCCGTAAGCGTCCGTCGTCTCCGAATCCAGCAGCTCGTCGATCACGCCGTCCTCGTCGTAGACGCGCACGGTCACGCCGTCGGCGCCGATGGTGGTGCCGTCGGAGCGCTGGTAGACGAAGCGGCCGTAGACGCGGATCGACCGGGCCTTTGCGGGGTCGGTCGCTTTCTCGGCCCACTTCGCGTCCGCCGGCAGCGTCGGCTCGGGGCGGATCACCTTGTCGCCGGCGACCTCGCCCGGTGCGACCGGGCTTTCGGGAGCCGGGACCAGCGCGCCGGGCTCGCGCATGCGGCGCGCGTGCGCGGCCGACAGGTCGAACGACTTGGTGATCGTGCGCCCGTTGAAGTCGAAGGCGAACGTCAACCATTGCTCGGGGTCGGCGGGCACGGCGCTGAAGTCGACGACCAGGCGCTGCGCCTTGGCCATGTCGACGGTGGCGGGCGCGCCGACGGCCATGGCCGTCCAGTGCGGGCCGTCCTCGAAGCGGAAATTGGAAAGTTGCGCCGGCAGGTCGGTCACGATCTCAATCTGTCCGCGGTAGGGCACGCCGGGCTCGGCGGGCTTGGGGTCGCCGAGCAGGCGGATCGACACCGGGGGGCCGACGTCGGCCAGGGCCGGCAGCGCCGTCAGCAGGCCGGCCACCACCAGCAGGGAGGCATGCAGGAATCTGCGCATGACGACACCTCCCTAGCGCCGGGGATCGGCGGGTGCGGGGCGATCCTGGGGCACGCCGACCGGCCGGGGCGCCGTCAGCTCGGTGATGGCCGCTTCGATGGCCACGGCCTGCTCTTCCTGGCCGGCTTCGCGGGCGAAGCGCGCCTGCGCCGCGAGCAGGTCGATCTCCGTCTGCTGCTTCACCTGTTCGATCTCGCGCTGGATGGCCAGCGCCGCGTCCGTGTCGGGAGCCGACTCGAGTCGGCCCTGCAGTTCCGCGAGCTGCGCCTGTTCGGCGTCCAGCACCGCGCGCAGCGCGTGCGTCCGCGGCGTCGGTTCGTCGGCCGGCTGCCCGGCGGTCGCCTCGCTCTGCGGCTCAGCGAGCGAGCCGGGCCCGGCGCCGTTCTTGAGCGCCTCGATCTCCGCCGCGTTCTCCGGCAGGTCCGGGATGACCGGCGCGGCGACGGTCGGCGCCACGGTCTTCGGGTCGCCTTGGGCGGTGGGCGGTTCGTCGGCGAAGGCCGCGCCGACACCGGCGATGAGGGTCAGGAGGGAAAGCAAAAGGATCATCCGCGAGGTGGGCATCAGGGGACCTCCGGTTGGATGTGGATGTGTGGCTCTCATTGGGACGCACAGAGGCGCCCGCCGTCACGGGCAGACCGGGATCCGCGCCGTGGGGCCGGTTCGGCGGGAGAAGCGCGCGCCGTCTGGCCGGGCGCCCGGACGACGGCGAAATCCCACGTGCACACGGGATCATATCCGATCTATAATGAGGACGGCAATACTCGTGTTTGCCGGCGGGAACTGACCGCCCGCCGCGCCCGGCGGCGACGCCGCGGGGTGCCAGCCGGTCCGGAGTCTCCAACCAGCGTCCGCAAGGACGGAATGGAGTGGAACCCGATGCGAATCGCCAAGACCGACATACCCGCCAAGATCCGGGTGCCGGGCGCAATCGCCCGTCAGGCGCTGGATTTCGGCGATGCGACCGGATACGGCACGATCGCCGGCGAGTACTTCTCGCTGGCGGCAGGGACGGACATCGCGCCGCTGCTGAAAGGCCTCGAGGGCGACCTCTGCCAGTCGCCGCACTGGGGCTATCTGCTGTCGGGGCAGGTCACCGTCACCTTCAAGGACGGCTGGGAGGAGTCGGTCGCCGGGGGCGACCTGTTCTACTGGCCGCCCGGCCACACCGTCAGGGTGGGCCAGGATGCCGAGATCATCCTGTTCAGCCCGCAGGTCGAGCACTGCCGCGTGGTGGACCATCTGCGCCGGCAGCTGTCGCCATAGGCCGTGCCGTCGAAATTGTGCCCGGCCCGGGTGGCGCCCGGGCCGGACTCAGAAGGGCCCTTCGACGCGGCCGCCGCCTGACTCCGGCTCGTCCTCGAACCAGTTCTCGCCGAACAGTTCGCTGGGATGGGGCGCGCGGATGAAGCCGCTGCCGCAGCGGAGGTCGCCGGCGGGGCAGTACTTGTCGCAGCCCCAGCAGATCCGCTCGGGGTGCCGGGGCCGCAGGCGGGGGTCGGGGCGCTGCTTCGGGGCTCGACCGCCGGCTGAACTGTCGAGGGCGTTCGCCATTGCGCACTTTCCGGTCGGGGCGCCATCCGGGTCGACGGACGTCGTCAAAAATCCGGATATCTTTGTACAGATTAAAGTAGCGCTATATATCTGGACGTCAAGGTGCGGTTTTGCGTGTCCGGTGGGTGGGCTGAAAAAGCAACCCAAGTAAGTCCGGTATTGAGCCGAAGTCGCCCTTGGTCCAGTCTGCACCAAGGCCGCCGGCGCACGCCGGAAGCCGTCGCCAGCGCGGCCCCTCGGTGCGCGTGACGCGTCCACGAACGGAAGGTCGCCGCCGATATGAAGAAACCGCGGCCCACGCGCAACCAGGCCGCCGATCCCGGCGGCGAAGCCGGCCCACCCGTGCGCGTCCTGCATGCCGACGGCAGCGCGCGCGATCGCGGGCGGGTCCGCAACGTCCTGGCAACCGCCTGCAGGCGCCCTCAGGTGGCCGAGGCGTCCACCCGCGATGAACTGACGAGTCTGCTCGAATCCGGCGGGTTCGACGTCTGCCTCTGCGACTTCAATGTACCGGGCTGCGAGGGGGGAGAGGTTCTCGACCTCATCGCCTCGCGGGCGCCGGGCGCCGCGATGGTGATCGTGACGTCTTCACGATCCGTGCCGGCGCTGACCGCTGCGCTGGCGACCGGCGCACGAGACTATGTCTTCAAGTCGCCGCTTCACCTCGCCCTCCTGCCGCAGGTCATCGAGTCCGTCCTCGAGCGGCGTCGCTCAGGCGCCGAACAGGACCCGTCCGGAGAACAGCTTGCGCGCGCTGACTCGCGGTTCCACCGCCTCATCGAGAACAACGCGGACGGCATCCTGATCGTCGGCCGCGACGGCGTCGTGCGCTTCGCCAACGCCGCGGCCGCCCGCATCCTGGCGCGCGAACGCAGCGCTCTCGTCGGCGGCCCGCTCGGCATTCCCATCACGTCCGACGCGCCCATCGAGATCGAAGTCCTGCGCGAAGACAACGTGAAGCGCTGCGCCGAGCTGAGGGTCGCGGCGGCCGAGTGGGACGGAGAGAACTCGACGCTGGTGTCGCTCCGCGACATCTCGGAGCGCAAGGAAATCGAGCAGCGGCTGAGCGCGTCGGAGGCGCGCTACCGCCTGGCGCTGCGCAGCGCATCTCTAGTCGCTGCCAAGGTCGACAGGCAACTGCGCTACGAGTGGATTCACAACCCCCATCCGGATTTCGACGCGGCTGCGGCCGTCGGCCTGCGCGATGACGAGCTGGACTCCAGTGAGGAAATGAAGCGATTCGTCGCGTTCAAACAGGGCGTGCTCGATTCGGGCGCCGAGGGCCGGGCCGAGTTCACGTTTTCGCTATCGGACGGCGTCCGCACGTACAGAGTCATTGCGCAGCCCGTGCGCGAGTCGAGCGGCGAGATCGTCGGTCTCACCACGATGGCGATGGACGTGAGCGACACCAGGCGGGCCGCGGTCCAGATCGAACATCTCAATCGCGTCCTGTCGGCGATTCGCAACATCAACCGCCTCATCGTGCAGGAGCACGATTCCGAGAGGCTCATTCAGCGGGCGTGCGATCTTCTCCACGAGAGCAGAGGATTGACCGGGACCTGGATCGCGTTGGGCGACGGCGAGATGACCTCCTTCGCTTACTCCGGCTGGGCGCAGCGGGAGATCGCCCCGCTGCGGGAGGCAGTGGCCGGCCACGGCGGCTGGCCGGCCTGTCGGGCTCGGCTTGCCGCCGGCGCACCGTACGTCATCATCGACGAGCCGTTGGTGGACTGTCCGCTGTGCCCGTCGGCGGCCGCAGGCGGCGGCGGCCGGGCTGTTGCCGTCGCGCTGCGGCATGATGGCGCGATGCTCGGCATGCTCTGCGTGGCGTATCCGCCGGGCTTCGAGATCACCGACGACGAGGCCGCGCTGCTGGTGGAAGTGGGCGAAGACATCGCATTCGCCCTGAAGGACATCGAGAAGGAGCGGCATCGCTCGCAGGCGATTGCCGAGACCGCGGCGCTGCTGCGCGCGAACAAGGCGGTCCTCGAATCTCCCGGCTTCGGAGAGGCAGCTCGAAGCATCTTTGAGATCTGCAGGGATCTGGTGGGGGCTGCTGACGGCTGCGTCGCGCTGGGCGGGGAAGACGTGGTCGACGCCGTGCTGCTCTCGGATGACGGCGGATTCGCTTGCGCCGGCGAGTCGGCGTCGGGCGGACCGATTCGGGATCTGCGCGCGCTTGCGGTCCGTGAGCGCCGCACGGTGTTTGCGAACCAGCTGGCGGCCGGCACCCACGCCGTCGTTGTCCCCAACCGGCGCGCGGCGCTGCGCAACGTGATGTTCGTGCCGATCACGCTCCATGGCGACGTGAAGGGCGTCTTCGGCTTGGCCAACAAGGACGGCGATTTCGGTGACGTGGACGCGCAGCGGGCGCAGGCGTTCGCTGAAACCGCGGCCCTTGCCCTCGAGCGGAGTCTGTATCTCCAGGACCTGAAGGCGAACCGCGACAAGCTGGAGAAGGCGCAGAAGGTGGCGCGCATCGGCCACTGGGAACTGGACGCCTTTGACGGTACGCCCGCCTGGTCGGACGAGATCTTCCGGATCTTCGGCCTGGATCCCGGGCGGGATGCCCCGTCGTTCGCGGCTCTGGACGCCAGGGTCCATCCCGACGACTGGCCCCAGCTCCGGGAGGCTGTCCGCGTCGGATTCGCGGAGGCGGCGGCGTTCGATCTCAGCTTCCGCATTCTGCGACCGGACCGCGAGGTCCGGTGGATGCGCGCCATCGGCGAGCCCCTGCTCGACGCATTCGGGACGGTCCGCAAGCTGTTCGGCACGGCCCAGGACATCACCGACCTGCGTCTGGCGCAGGATTCGCTGCGGGAGCGCGAGGATCTCCTGTCCCGCATCACGAACAACATGCTGGACATGGTCTCCCTGTCCGATCTCGACGGCCGGTTCACCTACGTCAGCCCATCGCACCGCCAGCTTGGTTACGAGCCGGCGGCGCTGCTGGGGCTCCACGTCTGGGAGTTCATCCATGCCGACGACAAGGCGCGGGTTCTCCTGACCCTCGACGCCGCCATGCGGGCCCTGGAGCCGCGGCGCGAGGAGTTCCGGTACCGCCGCGCGGACGGCACCTATGCGTGGATCGAGACCGTGGGGCAGGCGTTGCGCGACGGTCTGGGCAACGCCACGGGCATGATCTTCTGCACGCGCGACATCACGGCACGGAAGGAGATCGAGTCCCAGCTCGCGCAGTCCGATCGGCTGTCCAGCATGGGCATGCTTGCCGCGGGCGTCGCGCACGAGATCAACAATCCCCTCTCGTACGTCCTGTACAACCTGGAGAGCCTGAGCTCCGAACTGCCGCGCCTGCTCGACGCTGTGCGCAACCTGCATGCGCAGGTGGTGGACCGTCTGGGCGCCGGGCCGGGCGACGGCGAGGTGCGCGACGCCGCGGCGGGGCTGCATCCGGCGGTTCTCAACGACGTGCTGGATCGAATCCGGGAGGCGCTTTCCGGAACGCACCGCATCCGGGACATCGCCCGAGGTCTGGGGACCTTCTCCAGGGTGGAAGCCGATGAGCTCGCGCCGGTGAACCTGAAGTACGTGATCGAGACCGCCATGGCGATGTGCTTCAACGAGATCAAGTACCGCGCCTGCGTGGTGAAGGACTACGGCAGCGTCCCGCCGGTGATCGCCAGCGAAGGGCGCCTCTCGCAGGTGTTCTTGAACCTTCTGGTCAACGCGGCGCACGCCATCGAAGAGGGCAATGTCGAGTCCAACGAGATACGTGTGCGCACGTGGAGCGAAGCCGACGTCGTCTGCGCCGAGGTGCGCGACACGGGTCAGGGTATCGCCGCCGATGACCTCCCGCGCATCTTCGAACCGTTCTTCTCGACGAAAAAGGCCGGCACGGGATCAGGCCTCGGGCTGCCGATATCGAGGGGCATCGTCGAGGGGTACGGGGGCACGATAACCGTCGAGAGCAGGATCGGCGCCGGAACGGCTTTCACCGTGCGGTTGCCCGTCCGCGCCGTCGAGGTGGCGGCGCCGGCCGCTGCGGCGCCGTCTGAAGCGGAGATGGAGCAGCGTGGGCGCCTCCTCGTCGTCGACGACGAGGAGGGCATTCGGGCGGCCATGGTTCGCATACTTCGGGGACATGAAACCGTCGAGGCGGGCAGCGGCGAGGTGGCGAGGGACATCCTGGAGAAGGATCAGGCATTCGACGTCGTTCTGTGCGACATGATGATGCCGCGGTACTCCGGCATGGACCTGCACGCCTGGCTCTGTGAGCATCACCCGGCCGTGGCGGAGAGGGTCATCTTCATCACGGGCGGCGCCTTCACGCCGCGCACGCGCGAGTACCTGGCGCGGGTGAAGAACCTGAGGATCGAGAAGCCGTTCGACATCGTCAACTTCAGGAAGATCGTTGCGGACAAGATCCGTCTGGCGCGGCGAAGGACGGACTGATCCCACCTTTGCCGTTGCGCCGGGGCGCCGCCGCCCCTAGAGTGTCGCCGGCTTCGGCGCGGGGGGGGGGCGGGCTTGCTCCAGGAACTCATCGACCTTGTCCTGCACCTGGACAAGCACCTCAACCAGTTGGCCGGGCAGCTGGGCCCCGGCCTGTACGTCGTCCTGTTCCTGGTGATCTTCGCCGAGACCGGGCTGGTCGTGACGCCGTTCCTGCCCGGCGATTCGCTGCTGTTCGCGGTCGGGGCGCTGGCGGCCACCGAAGGGTCGCCCATCGACGTCGGGCTGGTCGCCGTGCTGCTGATCATCGCGGCGGTGGTCGGCGACGCGGTGAACTACGCCATCGGCAAGAAGCTGGGTCCCAAGGTCTTCACCCGCGAGGACTCGCGCCTCCTCAACAAGGAGCACCTCCTGCGCGCCCACCGGTTCTACGAAAAGCACGGGGGCAAGGCGATCATCATCGCGCGCTTCGTGCCGATCGTCCGCACGTTCGCGCCCTTCGTGGCCGGCATCGGGCAGATGAACTACTTCCGCTTCGCGCTGTTCAACGTGACCGGCGGGATCGTCTGGGTGCTCTTCTTCCTGTTGACCGGCCACCAGTTCGGCCGGATCGAGTGGATCCAGCGGAACTTCGCCCTGGTGACGGTGGCGGTCATCCTGATCTCCGTGGTTCCGGTCGCGGTGGAGTTCGTGAAGGCGCGGCGGAGCCGCTGACCCGGGTCCGGCCTTGGCCGCACCGCCGGCGCGTGCGGCGCGCTCACGGCGCCGGATACTCGACCACGACGGCGTCGCGGCTGGCCTCCTCGGCGGCGGGACCCGTGCCGTTGACGACATGGCGGATGCCGCCACCCGTCCCGTTGAGATAGCGCGTGCGCAGGTGGCGCATCTTGACGCCCGGCACGGCGGGCACTTCGACGGCGTTCTCGGACCACACCGGCGCGTCCACGAAGTAGTTGTAGATGCCCAGGCCCCAGGCCTCGTGCACGGTCACTCCGTCGGCCACCTTGTACGAGGCGTAGCCGTCGCTGTCGTCGTGGCTCCATGACGCCTGGTCGGGCGGGTCGTACGGCATCTCGGACTGGTAGAAGTACGTGCGCCCCCGGTTGCCGTTCCACAGCGTCTGATGCTCCTGGAAATGCTCGTTGAAGAGTCCATAGAAGGTGACATCATCGCCGTTCACCACCAGACCGTTCGGAGCTTCGTTGACGGTCCAGCCGGGCCGACCGTGGGTGGCGCTGGGCCCGTGGTCGGCCCGCCAGAGCCAGACGTGGTCGGCCACCACGTCATGGCTGTTGATCGTGAGGCAGCTTGACGCCGAACCCGCGCGGTTGGTGCCCACTCGGCAGTAGAGATCCATCAGGAAGGTCGGGTCGGCGCCGTGATCCGCCGAGCAGCCGGGCGGTCCCACCAGCAGCAGGGCCTCGGAAGTCAGGGGTCCGGCGTCGAACGTGAGACCCGCCACGATGATTCCGCCCTCGTCGGCGAGCATCATGGCCGGCGTGCCCGCCGTGGGAACGAGAGAGGGGTAGCCGAGGCCCAGGACCACCGTGCCGGCGCGCGAGACCACGAGGCTGGTCCCCAACTCGTAGATGCCGGGGGTGAAGAGGAGGTTCTTGCCCGCAGCCAGGGCCGTGTTCAAAGACGCGGCATCGTCGATCCCGGACCGAGCGATGTGGAATCGATCGATCGGCACCGAGCTCCCCGGGTCGTCTCCCATTTCCCAGCTGATGCCCGTCGCGTTGCGCCGCAGGGCGGGGACGAAGACCTGATAGTCGCCGGCATCGTCGAGGTACAGGAACGGCTTTTCGCGGATCACCGGTGTCTGGTCGATGTTGGTGTACGGCTTGTCCGGCCAGGTTCCGGCCGGCGGATTGTCGACGCCCATGAAGAACATGTTCCAGGCTCCCCCGTCCCAGCGCTGCCAGCGGGCGTTGCGGGAGAACCACTGCTGCTGGGTGCCGGAGATGACGCTGCCATCGACCCTGCAATCGGCCATGAAGCCGCCGCTGGTGTATCCCGCCTTGAAGAGGCTGAGATGCCCCTTGATGTGCACACGCCGAAGCGGCGCGGCCTGGGAGACCACCCAGAAATTGGTCCCGCCCGTGGGCGCCACCGTCAGGTTTTCGGCTGACCGCCAGAAATTGGACAGGGACGTGGCTCTGACCTCGCGGGACTCGACGGCGCCAGTGATCTGGACCTGGCCGGGCAGCCGCCCCAGTCCCGCGGCCTGCGTATAGTAGCCGCAGTAGATGTTGACGTCATAGGCGCCGGGCTTGAAGAGCAGGGCGTAGCGGTGGGGGCCGAATTCGTTGTCGCGCAGGTCCTGCGCCGCCGCGATGGCGTCGATCTCAGCCTGGACCTGCGCCATGTCCATGGCGGCGTCGAAGATCCTGACGTTCGGGCCGAAATCCGGGGCAGGCCGGCGGTGGGGATCGGCGACCGTGCCGCCGCCGCCGATCGCCGCCTCGCCGAAGACGCTCATGACTGCAAAGGTCGTCAGTAGAAGCGGCGATCTCATGCCGTCCCGAGAGTTGGAGTCCGCCATGTGCCCGGCGCCTGCGGCAGCAGTATGGAGACAGTAGCACGAGCGCGCCGGTCCCGGCTCCTGCCGATATGCTGCGGCACCCGCTCCCGCCCGATGAATCGGAATCCCGGGGCCACCGTTCCGGAACCGTCGCCGAACGGATCCCTGACGATTCTCGCCCTGTCATGACCCACCACAGGCCCGAATTGCGATATAATACAGGGAATCAATCTCGTTTCGGCCGCCCACCCCCGGGGAGCGCAACTCGATGAACTACAGTATCAACTCTCACACCCGCAACAAGTTGCGAGTGGTGGTGGTCATTTCCGCCCTCCTGGTCCTGGGTCTGAGCCTGGCGCTGGCGGCCGGCTGCGGCACCGATCCGGCCGGGCTCGAGCCCCTGGTCGCGGCGCGCGGGCCGGTCCTGGCCGGCCGGGTGTCGGCCAACGGCGGTCCGCTGGCCGCGGCGACCGTGCGCCTGGAGCCGGTGACCGGCGGGCTGCCGGCCTCAGTGGCGGCGATTCTGGAGCGGGCGCGCGCGGGCGCGGCGGCGGCCGCGGACAACGGCGCGTCGGTGGCCGGCGGTGACAATGCCGACGGTGACAATGGCGGCGGTGACAAGTCGGGCGAGATCCGCGTCGCGGCGACCGACGCCGAAGGCCGCTTCGTGTTCACGGACGTCGTGCCGGGCCAGTACCTGCTGACCGCAGACGGCCGCCACCACCTGGCCGGCTCGGCGCCGGCGACGATCGCCGATCCCGCGACCACGGCGGCCGAGACCACCTTCGTCGACATCGCGCTGATGCCCACGGGCACCATCGGCGGGCGGGCGCTGCTGGCCACCGAATCGCTGCACGCCGGGACCGTGGTCTATGTCGAGGGCACGTCGGTGGTCGCAGTCACCCGCGGCGACGGCGAGTACGCGCTCCGCGACGTGCCGGTCGGGCTGCGCGACGTCAAGGCGATGCGCGACGGCTACCGCGCGGCCGCGACGACGGTGACACTGGCGGCGGCCGGGGATTCGGCGCGCGCGGCGGACCTGGTGCTGGGCATCGATTCGAACCTGCCGCCGGTCGTCGCGATCCAGGGCCCCTCGCTCGTGGACATCTACTCCTCGATCGCGCTGGACGCGACGGCGTCCGATCCCGACGGGACCATCGTCCGCTACCAGTGGGACTTCGAGGACGACGGCATCTTCGACACCTCCAGCGCGACGACCGCGTTCGTCTCGCACTGGTACCAGAACGAAGGCGTCCACCGGCCGAAGCTGCGCGTGACCGACGACAGGGGCGCGGTCAGCTACGCCGTGCTGCGGATCGACGCCGTGGCCGCCGTGTACGTCGCGCCGTCCGGCGACGATGGGAACGCCGGCACCCGGACGGCGCCCGTGGCCACCATCGATCGCGCCTACCAGTTGGCGGCGAATCTGAGCGAGACCATCGGACTGCGGCTGGCCGCGGGCAGCTACGCGCCGCCGACGGCGCTGCTCAACCATGCGCTGACCGGCGGTTTCGAGCCGGCGACGTGGACACGGACGGCCGGTTCGCGCAGCGTGCTGGTCATGGGCGGCTCGACGCTGGTCGCCAGCGGCCTGTCGGAGACGAGCTTCACGGGAATCGAGGTGCGAGCGACCGAGCCCGGCGCCGACGGCAACTCCATCGCCATGCTGGTCACCGCGAGCAGCGACGTCAGTTTCGGCGACTGCCGCTTCGTGGCGGTGGCCGGTTTGCCGGGTGTCGCGGGCGTCAACGGCGCCCCGGGCCTGTGGCTGCCAGGGCAGCCGGGCCAGACCTTCACTTCCTGCCCCAGCGGCAACTGCACGATCGAGGGCGGCATCACCCAGGTGCCGAATGTCGGGTGGGGCGGGCGAGGCGGGAAGTCGTCGTACGCCGCGGCTGCGGGCACGGCCGGGACAGGCGGCGCGTCCGGCGGCGCGGCGGGCTGGCTGAACACCGACACCGTGCCGCCCACCGCCGGCCAGTCGGGCGGGAACGCAGCGCCGGGCTCCGCGGCGTCCGGCGCCCATGGCACCGCGGCGGCGTGGCCCGGCTCGTTCAGCGGAAGCGTCTGGCAGGCCGGCCACGGCAGCGAGGGGGGCGATGGCCAGACCTCGGTCGGCGGCGGCGGCGGTGGCGGCGGCGGCGGATCGTCGGGCTTCCCGGGCTACTTCACCTATTGGGGTGGCGGCGGCGGCGCCGGCGGCGTCAGCACCGGTGGCGCCGGGGGCCACGGAGGTAGGGCCGGCGGCTCATCGTTTGCGGTGGTGACCGTGCTGGCCGCGAACAGCTTCGTCTCTTTCTCCGATTGTGAGTTCGTGAGCGGATCGGCCGGCAACGGCGGTGTCGGCGGCGATGGTGGCGCTTCGGCGCCCCCGGCACTCGGCGGCGCCGGCGGCGTGGGGATGCCCTTTCTGGGTGAGGAGTGGAACGGTCGTGACGGCGGCAGCGGCGGCAGCTCGGCCGCGAGCGGCAGCGGGGGGGGCGGCGGCGGCGGCGCCGGCGGGCTGAGCTACGCCGTGTACGTCACCGGGATGCAGGAGCCGACGTTCACCGGCAGCACGTACCAGTCCGGCGCCGCCGGCAGCGGCGGACTCGGCGGCCTGCGCGGCGGCACCGCCAGCCGGGCGCCCAGCGGGCCGAACGGCAGCGCCGGCGCCGTGTACGACGACGTCCAGTGAGGAAGGCGAGCGCGATGAAGGACAGGGGAATCGTCGCGATCGCGGGCCGGGTGCTGTTGGGCCTGTGGATGCTGGCGGGCGCGGCCGTCGCGGCGACCGCCGGCACGCTGTGCGGCACGGTGCGCGACGCGCAGACCCAGGCGCCGGTGGCCCGCGCCGGCGTGTTCCTGCGGACGACCGCCGGCGCCTACACGGGGTTGCACGCCGCCACGGCGACTGACGGCGGCTTCTGCCTGAACGACGTGCCGGCCGGCACCTACGATCTCGAGGTGCGAGTCGACGACTATGCGGTGTCCTGGCTGCGCGGTGTGGTGGTGAGCGACGGCGCTTCGGGCGTCGACCTCGTTGTGCCGGCGCCGTCGTTCCGTCTGGCGCTGCCCTACCCGAACCCGGCGCAAGGTCGCGTGTGGTTCCGGTTCGAACTGCGCGAGGGCGGTCGGGCGCGGCTCGTGGTGCACGATCTGCGCGGCCGGTTGGTCCGCGGCTGGGAATCCGACCTGGCGGCCGGCGCGCACGAACTGCCGTGGGACATGCGCGCGGCGGGCGGCGCGCGGGTCGCCGACGGCATCTATTTCGTGCGGCTGACCGCGGGGGGCGAGACGCGGGAGCGCACGCTGGTGGTGGGCGGCGGGCGCTGATCTGCCGTTCGCGGGACCATCTCCAACTACCTGCGCAGCGGGAACTCCACACCGGCGAAGAGCCCGAAATCGCTCGCCGAACTGCTCAGCGTTTCGTCGTCGATCGCGTTCGTCAGGCCCAGGTAATAGCGGGCCTGCAGGGTGATCGCCGGCGATTCGCCGAAGGTGAGGCCCAGGCCGCCGAGCGCTCCGATGGACGTCGACTTGAACAGATCGCCGGCGTCCACCGAGGAATCGTTCCCAGCCGCCTCGACGTTGACCTCGTCCCCGGTCTTGAATCCGATCACGGGGCCGGCCAGCAGGATGAAGCGCGCGCCCGACTGCTGAGCGGGCGCGTACCGCAGCAGCACGGGGATCTCGAAGTAGTTGACCCTGAGCTCGAGGTCCGCGTCGATGCCGCCTCCCGTCAGATCGAAGCCCACGCCACGCCGCATGTAGTGGCCCTCGATCTGGAGACCGACCGACTTCGCAGTCGGCAGGGCGTAGTAGGCGCCGAAGCCCATTCCCGTCAGGCGCCCCTTGGCTGAACTCCAGTTCACGCCCGTCTGGTCCGAAACGATCTCGGCGACGGCGTCGCCGACGTCTTCCATGTCGCCGCCCATGCCGGCGAAGTTCAACCCGCCGATGAGACCCCACTGTCCGTCTGATTGCGCGAAGCCGGTGCCGACCGTCGCGACGGTGGCCAGCATCAGGATCGTCACGAGCAGGAACCGACACGCATCGACTCGCCTGGACATCTCGTCTCCTTTCGTGATCGCCGCTTCGGTATCCGTGGTGGCGTCTCCGCCAGCGGCCATCGTCCATCAAATGAACATCCACTGTCAAGAGAGTGTCTTATATATATGCGAGCGCCGGCGGCAGAACTTCCGGGGAAGTTGCGCCGGCGCAACTCGCGCTGCGAGCGCCGCTACTTCACCAGCACGACGGCGCTGTTGCCCCGGTCGAATTCCCCGCGCACGCGCGCGAAGTAGACGCCCGACGCGGCAGGGCGTCCCTGCGCGTCGGCGCCGTCCCAGACCAGCGCGTGCGCGCCCGCGGACTGCCGGCCGTCGTCCACCAGGCGCCGGACCAGGCGGCCGCGCAGATCGTGCACCGACACGCTCACCTTCTGGTCGGCCGACAGGACATAGGAGAGTTCCACGCGGGCGTTGAAGGGATTCGGCGACGCGGCGACCGCCAGGCTGCCGTCATCGTGGCGGCGCGCGGCGGGCGCGGGCTCGAGGTCCCGTCCAGCCACCGCGCTCGCGGCCGGCACGTAGACCTCGCGGTCGGGCCAGTCGCCCACTTCGACCGCGGACAGCGCCTGGATCTCCGAGATGCCCACCCCGCGCCCGGCCAAGGGCTGGAACGCGCACTGCAGGTACCGCAGGGTGCGAGGCTGGTCCAGGATGAGCCAGTACGCAAAGGCCAGGCGGCCGCCGGCGGGCAGGTCCGCGTAGCGGGGCGATCTGTCGCTTTCGTGGCCCAGGAAGTCGCCGGTCGGGTTCCAGACCTGGTCGTGGCGGATCACGCCCAGCGGCTGGAAGCCCTGGCCGTCGCCCGCGCCGCTGACGACGATCGAGTCGGGGTGGCAGAACTCGGCGTTCGGCTGGTGGGTGGTGATGCGCAGCGCCGCCACGGGGCGGTCCTGGCCCAGGTCGAGCGTCACCACGACCGGCGCGTCGCTTTGCCAGAGGGCCGACTGCTCCTGCACGCTGCCGTGCGTGGCGAAATCCGTCGGCGGCACGATGCAGCCGTTGGTCAACTCGCCGCCGCCGTCGCCGTTGCCGGTCCAGGCGCCGCGGCTGACGCCGTAGGGCGCGCCCAGGGCGACGTTGTCCTGCCAGCGGAAGCGCACGGTCTGCAGGTCGCGGCCGGCGCCCGCGCCGACATCGATCCCGTCGTGGTAGCCCTGGGGCACCGCGCCGTCCGGATTGCCGCCCGGCAGGTTGACGCGCACCCACTTGAGCGTCGGGTCGCGGTCGCCGCCGACGTTGATCCGCCAGGTCTCGTCGGGATCCTCGACCAGGCGCGTGTGCCGGCGTTCGACGTCGCCGCCCTGGCGATGCTCCACCCAGCACCAGGTCACTTCGACGGGCTGCCGCACCGGGTCGACGGGCTCGTACTCCACGTACATCAGCGCGTCCTGGACGCCCGTGCTGGTCGACGATGCCCCGTGCGAACTGCCGAAGGCGTAGCGCAGCCGCACCTCGCGCTGGCCGGGCGGCAGCGCGGCCGGCTCGGCGTAGAGGCGGCCGTCCCAGGTCCGCGAGGTCGAGGCGTCGAACGTCGCGTCGGTCACGAAGTCGCCGGCGCCGAGGGCGTGGGCCAGGTCGACCCGGTCCAGGGGACCCGTCTCGCGCGCGAACAGGCTGCCGCCGTAGCGCAGGCCGGTGATGTCCGTCGGCGTGGTGAAGCGCCAGGTGACCTGGGCCGGCGCGCCGCCGACGGCCGGGCGCAGGACCGCCTGCGCGAAGCGCTCCGCGCTGACGTCGGCGCTGATGTTGGCGCTGGCGTGGGCCGTCGTCAGGTACTGCGGTCCCCAGCCCGCGTTGTGCAGCGCCGGCCAGAGCATGTGCGATTCCCGCTGGTCGCCCAGGCGCAGGCGCAACGTGTTCGCGCCGCGCACCAGTCCCGGCAGCGCCAGCCGGTTGAGCTGCGTCACGGTGGTCAATTCGATGTCGTCCACGCCGCACGACGTGGCCGACGCGGCGCCGGTCATCTCCACGCGGCACAGGTAGTCGCGGGCGCCGCCGAGGATCGCGGCCGGCAACGGGATCTGCGTGTCGATCGCGCCCGTCGTCGTCGCGGTCCAGACCGTCGTCCAGTTGATGCCCGCGTCGCGCGAGACCCGCAGCCGCAAAACGTCGCCCGCCGCGCCGCGCCGGGCGCGCAGGTCGACCAGCGCCGAGGTGACCACGTTGGCGCCATAGACCTTGAAGGTGACCTGGGACGCCACACCCGCCGCCGTCGGGTGCAGGTTGGGCCCGGCGCCGCCGGCTTCGCTGCGGTGCGCGATCCCGCTCTCGTCGTAGAGGACCCGGCGGTAGTCCGTCGTCGACAGGTCGGGACGGAAGCGCCACAGGCCGTTGCCGCGCAGGTCGCCGGCGGCGTGGGTGTCGTCGGGGTCCTGGTTCTGTGAATCGGGGCGGTAATAGTCTTCCGTCTCGCCCAGGTGGTCCCAGTAGCGCGTGTAGCTCTCGCCCAGCCTGAGGTTCAGGCGATAGCGGTGCCCCAGGCGCACGTGGGTGAAGTCGTCCTGGTACTGCACGCCCGCCAGGTAGGAGTCGGCGCCGTTGCGCAGGGTGCGGGCGAAGGGGATCGGCTGGTCGGCGGCGATGCGGTAGCCCCAGGGATAGGCCAGGTCGCCCGCGTGGGCGGGGTTCACGGGGTTCGAGCCGCACTCCGGCGCGAAGTTGTAGAGGTAGTGGTGCCCGGGCACCGGCCCGGTCTCGCCGAGCAGCAGCGACAGCTCGCTCTCCGCCGCGGCGCGGATCTGCTCGATCGAGGCCACGACGCCGTCGCCGTCGAAGCAGTAGATGTTCATCGACGCGTCGAACAGGTGCCAGTTGAGGCCATCGTCCCACGACATCTCCATCACCGTGTGGTCGGCCAGCTCGACGTAGCGGGCCCGCCACGGCGGGCCGAGCGCCTCGACCTGCGCCTGCAGCGCGCCGGCGATGAAGGCGCAGAACGTGTTGGGGTAGTCGTTGAACATGAGCACCGGGTCGTAGAGGCTGCGGTCGTCCTCGTACGTGGCCGAGGTCTGCCGCCGGTTGCGCACCCCCCAGCGCCAGAGCGCGACGGCCTGCGACTGCGGATCGCCCCACACCGGCAGCGCGGTCTCCAGGAACGACTCGACCGTCGTGTAGTCGGGATTGCTGTCCGAGTGCAGGTGGATGTTGAAGACGGCGGCGCATGTCGGCGCGGGGGCGAGCGCGAGGAGCGGGAGCAGGGCGGCAAGAGCAGCCGCGGGCCCGCGAAACCGGCTGTGGGAGCTGGCGGGCACGGGCGGATCATCTCCCGATCGTGGTCGCGGGTCGACCGTCGCGGATGACGGCTGGCTGAACGCCGAATATACACCTGATGCCTGCGCATGGATACCCGCCGGCCGCCACGGGCACGGGCGGCCGGCGGGATGATGGTTGGAATCGGCGCGGCCTACTTCAGCAACGTCAACTTGCGCATCCAGTTGTGCCCGCCGGCGGCCAGGCGGGCCATGTAGACGCCGCTGGCCGCCTCCTGCCCGTCGTCCGCGCGGCCGTCCCAGACGACTTCGTGCCGCCCCGCGGTCTGCTCGCCCGACACCAGCGAGCGCACGCGCACGCCGCGCAAGTCGTAGATCTCCAGGCGCGCGGATCCGGCCTGCGCCAGGTCGAACACGATCTTCGCCTGCGGGTTGAACGGATTCGGCTGGATCGCCGTCAACTGCGTGAGGCCGGCCGCCGGCATCTCGTCGGTCACGCCCGTGACGCCGGCCATCGCCCGCAGCCGGTAGGATCCGGCCTGCGTCAGGTCGGGGGCGCTCCGTTTCCAGACCGCTACGGCGTAGCGCCCCGCGGCGGCGACGTCGATGGCGACCATCTCGTGGACGCCGCCGGGGTTGGCGTAGGCCAGGCCCCCGGTCATGGCGCCGGACTTGTTCTTGAAGGGGCCGTTCGGTTCGTACACCGAGAGGCCCCAGTCCACGGCGCCCGCCGCGTTGTCCACCTGCAGCGCCCAGGCGCCGGGCGTCAACCACAGCGAATACAGGTGCAGGATGTGGCCGGCCCCGAGCGTGTAGGGGCCGTACGTCGCGCTGCCGGCAGGGGACAGCTCCGTCCCCAGCACCGCCTCGGCCGTGTAGTCGGCGGTGCCGCTGCCCAGGACCACCCCGGCGTCGATAGGGACCACCATGGCCGGCAGCACGAAGAAGTTGTGGGCGCAGACCAGGGCGAAGTCCGAGTAGCCCGCGCCCCAGGCCGAGCTGGCGACGTTCGCGGCGAACCCGCTCTTGGCGCCGACCAGCTTGTAGTGGAGCCGCACGTCCACGTCGGCGCCCGGGGCCGGCATCACCGCGACTGCGCGCCAACTCTCCTCGGTGCCGGCCGGCAGGCGCAATCCGTCGCAGTTGTACCACAGCGTCTCGCCGCTCATGACGTCCGCCCAGCCGCCGGTGCGGTCGGGCGGCGCCGGCCTCGTGACCGGCGCGCCGAATGAAAGCGCCAGCGGGGACCAGCAGTACTGTTCGCCGTAGACGTTGTCGCCCTCGTCCAGCTCGGGAATGGTGTTGCTCATGTCGAGCACCATCGCCGCCACGTGGCGACCGCCCCCCACCGTTCGGGCCGACGTCTGGTTGTACGTCCGCACCTGGTTGGCGCCGAACGTCGTGACGCCGACGCCGCCCAGATTGGTCGTCCCGTCGATGATGGCGTTCGCGTTCGCCAGGTGCGAGCCGTCCCAGGTCCAGGCGGCCGGGCTGTCGTTCAGCCGCGCGTAGTTGAAATAGGTGGCGTTGGCGTTGCCGTGCAGCGTGTCGGGAGCCGCCACCGCCGTCGACGTGCCGTCGGGCAGCGGGCGCGGCACGAACGGCGCGTGCCAGCCGGCCACGACTGCGGGCGTGAAGTCCGGCGGCGTCCGTTCCAGCTCGATCGTGAACGTGCAGGGATCCCGCCCGTCGCGCGGGTTGCGGTAGACGACGAAGGCGTGCCAGCCCGTCTGCGTCACGTGGCGGTTGAGCCACGCGACGCCCGTGGTCGACGACGCCCGCGCGTCGTAGTCGCCGATCGTGCCCGTCGTGAAGGTGGGCAGGTAGTACTGCACCTGGAACGGCTGCGCCGGGGGGTCGACGCTCACCCGGATGGTGTACCAGCCGGTGTCGGCCGCCGCGACCTGGAAGCGCCGCAGCGCCATCATCTCGTACTGCGGCAGCGTCGCCGTCACCGAGTCGCCCAGGGACAGGGCGGCGGCGCGCAGACGCCCGGCCCGGTACAGGCCGATGCCCCCGCCGTCGTTGAGGACACCGACGTCCCGCGTGCCGAAGCCGGCCGCGTTGCCGTTGACGAGGACCGCGTCGAGGTAGCCGGCCGGGCGCGCCGACCATTCCAGGTTGGCGCCGAAGCCGTTGTCGGCGCCGGTGGTGTGGGCGTGCATCCGGCAGTCGTAGTCCTCGTCGTCTTCCCCGGCGTAGATGTAGACGGCATCCCAGGACTTGGAGCCGTCGACGTAGTTCGCCGTGCTGAAGCTCAGGCCGTCGCAGTTGTAGTACTTCGGCGAGCCGTCCACGACTGCGTCCCAGCCGGCGGTGTAGGCGGGCGGCGCGGTCCGCACGGTCAGGCCGCTGGTGGGCAGGCTCAGCGGCGTCCAGATCCACTGGTGCGCCCAGCGGTTGTCGGTCTCGTCGGTCTCGGCGACCTGCTCGCCGCCGTCGTGGAAGACCTCGAAGGTGTGCCGGCCGCCGCGGACGGTCAGCGGGCCGTCGTTGGTGACCATGTAGTTGCCGCCCGCGTTGATGTTGCTCCAGGAGCGCGTGTCGACCCAGAACCCGTCGACGTAGATGCGCGCGCTGAAGGCGCCGGTGGCCGTTTCGCCGTCATTGAGCCCGTTCAGGTTCCACCAGGTGTCAGCGGCGTTGCCGGTCAGCGTGACCGGCTCGGGCACGTTGGTCCCCGTCGCCGTGTTGTCCTCGCGGGGCACGAGCGGGCGCGTCCAGCCGAACGAGACGTGGGGCTGCAGGTCCGACGGCTGGGCGTCGCGAACGATGTAAGGACCCGACCAGGCGTAGTTCGGGCTCCAGTTGCCGACCCGGTCCCGCGCGCGGATGCTGAAGTACCAGGTGCCCGAGGAGAGCGATGGTGTCGTGTAGGTCGTGACCTTCCCGATGTCCTGCACCGCGCTGGGCAGGCCATGGCTGCCCGCGACCATGACGCCGTAGCCCATGATGCCGGCGGCATCATCGGGGGCGTGCGCCCAGGTCAGATCGATCGTCCGGTCTGACGACGACACGTTCACCGTATGGCTGGTCGAGTGGAGGCCCGTGACCACGCCCGGTGCGGCGGTGTCGATGTTGAATCCGCAGTTCATCGCCGTTTCCCAGAGCGGCTCCGCCACCAGGTCGGGATAGCGCGCCATCATCGCGATGAGGAAGCCCAGCGGGGTCGTCGGGTTGTCGTTGTGCACGACGCCGAAGATCTCCTGGGCATCCTCGTGCGAACGATCGACCCAGGAGCCCATGTTCTCGTGGTTCTCCTGCGTGCCGTCATAGATGTCGCGCAGCAGCGCGGCGTAGAAGCCTTCGGTGGCGTTGGCGTCGTGCAGCGTGCCATCGCCGCAGGGCTCGATGGACTCGGCATCGTCGGAGGCGAGCTTCGGCAGCCCGTACTGGGCCGCGATCGCGATGGGCACGACGTCGCCGAGCCAGTAGCAGAAGCCCTCCATCGTGGGCACCGGGGCGTACTCCCAGCACCAGCCGCAGTGGCCGCAGGGCGGGGGGCTGTCGCATTGTCCGTTGCAGTATTCGAACGAGGCGACCGGCGCGAAGATGGTCTGCCAGTGGTGCCCGTACTCGTGGGCGTAGCCGCCCTCGTGCCAGGAATCGGAGATGTGGACGCCCTGGGAGTTGTGGTACTGGCCGTCGGCCGGCCAATACACCCATTCCCCGCCCGGGTCGTACCCGTAGCTGTTGTGCCAGCGCCAGTTCCGGGTCATGCTGGCCAGGATGTGCATGGCCGGCATCAGCGACTCGTCGCCGGAGGTGAGGTCGCCCACGTCCAGCGAGGTGCCGGCGTAGTCGTGCCGGGTGTCGGTGTACCAGGTGTAGTATTCCTCGTAGGTGTGGTCGACCAGTCCGTGGTGGCCGGCGGCGGTGCGGAAGGACACGCCGAGGTCCGGCAGGCCGTCCGCGGGATCCCAGGCGAACGTGAAGCTGAAGCGGCCGTTCACCGCCGTGAAGCCGTGGGCCAGCAGGACCGGGATGAACGACCCCCAGTCCCAGACGCGGACGTACATCTCGTCGGTGCCCACCCACCCGGCTTCCGGGTGCCGGTAGTACCAGCCGCCGCTGACCGTGATGTTGTAGGTGTTGGCGCCGGTCGGCGCCGCGCGCACCTGGACGTCGTCGGGCAGCGGTGGCGACACCACGTAGGGTTCGTTCGCGACGAAGGGCCGGTAGATGCGCGCGCCGGCCGGCAGCGGCATCGCCGGCACCCCTGCCGTCATCCGCTTGTAGTGGGTCTCGGACAGGTCGAGCGCATGACGCACGGCCCGCCCGCCCGCCTCGAAGGCGACCACCAGGGGTTTCCCGGCGTCGTCCGGCAAGGCGCTGAAGCGCAATTCGAAGCGCGCGCCCTTGGCCAGGTCGATGGCGGCCGGCGCCGCGATGGCCCGGGGCTGCCAGCCGTCCCCTTCCAGCCGGAAACCGGCCAGCGCGACGGGCTCGTCGGCGACGATCTCCAGCGCGCCTTCGTAGACGACGCCGCTGGTCGCCGGCTTGGGGTCGCCCAGCAGGCGCACCGAGATCGGCGGGCCGATCATGGCGCCGGCCGGTCCAGCGGCGGCCGCAAGCGCCACCGCTGCCGCGAGCAGGAGGAGCAGGGCCGCCGGCGCGCGGCGGCGCGTGGTGCAGTTGTCCATCGACATGGCCGCCACCTCCTAGTTGCCGACGTCAGCCGGTGAATCCTGCCTTGCCGTCGGCGTCGTCGTCGCGCCCGGCGTCAGCATCTGAGAGATCGCCGTCTCGATCTCCTGCGCCTGCGCCTCGCGACCGGCCAGCCGCGCGTGCTCTGCCTGGATGCGCAGGATCTCGATCTCGGTGTCCTGCTTGGCCTGCTCGAGGGCGCGCATCACCGCGAGCGCGGCTTCGTCGCCGCTCGCGCCGGCGAGGCGGGCCTCCAGTTCGTCCACGCGCGCCCGCCCGGCGGCGAGGGCCGCGCGGATCGCGGTCATCTCCGGCGACAGAGAGGCGGCGTCGCCCACGGGAGCCACCGGTTCGAGCACCAGTTCGCCGCGGGCGGCCGCTTCGATCTCGGCCTGGTTCTCGGGCGCGTCGGGAATCGGCGGGGTGTCGGTCGCCAGGGCGGCGACCGCGAACAGCGATGAGACAACCAGGAATCCGGCGGCGGCGCGCGACATGGCTGGACCTCCCTCGACTGGGGCGCGAACGACGCCGCCGGCGAATGCACCGGTGACGGCGCGCGGCGGCGTCATGACATTCCGAAACTCGGCGGGGCGGGCGCCCCCGGCGCGCAGGCTGGCGCGGGGTCGGTTCAGGCAGGCGATGGATCGGGCGGCGGCCGCCCGGCCGGTCTTCCGGCGCCAGTGGCAACCGCCGCGACCATACCAATCATGAACAGATGAAGTCAATAACAATCCACGAGCGTCGGGCCATCGGCGGCGGCGAACGGCGCCTGTGCACGGTTGCCCGGCCCAGGGCACGCCCCTATGCAGTCGTGATCCGCTCCGTTCAATTCCGGACCTCCGGCGACAGGACCTCGATGCGCACCCTGGCCGACCGCTACGAGATCACCGCGGAGCTGGGGCAGGGCGGCATGGCCACGGTCTTCCGCGCCGTCGACCGGCGCCACCAGCGGGAGGTGGCCGTCAAGGTCATGCTGCCCGAGGTCGCGGCCTCCCTGGGGGCCGAGCGGTTCCTGCGCGAAATCGGGATCGCCGCCCGCCTGCAGCATCCCCATATCGTGCCGGTCTTCGATTCGGGAGAGCACGACGGGCAGCTCTTCTACGTCATGCCGTTGATCGCGGGCGAGAGCCTCGCCGCGCGGCTGCGCCGCGAGGGACCGCTCGGCCTGGAGGAGGCGGCGCGTCTGGCGGCGGAAGTGGCCGACGCACTGGACCATGCCCATGCCGAGGGCGTCCTGCATCGCGACGTGAAGCCCGACAACATCCTGCTCAGCCGCGGGCACGCCATGTTGGCGGACTTCGGGCTCGCCGTCGCCCGGGAATCCGTCGATGGGCAGGAGGCGACGCGCTTCCAGACGCGGCCGGGCACGGTGCTCGGCACGCCGCTGTACGCCAGCCCCGAACAGGTGCGGGGCGAAGCTGAACTGGGCCCGGCCACGGATGTGTACGGCCTGGCCGGCGTGGTGTTCGAGATGCTGGCGGGGCGTCCCCCGTTTCACGGCGGCAGCGTCCACGCGTTGCTGGCCCGGCGTCTGGTCGAGGACGCGCCCCGCCTGAGCGAGTCCGGTACCGTCGTGCCGCCCGCGTGCGAAGAAGTCCTGGCCCGGGCGCTGGCTCGCGATCCCGCCCGGCGGCACCGCAGCGCGGGCGAGTTCGCGGCGGCCTTGGCCGGGACCTTCTCGGCTTCTTCGGCCAGGTCATCGGGAGCGCCGTGCAGCTGTTCGATGGCCACCACGAAGCCGGCGTGGCCATGCTGGACCGCCTCATCGCCCAGGACCCGAAGTTCCCCGAGGGCTACCACCTGAAGGGCTACTCCCAGCTGCTGCGGCGCGACTACACGAACGCCCTGGCCACGCTGGAGCAGGCGGTCGCGTGCAGCCACCGCGCCGGCTGGCCCGTGGCGAAGATGGGCTGCGCGCTGGCCGGCCTCGGGCGCACGACCGAAGCGCTGCGTCTGCTGGCTGAACTTGAGGAGCGCTTCGAGGCCGACCCCCTGTGTCCGGCGGCCGTGGCGACGCTGCACCTGCATCTCGGCCATCGCGACGCGTTCTACCGCTGGATGGACCGCGCTCTCGATGACCGCGAGCCCTTCTGCGTCGCGCTGAACGTGGAGCGGCTGTGGGAGGCCGCCTGGGGCGACGAGGCCTACCGCGCGCTCGTGCGGCGCGTGGGGCTGACCGCGCAGGGGCGCTGACGGTCACGACGCCGACGGCAGCTGCCCGCCACCGTTGCCGGACAGCGCGATCCTGACGACATTGTCCCTGTCCTGGACCGGAAAGGATGTGGGACATGAAGCCCAAGAAGATCTTCATCACCGCGTTCGACAAGACGCGGCTCGAGAGTCTCATCGCCGCGGGAAAGGGAGCGGCCGACGAGGACCGCCGGCATCTGGCGGACCTGGAGGCCGAGCTGAAGCGGGCCAGCGTGGTCGAGCCGAGCGAGATTCCGGCGGACGTCGTGACCATGAATTCGCAGGTCCAGTTCCGCGACCTCGACACGATGGAGCAGATGACCTACCGGCTGGTGTTCCCGAAGGACGCCGACGTCGATGCGGGCGCAATCTCCATCCTCGCCCCGGTGGGGACGGCTCTCTTGGGCTACAGCGAGGGCAGCACGGTCGAGTGGACGGTGCCGTCCGGCAAGCGGCGCCTGGAGATCGTCAAGGTCCTCTACCAGCCGGAGGCGGCGGGCGATTACAGCCTGTAGGGCGGACAGGCCGAAATAAGACCTTTTCACTCGGCTATAATGCAGATATCCTCTCGCGGTGACCGGGACCCATCCCGTGACCCATAAGGAGGGTGTCATGCTCCGCCTGATCTGCGGCCTGTTCCTGTTCGCGACCGTCGCCTTCGCCGAACCCGAGAAGGCGCTCTATTTCGGCGGGCACGGCGCCCGCCACTACGAGATCACGACGACTTCCGCCGACGCGCAGCGCTACTTCGACCAGGGGTTGACGCTCTGCTACGGCTTCAACCACGCCGAGGCCATCCGCTCGTTCGAGCAGGCCGCGGCGGAGGACCCCGGTTGCGCGATGGCGCAGTGGGGCATCGCCTACGCCTGGGGCCCCCACATCAACAATCCCGCGATGGACGGGCAGGCGAACGCCGCGGCGCGCGCCGCCGCCGACCGCGCCATGGCGCTGCGGGAGCGCGCGACGCCGAACGAGCGCGCCCTGATCGAGGCGCTCGACCGCCGCTACGCGCAACCGGCGCCGGAGGACCGCGCGCCGCTGGACCGCGCGTATGCCGACGCCATGCGCGAGGTCTGGCGCGCCCGTCCGCACGATCCGGACGTCGGCGCGCTGTTCGCCGAGTCGATGATGAACCTGCGGCCGTGGGACCTGTGGACCGCCGACGGACGGATGCAGCCCGGCACCGACGAGATCATCGCGACGCTCGAGGCGGTGCTGGCACTGGAGCCCCTGCACCCGGCGGCGAACCACTTCTACATCCACACGATGGAGGCGTCGCCGATGCCGGAGAAGGCGCTGGGCGCGGCCGACCGCCTGCGCGAACTGGTGCCGTGGGCGGGCCACCTGGTGCACATGCCGAGCCACATCGACATCCGGCTCGGCCGCTACCAGGCCGCCGCAACGGCGAACCAGAAGGCGATCGAGGCCGACCGCAAGTATGTCGAGGCGGCGGGCCGCGAGGGCTTCTACACGATCTATCGGGCGCACAACTACCATTTCCTCGTCTACGCCGCGATGTTCGACGGCCGGCGCGATCTGGCGCTGGGGGCCGCGCGCGAGATGGTCGACGAGATCCCGCTCGAGATCGTGCGCGCGCTTCCCGACTTTCTCGACGGCTTCCAGGCGGTGCCCTACCACGTCATGGTCCGCTTCGGGATGTGGGAACAGATGCTGGCCGAGCCGCAGCCGCCCGCGGACCTGCCGGTGATGCAGGCGATGTGGCGCTACGGGCGGACCATGGCGCTGTCGGCGCTCGGCCGCGTGGAGGAGGCGGCAGGCGAGTTCGCCGCGCTGCAGGCGGCCTGCGAGGCCGTGCCGGAGACGCGCTTCCTGGGCAACAACTCCTCGCGCGACGTGCTGGCCGTGGGCCTGCCGCTGGCCGAGGGCGAGCTGGAATATCGCCGCGGCCATCACGAGCGCGCCTTCGCGCTGCTGCGCGAGGCGGCCGCGCGCGACGAGTCCCTGCGCTACGACGAGCCGTGGGGCTGGATGCAGCCGGTCCGCCACGCGCTCGGGGCGCTGCTGCTCGAGCAGGGGCGCATCGCCGAGGCCGAGGCCGTGTATCGCGAGGACCTGAAGCGCCATCCCGACAACGGCTGGTCGCTGACCGGGCTGGCCGAGTGCCTGGAGCGCGGTGGCAGGAACGACGAAGCCGCGGCGGCGCGCGCGAAGGCGGCTGTCGCCTGGTCGCTGGCGGACCAGCGTCCCGAAGTCTCGTGCTACTGCCGACGCGGGGAGGTCGCGGTCGGGAACCACTGAGTTCGCGAGGCCGCGTCGTTGCGGCCCGCTCCCGGTGGACGTAGCCTGTGCATCACACAGGGGCCGTCGAAGTCGGCCGGCGCGGGCCGGCGGGTATGCCGCGCGCGCCAGCGCCAACCCTCGCGCCCTGACTGAGAGTAGATCCCTCTCCCGAACGACAGGAGACAGTCTTGAAAGCGATGCGCATTGCCGCGCTCGGCGCGATACTGGCCGTGGTCGCCCTGCCCTGCCTGGGCCTGGCCCAGGAGCATCCGAAGGCGACCGAGCACCCGAAGGGCGCCGAGCACCCCAAGAAGGCCGAGCACCCGAAGAAGGCCGAACACCCGGCTGCCGCCGGCGACATCATCGCCGTCGCCTCCGGCGCCGGCCAGTTCACGACCCTGGTGACCGCGATCAAGGCCGCCGGGCTGGTGACGGCGCTGCAGGGCGAAGGCCCCTTCACCGTCTTCGCGCCCACCGACGAGGCCTTCGCCAAGCTGCCGGCCGGCACCGTGGACGAATTGCTGAAGCCCGAGAACAAGGCCAAGCTGGCGGCCATCCTCAGCTACCACGTCATCAGCGGCAAGGTGATGGCGGCCGACGTGAAGACCATGAAGGTCAAGACGCTCCATGGCGAGGAGCTCAGCCTGAAGGCCGAAGGCAAGAACGTCATGGTGGACGGCGCGAAGGTCGTCAAGACCGACATCGGCGCCACCAACGGCGTGATCCACGTCATCGACAAGGTAGTCATGCCGACTGCCGCTGCAGGCAAGTCGAAGTAACAGCCGGGGCGCCAGTTCCGCCCCGCGATCCGGAACCGGAACGGGACAGCGGCAGCCGCGGGGTTGCCGCTTCCGGTTCCCCGTCCATGGGCACCTGAACACGGGGATTGCAATGACCAACACGCGGTGGTTCGTCCGCCTGCTCCCGGCGCTGGCGATCGTCCTGTCAGTGATCGCGCTCGCCGCGGCGCTGACGCTGCCGGCGGTCGCCGCCGGATCCGGCTCCGATGACGGCGCCCCGCCGGTCGTCACCGACGACATTCGCGTCGCCATCGAGAAGCACATCGCCGAGGAAGTCGCCCGGGGCGACGGCCATTTCAAGGTGGTCTACGAAGGCGACACGCTGCGGCTGCGCCTGGTGCGCGTCCATGTCGAGTACCTGGCCACGCTGGGGCCGCGCGAGCACTTCGCCTGCGTGGACATGGCGAGCGAGGACGGCCAGTTCTACGACGTCGACTTCTTCATGGCGGGCGAGCCCGGCGCGATGCGCGTGACCGAAACGATGGTCCACAAGCTCAACGGCCGGCCCTTCTACCTGTGGGAGCAGAACGACGAGGGCGCCTGGGCGCGCGTCGCGGTCGCCGACGCCGACGAGGAGCTTCTTGGCGTGCTGAGCGGCCGTGATGCCTTCGAGTTCCGCTACCAGGCGACGCTGCCGGAGATCGCCGCCGACGCGCGCTGCTGGATCCCCCTCGCGGGCTCGGATGCGTTCCAGCAGGTGATCGTCAAGTCCGTGCGCGCGCCGCGGCCGCCGCGCACGCTGACCGACAGCGCCCACGGCAACCACGTCCTGTTCCTGGAGCTGACCCCCGCCGACAGCGGCGCGCAGATCGAGATCGTCTACGACGTCGTGCGCCTGGAGAAGAGCGCCTACGCCGGCGATCCGCAGGCGGCGGCCCGGTACCTGCAGCCGGAAGCGATGGTGCCGGCCGACGCCTCGCTGAAGGCGCTGGCCGAGGCGACCGTCGCGGGCCGCGAGGGCGACCTGGCGCGCGCGCGCGCGCTCTACGACCAGGTGATGGACGAGATGCGCTACATGAAGTTCGGCGAGGGCTGGGGGCGCGGCGACGCCGTGCGCGCCTGCAGCAGCCGCTACGGCAACTGCACCGACTACCACGCCTACTTCATCGGCCTGGCCCGTTCGGTCGGCATCCCGGCGCGCTTCGCCATCGGCGCCTCCATCCCGTCCGAGCGGAACGACGGCGGCACCGACGGCTACCACTGCTGGGCCGAATTCTACGCCGAGGGCAAGTGGTGGCCGGTGGACATCAGCGAGGCCGACAAGTACAGCGCGCTGAGCAGCTACTTCTTCGGCCACCACCCGGCCAACCGCTTCGAATTCACGCGCGGGCGCGACCTCGTGCTCGATCCGGGTCCGGCGTCGGGCCCCATCAACTTCCTGGCGTACCCGTTGCTGGAGGTGGGCGGCGCGGCGCAGCCGGTCAAGACCCTGTTCCTGTTCGAGCGCCGGTCCTAGCCCGGACAATCCAGCGACGAGTTCGGGCCGCCGGGATCCTGCGGGAACCCGGCGGCCCGGTTCCTACCTGACGAGCGCCATCCTGATCGTCTGGACGATGTCGCCGCACTGCAGCCGCGCCAGGTAGCTGCCCGAGCCGACCTCGCGGCCGGCGCCGTCGCGCCCGTCCCAGACCGCCTCGTGGCGGCCGGCGGTCATGGTCCCGGCCGCCAGCGCGCGGACCAGGCGGCCGGCCACGTCGTAGACCGCCAGTCGGACCGGCCCGTCCACGGGCACGTCGAAGCGGATCGTCGTCCTGGGGTTGAACGGGTTCGGCCGGCACGGATAGAGCCGCGCGACCGTCGGCACCGGCAACGGCGCGCCCGACAGCGCGTCCAGCACGGCGGCGTCGCTGCGGTTGCCGTGGCAGTCGGTCGCCGTCACCAGGAAGTGCGCGTGCGTCAGGCCGCCGACCGGGACGCTCGTGCCGACGGTGTGGCCGATCAGCGTCTCGGCGCCGTCGAGGTGGTCCACAGCCGAGCCGAACACGCTGAAGTACTGGAAGTCGACATCAGGCGACGGCTGCCAGGCCAGGAGATCGCCCGGCGCCCGGTGCAGGCCCTGCGGCACGGCCGGCGCCAGGTTGTCCACCGACCAGCCGCTGTCCGGCGCGCTGGCGTACCAGAGCGCGGGCTTGGCCGTGTGCGCCGTCACGCAGTAGACGGCCCAGGGAATCGTCGCGCCGGAGTCGGCCAGCGTCGCGGCCGGGAACACGTACTGCTCCTGCTGCGTGGGCAGGAAGCTGCCCATGACCTCCCACACGCCCGCGGGCATCGCCTTGGCGCCGTCGGCCTGCCCGAGCGTGAACAGGCGGCCGTCGCTCTCGCGCAGCGGCAGGTCGCCGCAGGCCGCCGGTGGCGCAATCGCGACGGCGGGCGCCGCCGCCAGCGCCGCTGCCAGCGCCTTGTCGTCCAGGCGCCGCCACACCGTGTAGCCCGTCACCGGATCGGTGGTCTGGGCCGCGAAGTCGTCCGCCGCGCGCGTGAAGCGCAGGCGCACGCGACCGCCCTGGTCGCCGGGAATGTCCGCCACATCGTCGATGTGGGCCGCCGGCGCGCGCCAGTCCAGTTGCAGTGACGTGCAGACGGCGCTGTGCGCGCCGCCTTTCGAATCGTGCACGCTGCGCCAGCGCAGGGCGCTGCCCGGCGCGGCGGCGTAGGTCCAGGCGCCGCTCGTGGCGTCGGCGAAGCTGGTGCCGCCGTCCAGCGACACGCCCAGCTGCACATGGCCGTTCGTCGCGGCGGTGACGCGCCACTGCTTGATGGTCGTTCCCTCCGGGTTGAGCGCGAGCGAGCGCGCAAGGCCGGAATCGGCGTACCCGGCCGAGGCGAACAGCCGGTAGGAGCGCAGCAGCTTCGTGCTCGCCGCGTCGTTGTCCCCCACCAGCACATGATCGCCGTGCCGCTGGACGCCCATGGCCCACGCGGCAGGGAGCGTGGCGGCCAGCGTCGGCGCCGCGGGATCGGAGACGTCGATCACGCTGGCGCCCGAGTACTGGCTCGAGGCGAACAGGAGGTTCCCCTCCAGGTCGAACTGCACGCCGGAACGGCCGGACAGGGTGCCGACCAGGACCGGCGCCGAAGGGGCGCTGATGTCGACGACCATGATCGCGTCCGGGATCGAATCGGAGATGTAGGCGTAGTTGCCTTCAGCCGCCACGCTCGTGGTGCTTCCGACCGTGTTCAGGGTGCCGATGACCGCCGCCGCCCGCGGATTGCTGATGTCCACGATCACCAGCCCGGTGTAGACGTCCGCCAGGAGCGCCAGGTTGCCGTGGATGCAGATGTCGTACGGCTTGTAGGAGAGCGTCAGCGTGTGGACCACGGCGGGGTGGGCGGGATCCGAGATGTCCACGACTTTCAGGCCCTCGCCCGCGCCGACGTAGGCGTAGTCGCCGCTGACGGCCACGCCGTAGCCGTACTCGAAGCCGCTGAGCTGGCCGAGCAGGGTCGGCGCCGCCGGGTCGGCGGCGTCGATGATCGCCAGGAAGGGCTTGGCGACGTTGGCCGTGCCGGCGGTCAAGTAGACGAGATCGCCCACGATCACCGCATCCATGGTCCGTCCGTCCGTGTCCAGGAACATCGACGAGGCCAGCACGGGCGCGGCGGGATCGCTGATGTCGAAGAGGTCGACGCCCTCGTAGGCGCCGGTCACGACGGCCAGGTCGCCCCAGGTCGCCACGGTGCGGGGGTCGTGGGCCGTCGGCGCGGCCGCCTGCTGCGGCGTCTGGGTCGCCGCCACCGACACCACCACCAGCCCGTAGCCGTTGTCGGCCACCAGGGCGTGCGTCCCGGACAGGGCCACGGCCCGGGCAATGCGCGGCGGGTTCGTTGCAACGATCAGCCCGGGGTCTTCCGGATCCCCGATCCCGATGGTGACCAGCCCGGCGACGCTGTCGGCCAGGTAGAGGCGGTCGCCGGTCACGGCGGTCTTCCACGCCGTGCCCGGCGTGTCCAGATTCGCCTTGACGCGGGGCGACGCCGGATTGGCGACATCCACGACGACCAGGCCGTTCACCCCGTCGGCCACGTACGCGTAGTGGCCGGCGACCGTGACGCCGTAAGCCAGACCTTCAGTGTCGCAGGTGCCCACGAGCGCCGGCGTGCGGGGATCGCTGACGTCGATGACGACCAGACCGGCGTTGTAGGCCGCGACATAGGCGTAGTCGCCGACGACATCGACGTCGCGCGCCTGTCCGCTCGTCGCCAGGTAGCCCTCCAGAGAGGGCGTGCGCGGCATGCTCACGTCGATCACGCGCAGGCCGCCGGAGCCGTCGGCGACGTAGGCCATGTCGCCGTCGACGTCCACGGCGTAGGCGATGCCGGGCGTGTTGTAGACGCCGACCACCACGGGCGCCGCGGGGTTCTGGATGTCGACCGTGCGCAGGCCCGTCGAGCCCTCGGCCAGGTAGACGTTAACGCCCTCGGGGTCGGCGTCGTAGGCGTAGTTGAGCGCAGGCACAGTGCCCAGCAGCACGGGCGCCGCCGGATCGCTGACGTCCAGCACGTGCAGGCCGTTCGCGTTGTCGCACAGGTAGGCGAAGCGGCCGTCGACAGCGATGCCCTGCGGCTGGCCCGGGGAATCCCATTGCGCGACGACGGCTGTCGGGTTGCTCAGCAGCAGACCGACGCTTCGGGCGACCGTGTCCCAATCGGCGGTCGTCAGTGGCCGGTCGCAGAACTCCCGGGTGGAGAAGTCCTCCGTGAAACGCAGCGGGATCGACTCGGCGGCGCCGGCGCTGCCGGCCGGAAGAAGAGCAGAGATGACCATCAGGGCTGGCAGGAAACGGTGCGGCATGATCGCGCCTCCCGGTCGAGGCCAGGGCGGGTGGCGCCAGAACGGCGTGTCGACGCTGGGCGAAGGGGTCGCCGCGACGTCGTCCGGTGCCTGACTGCCATGATCATAGCACAGCCGTCGGGGGCACGCGGCGACCGACAGCGGTCGCGCGCCGTCGTATTGAAGGGAAGTAGAGCGAATTGATCCCCTATGGGCGATCTTCGCTCCCGACCTGCATCCCTATTTCCCCGCCTTGCCCGCCCGCAGGAAGCCCAGGTAGTCGAGCATCTCCTGCAGGTTGCGGTGCTGGGCCCAGCGGCCGTCGGCGAACACGCCGTAATCCGCGCCGCCCATGGCGGAGGCGAAGCGCACCGAGTTGCCGTAGAAGAGCCACTGCTCGACCCACTTCAGTTCGATGGCCTCGTCGAAGGGGCTGGCCTTCTGCGGGATCCCCGCGGCCAGGCCCTCGGCCCAGGCCTCGCCGAGCAGCTTCGTCGCCTGCAGCGTCAGGTGGTTGGTCGTCTCGATGGCCTTGTCCAGGCGCGCGAAGTGGCCGTCCACCCAATGCCCGCTGTGGCAGCCGAGGCAGACCGCCTCCATCCGGCCCTGGCGCGCGGCCATCTCGTCGGCGTCGATGAGGAACGCGCCGGCGGGCGTCCCGTCCAGGTTCGTGGGCAGGTTCAGCCCGGCGGCGTTGACGATGGCGGCGGTGCTGGCCGCGACGGGGTGGGGGTGGGCGTAGGGCAGGCCGAATATCCGCCACGGCAGGCGGTCGTTCATGCGGTGGCTGCGCCTGGCGAGCGTTTCGCCCTGCTCGTCGACCACCTCGCTGGCGTGGCAGGTGGCGCAGGTGGGCACGGTGAAGTCGCGGCCGACGGTCCAGGGCACCGCCTCGTAGTCCCAATCCTTGTCCAGCGACTTCTGGATCTTGCCGTGCACGCTGACCTCGTAGACCGGGTAGGCGGGCACGTCCGGACCCTTGTGGCACTGCGCGCAGGTGTAGGGCTTGCGGGCCATCTCGATCGAGAACCGGTGCCTCGCGTGGCAGGCCGAGCAGGCGCCCTTGCTGCCGTCGGGGTTCACCCGGCCGACGCCGCCGTTGGGCCAGCCCGACAGGACGGGGATCTCCATCTCGCCGAAGTCGGTGTCGCGAACCTCGAGTCCGACGACCTTGACCTCGGTGCCGTGGCAGGACAGGCACGATTCGGCGTCGGTGACGGGGTCCGAGCCGTGGAAGGTCATCGCGCCGCGCTCGTACACGTGCGCGCCGTTGACGGCGTCGACCATCTGCCGGTAGAGCGGGTTGTCGACCAGGTTGCCGTGGGCCTGGCCCATCAGGTTGTCGGCGAACTCCGCGACCTCGACCGGGTGGCAGCCGGCGCAGTCCGCCGGCGAGACCACCGTATGGATGACGTAGCCGTTGTGCTCGAAGCTGTCCGGGTGCTCGTCCGCGTTCATCGTGTGGCACTCGGCGCAGCCGACCACCGTCTCGGCCAGGCCGGCGGGCACCGATTCGGTGGAGATGCGGCGCTGCCGCGGCTCCTGCGCGACGGCCGCGGCCGGCGTGACCCGGGCATGGCGGCTGTCCTGCCAGTCGGCGACGATGCCCGGCGTGACGACGGCGTGGCAGTCGAGGCAGGCCTGGGTGTCGGCGCTGGGCTCGGCGGCGGTCGCGACGGTGGGCAGGGCGGCCGCGAGGCAGAAGACGAGAACGGGCAGGGCGGGCAGCGGGCGCAAGCGCGCGGTGGTCAGCATCGCTTTCTCCTCTCGCGAGGGCGGGTCGTCGCGACTTCGTTGGCTCACCGATCTTCGGGCGCAGTGTAGCAGATCGCAGATCGCCTCTCCATTTCGACGCGCGGCGCCGAGCGCCGTGATTGCCGAAGGTCGGACTCTCTGCGATGATGGCCGTCCGGGCACGGGAGTCGGCGCCGTCGGCCTTCAGGTGAGGAATCGACCGTTGAAGAATACCCAGTTCCCCAACGGGGTATGACCCATATCCCCCGGTACCGCCGTCGAAGGAGAGCCACATGTCCGACACAGGAACCCCCGTTCGCCGCTCCCACGACAAGGTGATCGCCGGCGTCTGCGGCGGCCTCGCCGAGCGCCTCGGCTGGTCGCCGGGCCGCTTCCGCCTCGCGTACGTCGTCCTGTCGATCTGCAGCGCCGCGTTTCCCGGCATCCTGGTCTACGCGGTGCTCTGGTTCGCGATGCCGGCGCCCGCGCAGAGAAGCCTGGGCGATGCGTGACGTCATCCTGCACGCGTTCAACTGGAAGTACGCGGAGATCCTCGCCCAGCTGGCGGAGATCCGCCGGGCCGGCTACGGCGCGATCCTGATCCCGCCGCCGCTCTACTCCGATCCCGAGGGGCCGCAGTGGTGGCAGCGCTACCAGCCGAAGGACTACCGCGTCCTCCTGTCGCACCTCGGCGGCAAGCGGGAGCTCGCGGCGCTCATCGCGGCCTGCCACGCCGGCGAGGCGCCGCTGCGCGTGTACGCCGACCTGGTGCTCAACCACATGGCCAACGAGGCCCGCGACGACCGCTTCGACTTCCCGGGCCGGGCGGAGCTGGAGCGCTACCGCCGGCAGCCGGCCCTCTACGAGGAGAACCGTCTCTACGGCGATCTCTCCGGCGGGCTGTTCTCCGCCGTCGACTTCAACCATGCCGGCGAGATCGAGGGCGCGGAGTGGGGCGATCGCGGGGCCGTGCAGCAGCAGAACCTGTCGGGGCTGCCCGACCTCAAGGACTCCGCGTGGGTCCTCGGGCAGCAGCGCCTGATGGTCGATGCCCTGGTCGCCATGGGCTTCGACGGCTTCCGCGTGGACGCGATCAAGCACATCACCGAGCGGATGATCGACAACCTCGCCGACCGGCCCGAGGTGCGCGGCAGGTTCTGGTTCGGCGAGGTGCTGACGGGCGGCGACCACGACGAGCGCGTGTTCCTGGGGCCGTTCCTGCGCGAGACCTGGATCTCGGCCTACGACTTCCCGCTCTTCCACACGATCCGCGAGGCCTTCGCGCCGGGCGGTTCGCTGCGCGCGCTGGCCGATCCCGAGCGCGACGGCAACGCCCTGCCCTGGGATCGCGCCGTGACCTTCGTCGTCAACCACGACATCCCGCACAACGACGCGTTCCGCGCCTGGCTGCTGGACCGGCAGGACGAGCACCTGGCCTACGCCTACATCCTCGGCCGCGACGGCGGCGTGCCGCTGGTCTACTCCGACCACGACGAGTCCCCGCACGAGGCGGACCGCGGCCGGTGGCGCGACGCGTGGCGGCGCGCGGACCTGGCGGCGATGGTCCGCTTTCACAACGCCGTGCACGGCGAGCCGATGGCCCTGCTGCACGTCAGCGACACGCTGCTCGTCTGGCGGCGCGGCGAGCGCGGCCTCGTCGCCGTCAACAAGGCCGGCTTCGGCCAGTGGGCCGAGTTCGGCACCTGGGGCCTGCGGAATCCCGGCGTCTTCCGCGACCTCGTCCACGGGCACGAACTGGCATTGTCGGGCGAGCGGTTCCGGCTGTTCGTGCCGGCGCGCGCGGCGCAGATGTGGCTGGCCGGCGCGTGAGGACCCGGCTGCCGGCGCGCGCCGCGACGGACTTCCGATCCGCCCGCCCGGCGCGATCATCGGCGCCGATACGAATCCCAGCGCGCCAGGGCCTCGCAGCCCGCCTGCAGGACGGGATCGCTCCCGAGGCGGAGGCTCTCGCGTGTCGGCAGCGCCTCGATATCGGGTCGCAGGCCCACGCCCACGTACTCGCCGCCATCGGGCAGGCTGGCCCGGAACGTCGCCATCTCGAAGACGCCGCCCGCAGGCAGCGGACGCGCGAGCGGGTTGCCGGCACTGCCGGCCGTGCGGTCACCGACGAGCAGCGCGCGGCCGGCCTCGCGCAGTGAGATCGCGAAATCCTCCGCCGTGCTGGTGGCGGTGCCGGCCGTCAGGATCACGACGGGTCCAGCGAAGCGGCGGCCTTCGCGCGGCGGGATCATCCGGCTCACGGTGCTCCATTCCGGCGCCTCGCCCCAGTTCAGGCGGGCGGCGACGTAGTGCGGGTACCGCCAGCGCGGCGAACTGACCGGCGCGTCGATCAGGGCCCCGATCATCTTCTCGGCGACATCGCTGCGTCCTCCCAGCGTGAACCGCATGTCGATCAACAGGCCGCCCGCGCCGTCCGGTGCGAGCGAATCGAGCACGGCGAGGAACCTGTCGGCGAGCGAGGGGTCGTTGAAGTGAGCTAGGCGCAGGTAGGTGACGCCGCCGGGCAGTGATCGCGCCTCGAGGGGCGATTCCGCGAGCATCCACTGCAGGACGCGGGGGAGGAACGGGCTGCCGTCGGCTTGCGCGGAGTCCCGGCTCAAGGTCACGTCGCGCGCCGGACCGCCCTCGTCGGCGACCGTGAGGTTGACGGTGCTGCCGCGCGGCCCGCGCAGCAGGTAGACGATGTTCAGCGCGTCGTTGGCGTGGGCCGAGCCGCGCGGATAGTAGCGGTTCACGGACTCCTCGAAGTACGTTCGCACCGGCGTGCCGTCGATCGCCAGGATCTCGAGGCCCGGGCGGACGCCGGCCGCTTCCAGTTCCGGCGTCTCCGCCGCGCGGGCGACGAGGAAGGAACCGGCGACCACTTCCACCTCCAGCGGCGGGCTGTCGTCTTCCGGCTTCAGGTAGCCCCACGGAGGCACAACGCAGGTGTGGCCATCGGCCAGCAGCCCGGCGAACTCCATCAGGACCAGGTAGTAGGCGTCGCGGTCGGCCGCCTCCAGCACGCGCGGCACGTACTCCCGGAAGCTGCGGTCCCAGTCCAGCCCCGGCACGTGGTCGAAGGACGGGAAGGCGTACTTCGCCTCGGCCCAGATCGTCGCCAGCCCGGCGATCCGCTGCGCCGGTGAACCGGTCCAGGGGTCGGTCGCGGGGTCCGTTTGGGCAGCCGCCGAGGCGGCGGACAGCGAAGCGAGCGTTCCGACCAGCAGCAGCATGGACAGCGCACGTGATCGACCGGGCACGGCGGGGATCCCTTCGTTGAGGCGGCGGAGCGGCGTCTCCAGGTCCGGAACGCCCGGGCATGCAGTACGGCGATCGGGCGGCGCCTGTTGCGGCGGGCAGGCGCGCTAGAGCGACGCCTCCTGCGCGGCGCACGCGGCCAGCAGCCAGTCCCGGAACGCCATGACCCGCCTGTCGTCGGACTTCCGCTCCGGGTGCACCAGGTAGTAGGCGTGCCGGCTGCGGACGGGCCGATCGATCAGCACGGCCAGTCGCCCGCTGGCCAGTTCCTCCTGGATCAGGAAGCGCGGCAGCACGGCGATGCCCAGGCCGGCGACCGCCGCCTGGATCACCATGTGGATCTGCTCGAAACGGGGGCCCGCCAGCCCGTCCACGCCGTCCACGGCGCAGGCCTGCAACCACTCCTGCCAGGCCTGGGGGCGCGTCACGTGCTGCAGCAACGTGTGGCGGCCGACGTCCTCGGGCCGGCGCGGCTGCGGCCAGCGCTCCAGAAGCGAGGGAGCCGCGACCGGGACGACGACCTCGCCCATCAGGCGGTGGCAGACGGCGCCCGGCCAGATGTCGTCGCCGAAGTGGACGGCGACGTCGATGGCGCTGCCCGCGAAGTCGAAGGGCTTGATCTCCGAGACGAGGTTGAGCTGGATGTCGGCGTGCCGCGACGTGAAGTCGCCCAGCCGCGGGATGAGCCAGCGGGACCCGAACGTGGGCGGCAGCGCGACCGTCAGCAGGCCCCCGGCGCTACCGTAGGCCATCACCTGCAGCGTCGCCGCCTCGGCGCGGTCCAGGAGTTCGCGCACCGCGACCGCGTAGAACTCGCCGACCTCGGTCAGGGCCAGCCGCTGCTTGTGGCGCCAGAAGAGCGGCCTCTTGATGAAGTCCTCCAGCTGGCGGATCTGCCGGCTCACCGCGCTCTGGGTCACGTTCAGCTCCTGGGCGGCGCGCGTGAAGCTGAGGTGGCGCACCGCCGCGTCGAAGCACTGCAGAGCGGTCAGCGAGGGGAGAATCCGGCTCATCGGCGTCTCCTTTGATCATGAGTAATTCTCATGAACTTCTGCGAAGAAATCGCCCGTCGGGAACCGGATCCTAGTGTTCAAATGGTCCAACAGCAAGGATATTATGGCCGTGAAGCATCTCGGCCCCCGAAGGTCGGGAGCGGAGTGATTCCTGAAACGCATGAGTTGCCGGGCCGGGACCGAGCGCGCACGCAGCGCGCGGCCCGGCGGGGCGCAGGAACCGGCGGAAGCCGGGAGGGAGAGCAGGCGCATGCACAAGATCGCGTGGTTGCCCGGTGACGGGGTCGGCGTCGAGGTCATGGAGGCCACCAGGATCTGCCTGGACGCGGTGAAGTTCGAGGCGACCTACACCCACGGCGACATCGGCTGGGAATTCTGGCGCCAGGAGGGCGACGCCCTGCCCGAGCGCACCATCAAGCTGCTGCAGGATTCGCACGCGGCCCTCTTCGGCGCCATCACCTCGAAGCCCGTGAAGGACTCCGAGAGCGAGCTGATTCCCGAGCTGCAGGGCAAGGGCCTCGTCTACCGCAGCCCGATCGTGCGGATGCGCCAGCTCTTCGACCTGTACACCTGCCTGCGGCCCTGCAAGGCGTACCCGGGCAACTCGCTCAACTACCAGGAGGGGATCGACCTGGTGGTGTTCCGCGAGAACACCGAGGACCTCTACGCCGGCGTCGAGTTCAGCCCCGTGCCGGCCGAGGTCAAGGACGTCCTGACGCGGCACAGCAAGCCCTTCTCGCACTTCGCGAAGATGCCGGACGGCACCTACGCGATCACCTGCAAGATCAACAGCCAGGCCGGCTGCGAGCGCATCATCCGCGCGGCGTTCGAGCACGCCAAGCGCTTCAACTACCCGAAGGTCACCGTCATCCACAAGGCCAACGTGGTGCGGGCGACCGAGGGGATGTTCCTGGAGGCGGGACGGCGCGTGGCGAAGGACTACCCCGGGATCCAGATGGACGACGCGAACATCGACGCGATCTGCATGTGGCTGCTGAAGAACCCCAAGAGCTACAGCGTGCTGGTCGCGACCAACATGTTCGGCGACATCGTCAGCGACCTGGCGGCGCAGATGGTGGGCGGGCTGGGCTTCGGCTGCTCGGGCAACATCGGCGACAAGCTTGCGGTCTTCGAGCCGACCCACGGCAGCGCGCCGAAGTACGCCGGCCAGTACAAGGTCAACCCGATCGCCACCATCCTGGCGGGCAAGATGATGCTGGACTGGCTCGGGGAGACCGAGAAGGGCGCGCGCCTGGAGAAGGCCGTCGCGGCGGTCATCGCCGAGCGGAAGGTGCTCACCTACGACATGGGCGGCAGCGCCACCACGCTCGAGATGGGCGAGGCGATCGCGCGGAAGCTCTAGCCGGGCGGAGGTCCGCGATGCAGGCGATCATCGTTCACGAGGTCGGTCCGCGCGACGGGCTGCAGGCCGAGCCGCAGGTCGTCGCGACGGACAGGAAGTTGGCGTGGATCCGCGCCTGCATCGCGGCGGGCGTGGACATCGTCCAGGTCGGTTCCTTCGTGCACCCGGAAAAGGTGCCGCAGATGGCCGACACGGACGAACTGTTCCGCGCGCTGGCGGCCGAGAGGCCGGAGGGGACCGTCCTCTCCGGCCTCGTGCTCAACGAGAAGGGGCTCGAGCGCGGCCTGGCGTGCGGGGTGGGGCTGTTCTGCCTGGGCGTCTCGGCCTCCGACACGCACAGCCGCAGGAACACGGGCATGTCCACCGCGGAGGCACAGGCGCGCATCGTGGCCGCCGCGCGCGAGGCGGTGGCCGCCGGCAAGGCGGTGCAGGTCTCGGTGCAGAGCGCGTTCGGGTGCGGCTTCGAAGGGCGCATCCCCGCCGACAGGGTGCTGGACATCGTGCGGGCCTACGCGGAGGCGGGGCTGCTGAACGTCAGCCTGGCCGACACGGCCGGGCACGCGCATCCCCACCAGGTGCGCGAGCTGTTCGGCCGCATCCGGGAACTCTGGCCGGAGATCCGCTGCACGTGCCACTTCCACGACACCTACGGCCTGGGCCTGGCCAACGTCTTCGCCGCGCTCGAAGCCGGCGTCACCAGCTTCGAGACCTCGTTCGCGGGGCTCGGCGGCTGCCCGTTCACGAAGGTGGCGGCGGGCAACGTCGCCACCGAGGACTTCGTGCACGCGCTGCGCCGCCGCGGGCTCCGGCCGGAGATCGACCTCGACGGCCTGATCGAACTGGCCCGCGACGTGGCCAGGCACTTCGGACGGGAGATGCCGGGCCGGGTCCACCGGACCGGCCCGCTCTCCTACTGACCGCCCGCGGGGCGGGGAGGCAGAGGCCGCCATGACGAGCAAGCCGCGCATTCTCGAAGGGGTCAAGGTCCTGGACCTGACCAACGTCCTGTCCGGTCCGTTCGCCTCGCTGCACCTGGCGCTGCTGGGGGCCGAGGTGATCAAGATCGAGAACCCGAAGGACGGCGATCTGGCGCGCAAGCTGGGCATCGTCCCGGAATACAACAGGAAGCTGATGGGGACGAGCTTCCTGGCCCAGAACGCGAACAAGAAGTCGGTGACCCTCAACACCAAGAGTCCCGAGGGCCGGGAGCTCTTCCTGCGCCTGGCCAGGGACGCGGACGTCGTGATCGAGAACTTCCGGCCGGGGGTGATGGACCGCCTGGGCATCGGGTACAAGGTCCTGCGCGAGGTCAACCCCCGCCTGGTCTACTGCGCCATCTCCGGCTTCGGGCAGACCGGCCCGGACGCCGACAAGCCGGCCTACGACCAGATCATCCAGGGGCTCTCGGGCGAGATGTCGATCAATGGCGACGAGCGCCTGACGCCGCTGCGCGCCGGCTTCCCCGTCTGCGACACGGTGGGCGGGCTGAACGCCGCCTTCGCCGTGATGGCGGCGCTCTACCACCGCGAGCGCACCGGGCAGGGGCAGAGCATCGACGTCGCGCTGCTCGATTCCATCATGCCGCTGATGGGGTGGGTGGCCGCGAACCTGCTGATCGGGGGCGAGGAGCCCGTGGTGATGGGCAACGACAACTTCACCGCGGCGCCGAGCGGGACCTTCCGGACCCTCGACGGCCACGTCAACATCGCCGCGAACAAGCAGGAGCAGTGGGAGGCCGTCTGCGACGTGCTGGAGGTGCCCGAGCTGAAGGTCGACCCGCGCTTCCAGGAGCGGGACACGCGGAAGAAGAACCGCCGCGCGCTCACGCCGCTGCTCGAGGAGCGGCTCGCCACGCGGCCGACCGCGCACTGGGTGGCGGCGCTCAACGCGCGCGACGTGCCCAGCGGCGAGATCCTGGGCCTGAAGGAGGCGCTGCGGCAGCCGCAGGTCCGGCATCGCGGCGTCCTGCAGAAGACCGACGTCCCCGGCCTCGGCGAGATCGACGTCTTCGGCCTGACCGCCCTCTTCGACGGGGCCGACGGGTCGGTGGCGACGCCGCCGCCGGCGCTGGGGCAGCACAACGCGGAGATCCTCGGCCGCCTGGGCCTGGGCGAGGCCGAACTGGCGCAGCTCAAGGCGAAAGCGGTGATCTAGGGTTCCGCGTCGAAACGCAAGGAGTTGCAAGATGGGAATGACAGTCGTCGAGAAGATCCTGGCCAGGGCGGCGGGGCTCGAATCGGTCCGCGCACTGGACGTCGTCGAGCCCCGCGTCTCGCTGGCCATGTCGCACGAGAACGCCGCCCTGGTGATCAACCAGTTCAAGGAGATCTACCAGGGCACGGGACGGGAGCCGAAGGTCTGGGATCCGTCGCGGATCGCCATCATCTTCGACCATCGCGTGCCGGCGGAGGGACCCAAGACCGCGACGAACCAGAAGCTGGTGCGCGGCTTCGTGGCCGAGCAGGGCATCACCAAGTTTCACGACATCCGCGGCGACGGCGGCGGCATCTGCCACCAGATCCTGCCTGAGTTCGGCTACGTGCGGCCGGGCGCCCTCATCGTGGGCACGGACAGCCACACGACGAGCCACGGCGCGCTGGGGGCCTTCGCCTTCGGGATCGGCGCCACGGAAATGGCGTCGGTCTGGACGCTGGGGATCGCGCTCAACATCGAGGTGCCGCCCACCCTCAAGGTCGTCGTCAAGGGCCGGTTTCAGCCGCAGGTGGGGCCGAAGGACCTGATCCTGCACCTGATCGGCCTGCTCACCGCGCAGGGCGCCAACTTCCGGGTGCTGGAGTTCCACGGCGAGACCATCGCGGCCATGTCCACCAGCGGCCGCCTGGTGCTCTGCAACATGAGCGTCGAGGCCGGCGCCACCGGCGGCATCGTGGCGGCCGACGACGAGACCGAACGCTACCTGCGCCAGGAGGCGGGCGTGACCGACCCGATCGAGCGCGTGGCGCCGGACGCCGACGCCGTGTACGAGCGGGTGCTGGAGGTCGACGTGTCCGCGCTGGCGCCGCAGATCGCCTGCCCGCACACCGTCGACAACGTCAAGCCGGTGGACGCCGTGGCCGGCAAGGCCGTGCAGCAGGTGGTGATCGGCAGCTGCACGAACGGGCGGCTGGACGATCTGGAAGCCGCCGCGCGCATCGTCAAGGGGCGGAAGGTCGCGACCGGGACGCGCATGCTCGTCTTCCCGGCCTCGAGCCGGATCTACAACCAGGCGCTGGAGAACGGCACGCTGCGCGACCTCTCGGCCGCCGGCGCCGTGATCATGAACCCCGGCTGCGGGCCCTGCCTGGGCGTGCACCAGGGCGCCCTCGGCGACGAGGAGACCGCCCTGACCACCACCAACCGGAACTTCAAGGGTCGCATGGGCAACCCGAAGTCCGAGGTCTACCTGTGCAGCCCGGAGGTTGCCGCGGCGAGCGCCATCACCGGGGTCATCACCGACCCGCGAGCGGGAGGGAACGCGCGATGAGCAAGGTCGTCCTGAAGCTCGGCCGCGACATCAGCACCGACGACATCTATCCCGGCCGGTTCATGGCCACGGTGCTGCCGACCGAGACGCCGCAGTTCTGCTTCTTCGACCGCACGGAATTCAACGCGAAGCTCAAGGCGAAGGAGATCGCGGCCGGCAGCGTCATCGTCGCCGACGAGAACTTCGGCTGCGGGTCCAGCCGCGAGCAGGCCGTGAGCACGCTGCGGGGTCACGAGCTGGTCGTGGTGGCGCGGAGCATCGCCCGGATCTTCCTGCAGAACGCGATCAACCTCGGGCTGAAGCTGGTCATCTGCCCGGCCCTCGAGGCCGAGGAAGGGGACGAGCTGGAGATCGCGCCGGGGTTCGTCGTCAACCGGACCAGCGGGAAGCGGTTCGCCACCGTGCCGCTGCCGCCGGCGCGGCAGTCGATCGTGGACGCCGGGGGGCTCATCGCGTACACGCGCCAGCGCCTGCTGGAGATGCCGGCCCGCTGACCGCCGCGGGCGGGCGCGTTGACCGTCGGGGGCCGCCATGGCACAATGCGGGGGTGGCGGCCCACCGAACGGAGCGAACATGAGCGAGCGCCAGTCCTGCCCCTTCGATTCCCGCGACCGGCTGACGGTCGGCGGCCGGGAATACGTCTATTACCGCCTCGACGCCCTGGAGCGGGCCGGGCTGGTCGAGCTTGCCCGGCTGCCGTTCTCGATCCGCGTGGTGCTGGAGGCGGCGCTGCGCCAGTGCAACGGCGCCGAGATCACGCCGGACGACGTGCGGAACATCGCGGCCTGGACGCCGGCCGGCGCGAGGCCGGGCATCCCCTTCCTGCCCGCGCGCGTGGTCATGCAGGACTTCACCGGCGTGCCGGCGATCGTCGACCTGGCGGCGATGCGCGCCGCGGTGGCCCGGCTGGGCGGCGACCCGGCGCGGATCAACCCGCTGGTGCCGGTCGACCTGGTGATCGACCACTCGGTGCAGGTCGACCACTTCGGCACCCCGGACGCGCTGGCCCGCAACACCGAGATCGAGTTCCGGCGCAACCGCGAGCGCTACGAGTTCCTGAAGTGGGGCCAGCAGGCGTTCCGGAATTTCCGCGTGGTGCCGCCGATGACCGGCATCATCCACCAGGTCAACCTCGAGCACCTCTCCGAGTGCGTCTTCACGAGGACGGTGGACGGCGAGACGGTCCTGTGTCCCGACACCCTGGTCGGCACCGACTCG
>CAYNPY010000011.1:0-57057 GCA_964399195.1 uncultured Fibrobacteraceae bacterium
CATGTCCAGCAGCGGCACCTGGCAGACCACCGCATTGAACAGCTCGGGCCGCTGCGTGAGCGCGGCGCCCACCAGCAGGCCGCCGTTCGAGCCGCCCATGATGCCGAGGTGCCGCGGCGAGGTGACCTTGCGGGCGATCAGGTCCTCGGCCACGGCGATGAAGTCGTCGAAGGCGCGCTGCCGGTTCTCCTTGAGCGCGGCCTGGTGCCACTTGGGCCCGAACTCGCCGCCGCCGCGGATGTTCGCCAGCACGTAGACGCCGCCGCGCGTCACCCACGCCTCGCCGGTCGTGCCGGAATAGCCGGGCCGTTGCGACACCTCGAAGCCGCCGTAGCCGTAGAGCACCGTCGGGTTGGCGCCGTTGGCCTGATAGCCCTTCGGCAGGACGACGAAGTAGGGGATCTTCGTGCCGTCGCGGGAGGTCGCTTCCCACTGCTCGACCGCCATGCCGTCGGCGTCGAAGTGCTTGGGCATGGTCTTGATCAGCTGCGGCGCCTGGCCGTCGCGCACCAGGTACTGGCTCGCCGGCGTCAGGAAGTCGTTGTAGCTGACGAAGTAGGTGTCGTCGAAGTCGTTCGTGGCGCCGGCCCCGCCGCTGCCCAGGCCGGGCAGGGGGATCTCCTCGCTCCGCCACGCGCTTCCGTCGAGGGTCAGGCGATGGAGGCGGCTGCGCACGTTGTCCAGCGTGGAGAGCAGCACGTGGTTGCGCGTGGTGCCGACGCCGCCGAGGGACACGCGCTCGCCCGGCGTGAACAGCGTCTGGAAGTCGCGCCCGCCGCGCAGGAATTCGTCCAGGCCGATCGCCAGCAGGGCATCCTGCGGGTAGGTCCGGCCGCCCACCGTCCAGTCCGAGCGCAGGGAGAAGAGCAGCTGCTCCTTGAAGAGGCCCTGCAGATCGGCGTCGTCCGGCAGGTCGATCTTCACCAGGCGCCCGTCCAGGCGCAGCCAGTTGACGCCGCGGAAGAACTCCGGCGTGCGCTGCACGACGTCGTAGCTGCCCTCCGGGCGCGTGATCGTGTAGGCGCTCACCGAGACGTCCGTCTGCTCGCCCTCCAGCACCGTCTCGGCCGCGGCCAGCGGCGTGCCGCGCTTCCACAGCTTGACCAGCCGCGGGTAGCCCGAGTCGGTCAGCGTGCCGGGGCCGAAGTCCGTGCCGATCCACACCGTGTCGCGGTCCTTCCACGAGATGCGGGTCTTCGCCTCGGGCACGTTGAAGCCGTCCTCGACGAAGCGCTTGGCGAACGTGTCGTATTCGCGCACGACCACCGCGTCGCCGCCGCCGCGCGACAGAGAGACCAGGCAGTAGCGGCCCTCCGGCGGCAGGAAGTCGGCGCCCTTCCAGACCCAGTTCTCGCCCTCGGCCTTGGCCAGGGCGTCCAGGTCCAGCACCACGTCCCACGCCGGGTCGTCCTTCAGGTACTCGTCCAGGAAGGTCCGGCGCCAGATGCCGCGCACGTGCTGCGCGTCCTGCCAGTAGTTGTAGAGCCAGGGACCCTCGAAGCCCACCATCGGGATGCGGGCGCGGTCGTTGTAGATCTCCAGCAGGCGCTTGTGCAGGGGCGCGAACTCCGGCACCGCCTCCAGCTCCGCGGTGTCCTTCGCGCAGCGTTCCTTGACCCACTCGAGGGCCTTCTTCCCATCCACCTCCTCGAGCCAGAGGTTGGGGTCGTCGTCCTGGGCGCGGGCCAGTCCGGCAAGGGCGGTCAGGGCGCACACGAGGGTCAGCGCCCCCATGGCGAATCGTCGCGTTCGCATCGTGGTCTCCACGGGATGGGGTGTCCGGGTCGGGGTGTTCGCATGCGGGAAAAACTAGCAGACGGAGCCGCGTCTGTCATCCGGTCGACGGCGCGGGCGGCGCCCATGGTCAGCCCGTGACCAGCTTGAGCGCCATCATGAGCACCCAGGCGATGCCGGCCGCGGCCGGCCCCGTGAGCACCCAGGCCCAGACGATGCGCCCGGCCACGCCCCACCGGACCGCCGAAGTGCGGTGCATCGCGCCCACGCCCACGATGGCGCCGGTGATCGTGTGCGTCGTCGAGACCGGGATGCCGCCCAGCGAGGCGCCGACCAGGGTCAGCGCGCCGGCCGTCTCGGCGCAGAAGCCGCCCACCGGCTTCAGCTTGGTGATGCGCATGCCCATGGTCTTGACGATGCGCCAGCCACCGGCCAGCGTGCCGGCGGCGATCGCCGCGTGGCAGCTGAGGATCAGCCACAGCGGGATGTGGAATTCCGGCATGTAGAGGAAGCTGTCCCGCGGCACCTTGTCGTGCGACGCCACCAGCAGGATGGCGATGATGCCCATCGTCTTCTGCGCGTCGTTCAGGCCGTGGCCCAGCGAGTAAGCCGCCGCGCTGACCAGCTGCAGCCGCCGGAAGTGCCCGTCCAGACGACGCGGCGTCCAGCGCCGGAAGAGCCATGCCACGGCCAGCATGATCAGGAAGCCGGCGATCAGGCCGATCAGCGGCGCCAGCACGATGAAGACGCCGATCCGCAGGATGCCCTTGACGATGAGCGAACCGGTGCCGGCGTGGGCGACGGCCGCGCCGGCGAAGCCGCCGATCAGCGCGTGCGACGAGGAGGTCGGCAATCCCCACCACCAGGTCAGCAGGTCCCAGACGATGGCGCCCAGCAATCCGCAGACGATGACTCCGGCCGTCACGGAGTCCTTGTGGATGACGCCCTTGCCGATGGTCGCCGCCACGTGCGGCTCGAAGGTGAACGCGGCCAGGAAGTTGAAGAACGCGGCCCAGATGACGGCGAACTTGGGCGACAGCACGCGCGTCGAGACCACCGTCGCGATCGAGTTGGCGGCATCGTGGAAGCCGTTGATGAAGTCGAAGACCAGGGCGACCAGGACGATGAGAATGACGATGGTGAAATCCATCGGGCCAGCTCCCCGGGGCGGTCCGGCGCGTCAGGCGACGCGGCGCGGCGCCAGCCCCGCCGGTCAGGAGTTCTTCAGGATGACCGACTCGATGACGTCGGCGACGTCCTCGCAGCGATCGGTCGCCTCTTCGAGATTCTCGTAGATCTCCTTCAGCTTCATGATGCGGATCGGATCCTTCTCGTGATCGAACAGGCGCGTGATGGCGCCATGGTGGATCACGTCCGCCTCGTGCTCCAGCCGGCGGATCTCGCGGCACAGCTCCAGGATGCGCTCCTGATGCTTCATGTTGTCCAGCAGCAGCAGCGCCGCCTTGATCGTCTCGATCGGCTTGATGAGCATGCGCGCGTGCTGAACCAGGTCCGGCGTCGTCTCGGCGATGCGGTACCCCAGCAGCCGGTGCGCGGCGGCGTCGATCAGGTCGAGGATGTCGTCCAGCTTCGAGCTCAGCGCGTGGATGTCCTCGCGGTCGATCGGCGTGATGAAGGTGCGGTTCAGCGCGTCCAGCGTCTCGTGCGTGATGCCGTCGCCGGTCGTCTCCAGCTCCTTGATGCGCGCGACCTTCGCCTCGAGATCGGTGTAGTCGTCGACCATCGAGTTGAACGCCTGGGCTCCCGCCAGCACGTTGTCGGCGGAGCGCTCGAAGAACTTCTGGAAGTCGACCTGGGAGGGCAGGAACTTCATGGTCATGCACGCTCCGGATTGGGGGGCCGGCGGGGGAAGCGACGCCGAAGGCAGCGACGACGCCGACCGGATGTTAATCCGTTGTCCGGTCGTGTCCAGCAGGAACGCTGAACCGGGCGCAGCCTGACGTCCGGATGTGGCTCATGGTGCGCAACACCGCCGACGATTTGATCGATCACGCGAATTATTGCCCTGAAGAGGGTCGGCGATGTCCGCGTCGGCGCCCGACCCGCCGGCTCAGGCGCCCCGCGCACCGGCGCCGAACGCCCGCTCGCGCCAGAAGACCCAGCTCGAACCCAGCAGCGCGATGCCGATGGTCAGGTCCACGGCGGCGACGAAGCAGACGAAGCGCGGGTCGGCGTGGGCCAGGCGGGACAGCAGCGCGCCCGTGGTGATCATCAGCGCCAGCGCCGCGAAGAAGCCCGGGCGGAAGAACTGCCAGGCGCGCGGATCTTCCAGCGCCGCGATCCGCGCCAGGTTGCGCCGGCAGCTGCGGCTGAACAGGAAGCGCGCCTTCAGGCCGCCGAGGAGCAGCGCTGCGCCCAGCGCCAGGAACAGGCACTCGCTGTCGGGATCCTGCCGGCGCGATTCGGCCAGCAGCGCGATCCCCTTGCGCAGCAGCGCCGCGGCGCCGGCGTACCACACGACGGCGGCCAGGATGTTGAGCGTGCGATGCGACACCTTCACCGGGACGACCTTTCGCTGCGGGATGACCGACGGCCACCCAATATCCGCGCAAGCGGCCGGGTCGGCAAACCAGTGGCCCGCCCCGCGGTCGTCTGCTATACAGCGCGCATGACCCACGGCCGAAACCCACGCGCGACGCCCTTCCTGGCGGCCGCGTGCCTGCTCGGCGCCCCGCTCGCCGCGGGGGCGTTCGGCGGCACGGGCTGGTCGTGGGGCTGGGATCACCTGCACCGCGTGCCGGTCGCCTGGCCGCTGGCGCTGCTCGCGCTGGCGCTGGCCCTCGGCGCGCCGTCCTGGCGCCGGCGCCTGCTCGCCGCCGCGGAGTCGGCCGGCGGGGCGCTGGCCGGCCGGCCGCGGCTGGGGCCGGCGGCCGTCGCCGCCGCGGCGCTGGCCGCGTTCCTGGCCTTCCCGATCGCCACCCCGATGTACGGCGACACGCTGGCCATCCTCAACCACCACGGCCCGGCCGACCTGTCGCTGCACCTGGCCCGCGTCCTGGAGCCCGGCATCGCCACGCGCGGTTCGGCGGTGGCGCTGCTGCACGACGTCGTCGAGCGCCTGTCCGGGCTACCCTACGAGACGTGCTACCGCCTGGTCTCCGCGCTCTGCGGCGCCGTCTTCGTGCTGCTGCACCTGCGGCTGGCGGCCACGTTGCCGGGGCTGCGCGGCTGGGCGCGCGCGACGATCGCCGGGCTCGGGCTGGTCGACGGCGCCAACCAGCTCTTCTTCGGGCACGTCGAGAACTACGCCGTGCCGCGCCTGGCCGCGACCTGGTTCCTGATCGCGCTCGTGCCGCGCCTGCTGACGCCGCCGGCGCCGCCGACGCGGCGGCGCGCGCTCGTGTACGCGCCGCTCGGCGTCGCGATCCTGCTGCACTGGCAATGGGCGGCGCTGCTGCCGGCGGCCCTGCTGGCGGCCGCGCGCGACCTGGGCTGCCGCCGGCCGCGGCTGCGCGCGTGGTCCGGCGGCCGCGGCGCGCTGGGCCTGGCCGCGGCGGCGGCCCTGGCGGCGGTCGCGGCCTGGGCCGTCACCGGCGCCTGGTGCTACGACTACCTCTACTCGGGCGGACTGCCGGAGCCCCGGCAGGTGCTGCTGCCGGTGACGACGGCTTGCGTCGGGTTGCCGTGGCTCCGCTACACGCTGTTTTCCGGGGCTCACCTGCTGGACTTCGCCGGCTCCCTCTGGTCGCTGAGCTCGCCGGCGATCCTGTTCGCGATCGCGGCCACCTGGTCGCGCGCCTGGCGCCCGGCCTCGGCGCACGTGACGGCCGTCGCCGCCGGCGTCGCGCTGCTGGAGGCCTTCTGCCTGAACCCGTCGATCGGCTTTCCGTTCGACTGGGACCTGATGTGCGTCGTCTCGCCGGCGCTGCTCTACACCGCGGTGCTGCTGGTGGCGGCGACCGGCCGGGAGCCGGCCGCCGCGGCGGTCCCCGGCCGCGACGGCGGTCCGCCTTCCTGGCCCGCGGCGGCGCTGGTCCTGGGACTGGCCGGGGCGACGGTCTTCGCCGTCAACGCCGGCGCCGGTTCGGCCTACGCGCGCGTGGAGGACATGGCGGTGTGGCTGCACCGCAGCTACCACGGCAACAGCCACTACCGCCTGAGCGGCAACCTGAGCACCGTGGCCGACGCGGCCAGGCAGGAAGCCGAGCGCGCGCGCGTGCTGGAGCGCCTCAGGCCGCAGACGTTCGCCGGCGACCGCGAAGTGGCGTTCCTGTGGGAGAAGCTCGGCCGGCTGCGGGCCGGTCGCCGCGACTTCGCGGGCGCGCTGTCCGCCTACCGCGAGGCGCTCGCCGCCGAGCCGGCGAACCGCGCGCGGTTGAAGGAGGCGGGCTGGCTGGAGACCGAGGCCGGCGACGAGACGCTCGGCCTCGCCCACCTGGAGGCCTACCTCGCCCACGCGCCCGGCGACGCCGAGGCCTGGCGCCACCTGGGCCTGGTGCGCGCGCGCCGCGGCGAGGATGCCGCCGCGCGCGCGGCCTGGGAGCGCTTCCTGCGGCTGGCGCCCGACGGTCCCGGGGCGGCCGAGGTGCGCGCCGACCTGGAGGCGCTGCGCGCCGCGCCGGCGCCGTGAGCGCCAGGCGGCGGCGCGCCGGTCAATCGTCGGCGCAGGTCGCCTCGCCCTCGGGCGTGACCAGCGTCAGGCGGAAGTGCTTGCGCACCGGCCGGCCGCCCAGGCTGGACATGGCCCCGTGCGCCAGCGGCAGCTTCTCCTTCAGCGCGGGACCGAAGTAGGCTTCGAGCGCGCAGTCGCGCCAGGTCAGTCCCTCGGGCAGGGGTCCGGAGGGGCGCACGTGGCGGAAGAAGTTGTAGCGGGCCGGCCGGTCCGGGTTCGTGCCGCAGACCGTCTGGTCGACGGCGACCGCGTCGACCCAGCCGTCGCCGAACTGCTGCATCACCGCGTTGTAGATCAGGTCGATCTTGTCCTGGTCGCCGAAGGCCAGCGTGGCGTTGACGAAGGAGCGGAACGTCGCCGGACCCGCCTGGAGCAGGATCGCCGGCGCCGCGACCACGACCTCCAGCGTCCAGACGCCCGTCGCGGTCGAGATCGTCTGCGCCCGCGGCGGACCCCAGGTGGTGGTGCGGATGTCGTCGTTGCCGCCGCCGTCCTGCAGGAGGTTGTAGGGGTCGCAGGCGTACGACACCTGGTAGCGCCAGGCGCCGCTGCGCCGCACGGGCTGGGGCCAGGCCTCGCGCGGGTCGTCGCGCCCGTGGAGCAGCAGCGCGAACTTGTAGAGCCGCGCGGGCAGCATGTAGTTGAACTGGGCCTCGCCCGGCGCGGGCGCGGCGACCACGCGCATGAACCCCGTGTCCTTGTGGATCAGGATGTAGGTGGCCCCGTGGTAGCCCAGGTCCCGGGGGCCGCTGCCGTCGTAGGTCAGCTGCAACTGCGCGACGCCGTCCAGGCAGGGGTGGCCGGCCAGGTCGTCCGGATCCTCGACGCAGGGCACGTCGTCGTCGAACGCGGAGGTCGAAACGCCCACCTTGGGCAGGATCTCCACGCATTGCAGGCAGGGCGGGAAGCCGACGTCGAACGTCAGCGCCGCCGGCGTGCCGTCGCGCCGGCCCAGTTCGTCGATCGAGAGCAGGTTGACGGTGTACGCCGTGCTCGGCGCCGTCAGGAAGCCCAGCGTCTCCCCGTACCAGCCGTCGGCGCCGGCGTCCCAGGCCGGGGCGAAGTCCAGGTCGCTGGCCTCCGAGGCGAAGTTGAAGACGCCGCCCAGATAGTTGCTGCGGGCGCCGCTCACGTAGCCGGTGAAGCCGATGCGGTAATCCTGATCGAAGCGGCGGTCGCGCGGGTCGTCGCGGACCAGCGCCTTGACCGTGACATACGTGCGGTCGGGGATCCGCTCGCCCGACCGGAACGGGTGCCGCGTCCCGGCCGGATCGTCCAGCCGCACGTAGTAGGGGTACGTCTGGGGATCCTCCGGGTGCGCCCAGTCGCGTTCGCCGTCCAGGATGAGCGTCTGCGGGTCGTAGTTCACCAGGACCTTGGTGCTGCGCAGGCTCTCGATCACCTCGACCCCGGCGATGTCGATCGCGTTGGCCGTCACCGTGATCTGGCCGCTGGGCAGCAGGCGGCCGAACACCGACGGGTCGCCGCCGTCGTTGCGGAAGTGGAGGCCCGCGACCGGCCCGAAGTAGGAGTAGCTGTCGCCGGTGGCTTCGGCGAACTTGCGCGGACGCCAGCAGTCCACCAGCGACGCGTCGCATTCCTCGCCCGGCAACCCGTCCACGCGCCACTTGTAGCCGAGGATGCCGTCGGCGGCCGGCGGCAGCGTGTCCAGCAGCGCCAGCGCCGCTTCGCTGTATCCCCGCAGGTTGGGCGATTGCGCGCGCCACAGCAGACGGTAGGGTTGCCCGTAGCCGACGGTGTCGACGGCGCCGCGGGCCAGCGGCACCGTGTCGCCTTCCGCCACGCGGAAGTAGGAGAGCGACGGGTTGCCCAGGCTGTTGGCGAAGAAGTGCAGGCGCGCGGGCGTGCGGTCGAAGGCGCCCCGGTCGTCCTGCGCCGCCATGTGCAGCGTCAGCGAGGCCGACGGGTTGGCGCCGTCCTCGATCAGGAAGCTGAAGACGGAGTCGGTGCGCGTGGTCCACCGCGCGATGTCCAGCGTCGAGGCGTTTAGCGCGGGGTTGAAGCGCTGGTCTTCCTCGTCGTCGTTCGAGCGCGGGTCCTGGAGCGTGCCGTCGGTCAGGGCCCAGGCGAAGCGCTCGACGCGCCCGTCCAGGTCGCGGCCGTACCAGTAGACGTGGAAGCGGTAGTAGCCGCCGCCGTGCTCGCTCGGCGCGCCGGTCAGGTAGGTCTCGGGCGGCTTGTTGACCACCGTGGCCACCGGCTGGTACGCGCGGCAGCCGCCGCTGACGCCGGCCAGGACGAACGGCAGCAGCGCCAGGGCGCGACGGCGGCTCGTCATCGACGCGGCGGGGGCCATCGGCGCGGGGCCTCTCTGGTCGGGGCGGACCAAGTTGCGGATGCCCGGAGGCGGCACGCGTGGGGAGCGGGCTTCCCGGCAGGATGTCGGCCGCGGGGCCGAGCGGCTGAGACATTAGTGCCTGCGGGCGCCGCTGTCGAGCCGCAGGTGGGCGCCGCTCGACAGGGCGGCGCGTCCGGCAGGCAGCCAACTCATTGATAATAAACACACTACAAGATGCCCGGCGCCGGCGCGCGATCCGGGCTTGCGCCGGGCTTGAAAACGAACCATCATTCATATCTCGAATTACTGTTCACAACATGAATTGGCTGTTCTGGAGGTGCGGGCATGAGCGGAACCAGGGGCGAGCGCCGCCGTCGCGAGGACGAGAACGAGATCCTCGACGCCGCGCTGTCGCTGTTCGTGGCGCAGGGCTTCCACGGCACGAGCATGCAGCAGATCGCCGCGCGGGCCGACTTCTCCGTGGGCAAGATCTACACGCTGTTCCCCTCGAAGGACGAACTGCTGCGCCGGCTGCAGCTGCGCAGCATCGGCGAACTCCACGAACTCTTCGACCGGCGCGATCTCGACGGCCAGCCTCCGCTCGACGAACTGCTCGACACCTTGCGCGAGGTCTTCGCGTTCGCCGCCCGCCTGCGCGATCTCATCCGCGTCGAGGTCGCCGAGTCGCTGGGCGCCCCGCGCGGCGCCCAGCAGACGCTCACCGGCCTGTACATCGAGCGCGCGCGCGACCTGCTGGACCGCGCCGTGGCCCGCGGCGAGCTGCGGCCGGTCGACACCCGCCTGTTGGCGATCATGATCGCCGGCGCCGGCCGCGCGCTGGTCGACGAGCTGGCCGCGCACGACGGCAGCGATCCCTACGCCGAACTGCCGGAGCGGATCATGGACCTGATGGTGCGCCCGCACCTGGCCGGGCCGGAGGCAAGGACATGAGGCGCGCGCTGCCGATGATCTTCGCCCTGTGCGCGGCGGCGCCCGCGCTCGCCCAGGCCCCCGTCACGCTCGAGACCGCCGTGCGCCTGGCCCTGGCCGCCGACGAGACCGTGCTGCAGGCCGAACAGGCGGTGGCCCGGGCCGAGGCGGAGGTGGTGGCGGCGCGCTCGGGCCGCCTGCCGACGCTGGACCTGTCTGCGCGGTACGGCGCCAACCTGAAGAAGCCGGTCATGTTCGTGCCCGCCGACCTGGCCGCCGCTTTCGGCGGCGGCACGCGCCTGGAACTGGGCGGCGACCGCGAACTGGCCGCGGCGCTGACCGCGCGGCTGAACCTGTGGACGGCGGGCCGTCTGGCTGCGGCCGAGGGCGCGGCGCGGCACGGCGTCGACGCTGCGCAGTCGCGGCGCGAAGCCGCGCGCGACTACGTGCGCTACGCGGTTGCCGCCGCCTACGCCGACGCGCTGCTGGCGCGAGCGGAGCTGGCCAACGCCGAGGCGGCGCTGACCGCGACGGCGGAGGCCGCGCGCCTGGCGCGCCTGGGTGTCGAACAGGGCACCACCAGCCGCTTCGACGGCCAGCGCGCCGAGGTCGAGCTGGCGAACCGGCGCCCCGTGGTGACCCATACGCGCAGCCGCGTGGCCCTGGCCGATCTGGAGCTGTCGCGCCTGTGCGGGGTCGCCGTCGCGCCGGCCGACACGCTGGCGCCGGCGCCCGCCCCGGCGCCCGTCGACGAGCTGCTCGCGCGCATGCGCGCCGGCAGCCCGCTCCTGCGCGCGCTGTCGGCCGCGGTCGCCGCGCGCGGCCAGCAACTGAGGCTGGCCGCGGCCGGGCGCGGCCCCGTCGTGCTGCTGTCGGCCGACTACGCCGTGCAGGGCCAGTGGGACCGGGGCCTGGCACCGGGAGAGGACGAGGCCGCCGCGAGCAGCCAGGTCGCCCTGGCCGTGCAGTGGCCCCTGCTGGACGGCCGGCGCACCGGCGCGGCCGTGGCCGCCGCGCGCGCCGACCTGGAGACCGCCCGTCTCGAACTGGAACAGGCCGCGCGCGACCGCGAGTTGGCCGTCCGCAGCGCCGCGCTGGCGCTGCAGGACGCCCTGGCCGCACTGGACGGCGCGCGCGAGAACGTCGAACTGGCTCGCGAAACCCACCGTCTGGCGGTCGTCCGCCTCGAAAGCGGCGTCGGCACGCCCTTGGAACGCCTGGACGCCGAACGCGCCCTGGCCACCGCGCGCGCGCAGCTGGCCGCGGCGCTGCATGCCTCGAACCTCGCGCAGGCCGCCCTCGAGCTGGCGGTCGGCGGGCAAGGAGCCACGTCATGAGAACCCGCATCATCGCCGCCGCGGCCGTGGTCGTCGTCGCCGCCGCCTTCGCCGCGCGCTTCGCCGCGATTTCCGGGGCCGTCGTGCCTTCCAGCCTCGAGTCGGTCCAGGCGGAGCAGGGCAAGCCCGTGGAGGTCGTGACGGCCGCCGCCGCGGACCTCGAGCGCTGGCTGCCGTTGTCCGGCACGGTCGAGGGCGTGGTGCAGTACGCCGTCGCCTCGACCAACGCGCTGCGCATCGCCGCCATCCCCGTGCGCGAGGGCGACCGCGTGCGCGCCGGCGACGTCGTCGTGCGCCTCGTGCGCGAGGCGCCGACGCCGATGGTGCACAGCTACGCCCGCGCGCGGGCCACGCACGAGAACCTGCTCGCGGACGTGCAGCGCCTGCGGAACCTGCACGCGCAGGGCGCCATCAGCGACCAGGCGCTGGACCAGGCCGAGACGCGCCTGAAGGTGGCGGCGGCCGACCTGCAGGACGTCGAGGGCAGCACGGCCCTGGTGGCCGCGCAGGACGGCGTCGTGGTGGCGATCCCCGCCAACGCCGGCGACGTGGCGGAGTCGGGTAAGCCCCTGGTCTGGATCGCCCGCACCGACGAGGTGAACGTGCGCTTCGCCGCCGGCAGCCGGCAGGCCCTGGAGCTGGCGGTGGGGCAGCCCGCGCGCTGGACGGCGCCCGACGGCGCCCGGCGCGAGGGCGCGCTGGCGCGCCTGGACCTGCGCGCCGATCCGAAGACGCACCTGCTGGGCGGCGAGGCGCTGTTCGCGAATCCCGACGGCCGCCTGGTGCCGGGCCTGCTCGTGTCCATCGAGGTGCGCACGAACCTGCGCCGGGGCGCGCTGCAGGTGCCCGCCGGCGCGCTGGTCGACGGCGCGGCCGTGTTCGTCGTCGACGCGCAGGGCGTCGCGCGCCGGCGCGAGCTGACCCTCGGCGCGCGCGAGACCGACCGCGTCGAGGTCGTGGCCGGCCTGGCCGCCGGCGAGCGCGTGGTGCGCTTCGGGCAGACGCAGCTGGTCGACGGCGACCGCGTGCGGATCGTGGGGGAATGACATGAGCCTGCTGCGCGCGTTCGTGCGCCGCCCCGTGCTGACCACGATGGTCATGGTGGCGCTCATCTACCTGGGCTGGAACGGCTACCGGTCGCTGAACCTGGAGCTGATGCCGCCCATCGACTTCCCCGTCGTCGTCGTGACCACGGTCTATCCCGGCGCGGCGCCCGGCGAGATCGAGTCGCAGGTGACCAAGCGCATCGAGGACCAGGTCTCGACGCTGGCCAACCTCGAGGACGTCACCTCCGTCTCGCGCGAGAGCGTCTCGCAGGTCGTCGTGCGCTTCGCGCTCGAGGTCTCGGCCGACCAGGCCGCCATCGACGTCAAGGACCGCGTGGACCGCATCCGCTCCGAGCTGCCGGAGGACGCCGAGGATCCCGTCGTCGCCAAGTACGACATCGGCGGCGAGCCTGTCGTGAACTTCGCGGTCTCGGCCGACCGTCCGCTGGACGAGGTCTACCGCACCGTGGACCAGGTGATCGCCGAGCGCCTCGGGCGCATCGACGGCGTGGCCGAGGTGGTCGTGACCGGCGTTCGCGAGCGGGAGATCCGCGTCGACGTGGATCCCGAGCGGCTGCGCGCCTACGGCCTGACCCTGCTGGACGTGGTGCGGCTGGTGGCGGCGGCGAACCTCAACGTGCCGGCCGGCCATATCAGCCGCGGCCCCGGCGAGGTGAACATCCGCCTGCGCGGCGAGGTGCGCGACCCGGCCGAGCTGGCCGCCTTCCGGCTGCCGCTGCCGGGCGGCCAGTCGATCCCGCTGTCGGAGGTGGCCGGCATTCGCGACACCACGGCCGATCTGCGCGAGCAGGCCGAATGGCAAGGGCGTCCGGTCATCGGCATCGGCGTGCAGAAGCGCACCGACGGCAACACCGTCAAGGTGGTCGAGGCGGTCCAGGACGCGATCGCGGGCCTGCGCCGGGAGTTGCCGGCCGACTACCGCCTCGAGCAGGTCTCCGAGAACGCGGGTTTCGTGCGCGACTCGGTCAAGGACTTGCTGTCGAACCTGGGTCTGGGCATCCTGCTGGCCGGCGGGCTGTTGTTCGTCTTCCTGCACGACTGGCGCCAGACGCTGATCGCGGCCTTGGCCATGCCCATCTCGGTGGTGGCCACGTTCATGCTGATGCAGTCGTCGGGCTTCAGCCTGAACGTGATGTCGCTGATGGCGCTGGGCATCTCGGTGGGCACGCTGGTCACCAACTCGATCGTCGTGCTGGAGAACATCGGGCGGCTGGTCGGCGAAGGGGTCGAGCCGTTCGAGGCCGCCGAGCGCGGCACCGCCGAGGTGGCCATTGCCGTGCTGGCCTCGACGCTGACCAACGTCGTCGTCTTCACGCCGGTGGCCTTCATGAGCGGCATCATGGGCCGCGTGTTCCTGCAGTTCGGGCTGACCGTCGTTTACGCCACGATGTTCTCGCTGCTGGTCAGCTTCACGCTGGTGCCCATGCTGGCGGCGAGGCTGGTCCGCCCCGGACGCGGCGTCGGGCACGGCGCCGGCGCCGCCGCCCGCCTGGCGCGCGCCTGGGACGCGGCGTACGACCGGCTCGCCGCCGCCTACGGACGCACGCTGGCGGCGGCCCTGCGCCGCAAGTGGCTGCCGCTGGCCGGCACCGGGCTGGTCCTCGCGGCCAGCCTGATGTTGTTCCGCTTCGTCGGCGGCGAGTTCATGCCCACCACCGACCAGGGGCTCTGCCAGGTGCTCATCGAACTGCCGGAGGGCACCAGCCTTGACCGCACGGCGCAGATCGCGCGGCGGGTGGCGGACATCGCCGCCGCCCACGACGAAGTGACCGGCATCATGATCAAGGCCGGCGGCGAGTCGCGGGGCATCGAGGACGCCGCGGTGCTGATCCGCCTGAAGCCGGCGACGGAGCGCGAGCTGGGCGTGACCGGGTTCATGAACGCGCTGCGGCCGCAGCTGGCGGGGATTCCCGACGCGCGCTTGTCCGTCACCGCGATGGGCGAGGCGCGCGCCGGCGAGGCCGACGTGGAGATCGAGGTCCTGGCCGACGACCGGGAGCAGTTGCTGGCGGCCGCCGCGGCCGTCTACGGCGTGGTGCGCGCGGTGCCGGGCCTGGTCGAGGTCCGCACCAGCGACCAGCCCGGCAAGCCTGAACTGAACGTGACGCCGCGGCGGCTGGAGCTGGCGCAGCAGGGATTGAACGCGGCCACGGTCGGCGGCATCCTGCGCGCCACCTTCGAGGGGACCGAGGCCGGCGTCTTCCGGCAGGACGGCGAGGAGTACGACATCGTCGTGGCGGCCGATCCCGCCAGCCGCGCCGACCCGGCCCGGCTGGACGATCTGCCGGTGGCCACGCCGGCCGGCGCCGTGGTGCCGCTGTCGGACGTGGCGGACATCGAAGCGTCGCTGGGCGAGGCGACCATCCTGCACGCCGACAAGCAGCGCAAGGTGGACATCACCGCGGGCATCGCCGAGGGCACGCTGTCGGAGAAGCGCGCCCGGATCGACCGGGGCGTGGCGGCGCTGGGCCTGCCCGCCGGCGTCACGGTGCGCTACGCGGGCACCGCCAGGATCCAGGACGAGGCGTTCGCCTCCATCCTGGGCGCCCTGGTCATGGCCATCGTCCTGATCTACATCGTGATGGCGGCCATGCTGGAGAGCTTCATCCACCCGCTGACCGTCATGGTCACCCTGCCGCTGGGCCTGGTGGGCATGGCGCTGGCGCTGTTCTTCACGGGGGCGACCATCAACATCATGTCGCTGATGGCGCTGGTGATGATGGTGGGCATCGTCGTGAACAATGCTATCCTGATGCTCGACCACACGGCGCAGCTGCGCGCCGCCGGGCGCGCGCTGGAGCCGGCGCTGCTGGAGGCCTGCCCCGTGAAGCTGCGGCCGATCATCATGGCGAACCTGGCCATCGTCATCGGCATGCTGCCGCAGGCGATGGGCGGCGCCGGCGCCGAGTTCCGCACGCCGATGGCCGTGGTGCAGATCGGCGGCGTTCTGGTCTCGACGGTGTTCACGCTGTACGTGGTGCCGGTGGTCTACTCGCTGTTCGACCGGCTCACGTTCGCCGGCCGGCGCGCGCGGAAGGAGAGCGTGGCATGACAAGGCTGTTGGCGACGCTGCTGGCGGCGCGGATGCTCGGCGCCGCGCTGCCGGCGGCCGCCGCGCCCGACCGGGATCCCGTGGTCGACCCCGATCTGGCGGCGCCGGCGGCGGCTTTCCAGATCGTGCACGAGGGCCCCGGCCTGACGCTGCACGACGAGATGTTCATCCTGCCCTACACCCACGCGGACCGCTACCACGGCGAGCAGGCGGAGGTCGTCTTCCAGCTGAGCGCCAAGCAGGCCGTGGCCGGCTCGCGCCTCTACTTCGGCTACCGCCAGCTCTCCTACTGGCAGGCCTACAACGTGGAGGAGTCGGCGCCGTTCCGGAACACCGACTACAACCCCTCGTTCTTCTACCGCTCGCCGCGCCGCGCCTGGAAGGGCGGCACGGCGGGCGCCGACTTCGGCTTCGAGCACGAGTCGAACGGGCAGCGCGAGGCGCTGTCGCGCTCCTGGAACCAGTTCTTCCTGGCCCCGCACTACCAGAAGGGCGGCCTGCTGGCCCGCCTGAACCTGCGCTGGCGCGTGCCCGAGGACCCCAAGGAAGAGCCGGGCTCCGCCAAGGGCGACGACAACCCCGACATCAACGACTACCTCGGGCACGCCGACCTGCACCTCTACTACCGCTGGCGCTCGGGCGTGCAGGCGCACCTGCTGGCGCGCGGCAATCCCGCCACCGGGCGCGGCTTCGCCAGCCTCAACCTGAGCCGGCCGCTGCCACGAGAGCAGAACGCCTGGCTCGTGGTGACGGTGTCGCACGGCTACGGGGAGAGCCTGCTGGACTACGACCGTATCGTCAGCCGCGCCGGCATCGGCTTCATGCTGGCGCGCTGACGCCCGCGCCCGGCCCCGGCTCGCCGGTTGGTGCCGGCGGCGCTCCGTGCTAGATTCGCGGCCGTTCCGCCCGGACCCCGGGCGCCGCGCACCAGCACCCCGGCCGAAGGATGCCCGCCGATGGAATGGATCGCCGACCCCAAGGCGTGGATCGCCCTGCTGACTCTGACCAGCCTCGAGATCGTCCTGGGCATCGACAACATCATCTTCATCTCCATCCTCTCCGGCCGGCTGCCCGAGGCGCAGCGCGCCCGCGCCCGCACGCTGGGCCTGGGCGCGGCGATGGTCACGCGCATCCTGCTGCTGGCCTCGCTGGCCTGGCTGGCGCACCTGACCGTCGAGCTGTTCCGGGTGGGGCATCACGCGATCACCGCGCGCGACATCGTGCTGATCGTCGGCGGCCTGTTCCTGCTGGGCAAGGCGACCATCGAGATCCACCACAACCTCGAGGGCGACGAGCACAAGGGCGGCGCCGTGAAGGCGGCCTCGTTCGGCGCCGTGATCGCGCAGATCATGGTCCTGGACATCGTGTTCTCGCTCGACTCGGTGATCACCGCCATCGGCATGGCCGACCACCTGCCGGTGATGATCGCCGCGGTGGTCATCGCGGTGCTGGTGATGATGGCCGCGGCCGGGCCCGTCAGCCGCTTCGTCGAGGGCCACCCCACGGTGAAGATGCTGGCGCTGTCGTTCCTGCTGCTGGTCGGCATGACGCTGGTGGCCGACGGCCTGGGCCAGCACATCTCCAAGGGCTACATCTACTTCGCGATGGGCTTCTCGGTCTTCGTCGAGATGCTCAACCTGCGGATCCGGGCGCGGAAGGACCTGCCGGTCAGGTTGCGGGGCGGGGCGGAGACGCCGGGGCACTGAGGCGCCGCGTACGGCAGGCTGACGGGCCCCGCGGCGCGCCGCCCGCGGGGCCCTCGTCTCAGATGACCCGCTCCAGAACGCCGATGAGCCGCTCTATCTCCGCCGCCGTGTTGTAGTGCACCAGGCTCACCCTGACGACGCCGTCCTCCACCGCGATCCCCAGCGCCCTGCACAGGTGGTGCGCGTACATGTGCCCGTTGCGGATGGCCATGCCGCTCCGGTCGACGACGGACGTGATCTCCCGCGACGACCTGCGCTCGTGCACGAAGCTGACCGTGCCCACGCGCGACGGGCCCGGTTGCTCCGGCCCGATGATCCGCACGCCCGGCCGCGCGCGCAGCCAATTCAGCAACAGTTCCGTCGGCGCGGCCTCGAGCGCCGCCGCGCGTGTGAACGCTGCCTCGATCACCGCGCGGTTGCAGGCCGCGCCCGCCGGCGCGCCCGCCAGGAACGCCAGGTATTCGCCCAGCGCCAGCAGCCCCGCGCAGCCCTCGTGGCTGGCGCCGCCCGGCTCGAACTGGTAGGGCAGGTCGTCGCGGGGGATGAAGTCGTGGTTGGGGCCCGGCAGTTCCGCCAGCGCGTCGTCCCGCCCGTAGAGCACCGCCATGTGCGGCCCGAACACCTTGTACGTGGAGTACACGTACCAGTCGACGTCCCAGGCGTCGACGTCGACGGCGCGGTGCGGCGCGTACGCCACCCCGTCGGCCACGACGCGCGCGCCGGCCGCGTGGGCCAGGGCCACGACCGCCGGCAGGTCGACGATCTCCCCCAGCAGGTTCGAGACGTGCGGCAGCGCAACCAGCGCCGTGCGCTCGCTCAGCAGGTCGCGCAGGCCGTCCAGCGGGCAGGCGAACGTCGCCGGGTCCACGCGCCACCAGCGGATGACCACGCCCTGCCGCTCCAGCCGCTTCCAGCAGCCGAGGTTCGCCTCGTGGCCGGTCTCGGCCAGGACGATCTCGCTGCCCGGCCGCAGCACCTGCGCGTAGCACCCGGCCAGCAGGTTGAGCAGCGCCGTGGTCGAGGAACCGATGATGGCGTGCCCCCGCCGCGCATTGACGAAGGTGCGGGCGAAGGCGTGCGCCTCGTCGACGGTGGCCGTGCAGCGGCGCGACAGCTCGTACCCGGCGCCCAGCTGCACGTAGGTCTCGCGCAGGTAGCGGTGCATGGCGTCCGCCACGCAGGCGGGCACCTGGGAGCCGCCGGCGTTCTCCAGGAACACCGGGCCGCCCGCCAGGGCGGGGAAGGCGGCGCGGATGGCGGCGAGGGAGGGCGGGTTCGCGAATCGGTCCATGGCGGCGGCTCCGGGGGGTGGAGGGGAAGGGTGATCGGTCCTATCCTGTGCCGGATCCCCGTCCGGCGCAACCCGCGCCTCCGTTCCCGCGTACCCATCAGGTTGCCCGACCGCGCCCCTACCCTTCCGGAGGAACCCGAACGATGAGACCCCTGTCCGCCCTTCTGCTGTGCCTGGCGCTCGCCGCCGCCGCGGCCCCGGCCGCCGCGCAGGCCGCCGATTCCGCCCCCCTCTGGCTCCGCTACCCCGCCATCTCGCCCGACGGCTCGACCATCGTCTTCGCCCACAAGGGCGACCTGTGGTCGGTGCCCACGCAGGGCGGCACGGCCGTGCCGCTGACCGTCAGCGACTCCTACGAGTACGCCCCGGTCTGGAGCCATGACGGCAGGAGCCTGGCCTTCGCCTCGGACCGGCACGGGAACTTCGACGTCTTCGTCATGCCGGCCACGGGCGGCGAGGCGCGGCGGCTGACCTTCCATTCGGGCGGCGAGGTGCCCTCGTCGTTCACCGCCGACGACCAGGCGGTGCTGTTCTCGGCGGCGCGGCAGGACCCGGCCAGCAACGCGCAGTTCCCCACCGGGGCCATGAGCGAGCTGTACCGCGTGCCCGCGGCCGGCGGTCGCGTCGCGCGCGTGCTGCCGGTGCCCGCCCTCGACGCGCAGGTCGATGCGAGCGGCGCTCGCCTGCTCTACCACGACTACAAGGGCGTCGAGAGCCCGTGGCGCAAGCACCACACCTCCTCCGTGACGCGCGACATCTGGGTGCACGACCTGAAGTCCGGCGCCTACCGCCAGCTGACCACCGACCCGGCCGAGGACCGCAACCCCGTCTTCGACGCCGGCGACGACTACTTCTGGCTGAGCGAGCGCGACGGCACGTTCAACGTCTGGCAGGGCTCGCTGGCCGACCCGGCGCGCGCCGCGCAGCTGACCCGCTTTACGCGGCACCCGGTGCGCTTCCTGACCCGCGCGAACGACGGCACGCTGTGCTTCTCGCAGGACGGCGAGCTGTACACGCTGAAGCCCGGCGCGCAGCCGGCGAAGCTGCAGGTGCGCATCGGCGTCGACGGGCTGCAGGTTCTGGACCGCGTCGTGAAGGTGGACGAGGAGATGACCGACCTGGCGCTGGCGCCGTCGGGCAAGGAGTTCGCCTACGTCTTCCGCGGCGAGATCTTCGTCAGCGCCGTCGACGGCGGCGCCACCAAGCGCATCACCGACACGCCCTGGCAGGAGCGCAGCCCGTGCTGGAGCCCCGACGGGCGCACGTTGGCCTACGCGGCCGAGCCCGACCAGAGCTGGGACCTCCACGCCTCGACCATCGCGCGCGAGTCCGAGCCCTACTTCCACGCCGCCACGGTCCTGGAGCCGAAGGTGCTCGTGGCCACGGAGGCCGAGGAGTTCCAGCCCGCGTTCTCGCCCGACGGCAAGGAGATCGCCTACCTGGAGAACCGCGTCGCGCTGAAGGTCTTCAACCTGGACGCGAAGCAGTCGCGCCTGGTCCTGCCCGCGGAGCACAACTACTCCTACGCGGACGGCGACCAGTGGTACCAGTGGTCGCCCGACGGCAAGTGGTTCCTGGTGCAGTACGGCCTGCCCGAGCGCGTGATGACGCCCGAGGTCGGCCTGGTCGCCGCCGACGGAAAGTCGCCGGTGGAGAACCTCACCTTCAGCGGCTACGACGACATCGGGCCCAAGTGGTCGCTGGACGGCAAGGCGATGGTCTGGGGCACGAACCGCGACGGCTCGCTGTCGCAGGGCGGCGGCGCGTTCACCTGGGACGTGCACGCGCTGTTCTTCGACAAGGCCGCCTTCGACCGCTTCCGCCTGTCGAAGGAGGACTTCGCGCTGGTCAAGGAGCAGGAGGAGAAGGCGGAGGAAGGCAAGGGCGAGGACGGCAAGGACGCCAAGAAGGACAAGGAAAAGAAGGGCGGCAAGGGCAAGGACGGCGACAAGGAGCCGCCCGCGCCGGTCACGATCGACCGCGACGGCCTGGCCGAGCGTCGCCTGCGCCTGACCACGCACAACTCGCCGGCCACCGACTGGGTGCTCTCGGCCGACGGCGAGAAGCTCTTCTACCTGACCGCCTTCGAGAAGGGCAACGACCTGTGGTCGCTGGAGACGCGCACCGGCGAGGCCTCGCTGCTGGCCAAGGTCGGCGCCCGCGTGGAGAACCTGACGTTGTCGTCCGACGGCAAGTTCCTGGTCTTCCTGGCCGACGGCAAGCCGAAGAAGGCGGACATCGACAAGGGCAGCGTCGAGCCGTTGAAGACGAAGGGCGAGATGGTGCTCAAGCAGGGCCGCGAGCGGGCCTACATCTTCGAGCACGCCTGGCGCCAACTGAAGCGCAAGTTCTACGTGCAGGATCTGCACGGCGTGGACTGGGACCGCTACCGCGCCGACTACGCGCGCTTCCTGCCGCACATCAACAACAACCACGACTTCGCGGAGATGCTCAGCGAGCTGCTGGGCGAGATGAACGCCTCGCACACCGGCTGCTACTACCGGCCGACGGCCCCGCAGGGCGACCAGACCGCCGCGCTGGGCCTGTTCTACGACGACGCCTTCGCCGGCCCCGGCCTGAAGGTGGACGAGGTGATCGCCGGCGGCCCCTGCGACAAGGCGGCGGTGCGGCTGCGCGCCGGGCACGTGATCGAGAAGATCGACGGCCGGCCCGTGGCCGGGGACGCCGACTGGGTGGCCATGCTCAGCCGCCGCGCCGGCGAGCGCGTGCTGCTGTCGGTGCTCGATCCCGCCTCCGGCAAGCGCTGGGACGACGAGGTCCGGCCCATCGGCGGCGGCGAGGAGAACGAGCTGCTCTACAAGCGCTGGGTCCGCAACCGGCGCGACGAGGTCACGCGCCTGTCGGGGGGCAAGGTCGGCTACGTGCACGTGCGGGCGATGAACGACGCCAGCATGCGGCACGTCTTCGAGGAGGCGCTCGGCCGCAATATGGGCTGCGAGTCGCTCATCGTCGACACGCGCTTCAACGGCGGCGGCAACATCCACGAGCAGCTGTCGGACTTCCTGAACGGCGAGGCCTACTTCGACATCGTGCCGCACGGGCAGTACGTGGGTTCGGAGTCGTACGACAAGTGGAACAAGCCGTCGATCTGCGTCATGGGCGAGAGCAACTACTCCGACGCGCACCTCTTCCCGGTGGCCTACAAGACCAAGGGCGTCGGGCGCACCCTGGGCATGCCGGTGCCGGGCACGGGCACGTTCGTGTGGTGGGAGCGGCAGATCGACCCGTCGCTGCGCTTCGGCATCCCCATGGGCGGCTGGCGCGGGCAGGACGGGAAGTTCTGCGAGAACACGCAACTCGAGCCCGACGTGCTGGTCCGCAACGAGCCGGACGTGCTGACCAAGGGGCGCGACCAGCAGCTGGAGGCGGCGGTCCGGGAGCTGCTGAAGAAGTAGCAGAGACGCGACCGCGACGATGGACAGGGCCTGCGTTCCCGGCGAGGGGGGCGCGGGCCCGCCGATTTCTCCCCATGCCCCGGCCTTGATCCCGTATATTCAAAGGGTCGCCGCCACGGTGCCGGGGCGGGGCGCCCATCCGGCCTCCCGCCTCACGGTGTTCGCCCGACCAGCCGTCGCCGTGGCCCGGTCCATCCAGATGTGGACGCATGGGGGGTACGATGCCCAGCCTCAGGATTCCGCTCGTGTGCGCGGCCGTCTGCGCCGTGGTTCTGGCTTCCGTCTCGACAGTTGCCGCCGGACGAAGGGAGACGAGCGCCAGGCCGCCCGGCAGCCAAGGGGCGCGCAACCTGGAGGCGAACGCCCGCGCGACGGGCGACCACTTGTCGGGCTTTCAGATCACCTCACAGCCGGCGATGCACTTCGGCGAGACGCCCGGCAAGGCGACGGGCGACACCATCGACCTGATGGGGCCGGGCGGGCACTACCCGTACCGGGGCGATTTCGAGACGGCCTTCGCGCGGCCGGCCGGTCCCGGCTACCTGCCCGACGGCTGGACTTCGATCGACCACACCTCCCCTGCCAACCACTGGCATGTCGACACCTATGGCCTGGTCGCCCCCCTGGCGGGCCGGTTCGCCTGGTGCGGCGACATCGCCTACGCCTCCTGCGACGCCTCGGACCCGGTCGGCGGCTACGGCAACAGCTGGTTCGAGATCCTCGAGTTCCGCAAGACCGTCGGCGCCGCGGCGACCGTGCGCGTGCAGGCGGACCTCGTGTACGACGTCGAGCCGGGCTACGACTACGTGTACCTGCAGCGGCGGACGTCGGCTCATCCGCAGTTCGAACCTGTCACCGGCGGCCAGGGCCGGGCTTGGGACGGCATCGGCACGGTGGCCGTGGACTACACCTTCACCTACACCGCGGCCGAGCTGCACGAGGGCACGGACATCGCCGTGGCCTTCGTGTTCGAATCGGATGGAGCCTGGTCGGACGCCGACTGCCTGTGGGGCACGAGCGGCGCCGCGCGCATCGACAACATCACGGTGACGCTGAACGCCACGGTGTACACCGAGAACTTCGAGGACGGCTCGCTGGGACCGGACTGGCGGGCGACGCCGTACCAGGGCGTGGGCGACTTTGCCCGCGTGTGGCGCCTCCTGGGCGATGCCGACGACTGCCTGTCGAACTACTCGAACCTGGTCGCCTTCATCGACGACGGCCTGGTGGTTCCCGGAACCGGCGGCACCGTCGGCGGCCCGGGCAACGACTATGGCCCGCCGGGCGGCTTCATCCTCAACAACACGGGCGGACTGCTGGGCCCGGATTACCACCTCGACAACGCCATCTATTCGCCGATCATGAACTGGCCGGATTCAACGAAGAAGGGCATGAGCCTGGCCTTCGACGTGTACCGGCACGAACTGCTGATCCCCAACGACACGCCGGGGATGTTCTACACCTGGGACGTCCGCACCTCGTTCGATGGCGGCAACATCGGACCCTTCTGGTGGAGCCGCAATTTCGTGTACCACGGCGGCCCGGGCTACCAGCGTTCGATCAACGTGGTCGATGACCTGGTCGCCCCCGATGTGACGCAGTGCCAGGTGCGGCTCGGCGTCTGGGAACTCGGCTGGCAGTTCGGCTACGGCAACGGCACCAACGGCACGCCGGCGCCGTACTTCGACAACGTGCGCGTGAAGGTGTACCCGGTCTCCGGGCCGCGCATCGCCGTGACCGAGACCCGCCTGGCGAACGACGGCTTTCCCGCCAGCGGCACCATCGACCTGGTGGACCTGGGCAACAACTCGATCCGCTTCGACATGGCCGCGAACATCTCGCCCCGTTCGCACCTGCGCAACGACCCGGGCGACTCGATCTGGATCGACTGCACGCCGCGCGCCGGCGGGACGCTGACGGGCAACCCGGTCATGCACTGGAGATTCGCGCGCCGGAACCCGCTGTTCGATCCGTACCGCGCGCTGCCCGCCAGCCCGGTGGTCGGCAGGATCACGCGGACCGCGACGGGCGCCATCGTCGCCAACCGCTTCAATTTCGACCTGCCGGACACCGGCCTGATCTTCCCCGGCGACGTGCTGCACTACTACTTCGCGGCCGCCGACAACGTGGCCGGCGACATCAAGACGGCCACGGCGCCGGGCGCCGCCGAGCTGGCCGGCTACGGCAACCCCGAGCCGCTGGCGTACCCAGGCGTCTACACGGTCAAGGGCCTGCCCAGCCTTCGCGATGCGCTGGGAACGCAGCCGACGCTCCTGTTCTGGAACGATTTCGGCTTCCTCGGGGGAGAGGACGAGTGGCACGGCGCCCTGCGCCAACTGTGCCTGGAGCGAGGCCGGGACTACGACGTGTTCGACACCCACGCACCGTCGTCCGGTGTCGGCAACGGCCTCGGCGGCCGCGCCACGCTGCCGCAGATCGCCGGCTACCTGGATATCCTCTACTCGTCCGGCGACCTCGGCTCGCCAACGCTGTCGAACGGCGACTTCAACGGCGACCCTGGCAGCGACGTCGGCCTGCTGGACAGCTGGCTGGCGCTCGGGGATCGCGATCTCTTCCTGACCGGCGACGACCTGGCGGGCAGCCTCTACTCGTCGGGTACCACGGCCCGCGCCTTCCTGGAGAGCCGGATGGGCGTGAACTATGGCGACGGCGACGTGCGCGACAACATCGCCGGCCAGACGGCGCCGCTGGTGGTCACGATCGCCGACAACCCGGTCTTCACGACGGTCGCCGGCTGGATGGCCTACGGCGGCTGCGCCGGCATCAACGACTTCGACGCCGTGCAGCCTCTGGGCGGGGCGACGCGGCTGGCGCAGTTCACGGCGCTTGGCGGCGTGGAGACGCCGTACCCCTACGCGGCCGCGGTGCTGAACTTCAGCGGCACCAGCCGCGTCGTGTCCATGAACCACGACCTCAGGTACGTGCTCCATCCGGGCGTCAAGGTCCTGGCGCCGCTCAGCCGACGCACGATCCTGCTGCAGGATGTCCTGAACTTCTTCGACGTCCCCAACTGCCAGTGGCTCGGCGAGTCCGAGGTTCCCGACGCACCTGGTGTCTTCGCCGTCACGGTCCACCCCAACCCCTTCAATCCGAGGGTCGCCGTGGACTGGACGCTGCCGCGCCCGGGCCACCTGGTGGTCAAGGTGTACGACGTGCGTGGCGCTCTGGTGCGCACGCTGCACGACGCGGTGGTCACGACCACCGCCGGCCGGCTGGCGTGGGATGGCCGGGATGACGGCGCTCGCGGCGTGCCGTCGGGGCTGTACTTCGTCGAGACGCGGGCCGAGGGGCTGGTGGACGTGCGGAAGGTCACGTTGCTGCGGTGAGGCGCTGAAGACGTCGGCGCCGCGGGTGCCAGGGCGCCTGCGTCGCCCAGACCCATGCCGAGAGGACCCGCCGCCCGCCCGCGTGCGCAGGCGCACGTGTCGGCTCACGTGACATGAATTTGATATTGCATTTCATATTCCCTCTCGTTTAGAATGGCCGCCCCTCGATCCCGGGAGCTGCCATGCGCGACGATGACCCGACCCTGCCGATCCAGCCCCATGCCGAGCGCACCGTCACCGGCGGCGGCGGGGGACCCGTCCCGGCCTGGGCGCCCGACCTGCCGGCGCGCGTCGGGCGCTACCGGCCGCTGCGCGTCATCGGCCAGGGCGGCATGGGCGTCGTCTACGAGGCCGAGCAGGAGGAGCCGCGGCGGCGCGTCGCGCTGAAGGTGATCCGTCCCGAGCTGGCCACGGAGGACCTCCGGCGGCGCTTCGCGCACGAGTCGCTGTTCCTGGGCCGACTGCAGCACCCGGGCATCGCGCAGGTCTACGAGGCGGGCACCGCGGAGACGCCCGACGGGCCGCTGCCGTTCATCGCCATGGAGCTGGTCGAGGGCGTCCGGCTCCACGAGTGGGCGCGCGGCAGCGAGACCGGCGCGCCGGCGCTGCGCGAGCGCGTCGAGCTGATGATCGCGCTCTGCGACGCCGTGCACCACGCGCACCAGCGCGGCCTGATTCACCGCGACCTGAAGCCCGGAAACGTGCTGGTCGACCGCGGGGGCCGGCCGCGCGTGCTGGACTTCGGCGTGGCGCGGCCGGCCGACGTCGACCTGGGCACCTCCTTGGTCACCACGCACGGCGAGCTGGTCGGCACGCTGGCCTACATGAGCCCCGAGCAGCTGGCCGGCGACCCCAACGACCTGGACACGCGCAGCGACATCTACGCGCTGGGCGTGATCCTCTATGAACTGCTGGCCGGCCGCGCGCCGCTGGACCTGGGCAAGCGCCCGCTCGAGGACGCCCTGCGCGCCATCCGCGAGGACGACCCGCCACCGCTGGCGCAGCACGACGCGCAGCTGGCCGGCGACCTGACCGTGATCGCCGCCAAGGCGATGGCCAAGGACCGGCAGGAGCGCTACGCCTCGGCCAACGGCCTGGCGATGGACCTGCAGCGCTACCTGGACGATGAGCCCATCTCAGCGCGCGCGCCCGGCACCATCTACCTGGTGCGGAAGTTCGCGCGGCGGCACCGGCCGCTGGTCATCGGCGCCGTGGGCATGGTCGCCGTGCTGGTGCTGGGCGTGGTGGCGAGCGCCTGGCAGGCGGTGCGCGCCACGCGCGCCGAGGGGCTGGCCGCCGCGCGGCTGGAGCAGGCCGAGGCCGTCACCGGCTTCCTGCAGGGAATGCTGGCGGCCGTCAAGCCGGAGGAGGCGCTGGGCCGCGAGGTCACCGTGGCCGAGGTGCTCGAGCGCGCCGCCGCCGACCTGGACCAGGGACAGTTGGCGACGCGCCCGGAGGTCGAACTGGCGCTGCGCGCCACCCTGGGCGCCACCTACAGCGCCCTGGGCCGTTACGATCTGGCCGAACGCCACCTCCGCCAAGGCAAGGCGCGGGCCGACTCCCTGCTTGCGCCCGCAGCGCCGGAACGCCTGAAGCTGGACGTGGAGCTGGCGCGCGCGCTCAAGGCCCATGGTGAGTATGAGGAGACGCATCGTCTGGTCGAGACGCTTCTGCCTCGCGTGCCGCCGCGCAGCGCGCTCATGCTCGGAGTGCTCGACCTGGCGGCCGACCTCCGCTACACGCAGGCGCGCTGGGACGAGTGCGACAGCCTGCGGCGCGCGGCCGTGGATCTGGCGCGCGGGATCGCCGAGCCCGACTCGCTCGACTACGCGCGGGCGCTGCTCAGCCGCGCGTTCCTGGCCAGCGAGCGCGACGATACCGCCCTGGCCGACAGCCTCATCGGCCTGGCGGCCCCCATCTATGAGCGCGCGTACAGGCCCGACGACCCGCGCCTGGTCTCGCTCCACCTGAAGCAGGGCGACGCCGCCGCCAAGATCGGCCGCTTCGCCGACGGCGTGGAGATCTTCGAACGCACCCTGGCCGCCGTGGAGACCGCGTACGGGCCGGATCACCCGTTGCGGGCCGACCTGCTCTGGCGCCTGGGCAGCGCTCGCCAGCTGGCCGGGGATCTTGACGCCGCCGAGGCGGCCCTGACCCGGGCCCTGGCGATCCGGCGGACGGCGCTGGGGCCGCGGCACCGCGACGTTGCCCTGACGTTGACCACGCTCTCGACGATCCCGGCGCAGCGCGGACGCTTCGACGAGGCCGAGGCCCTGCTCCGCGAGGCCCTGGACATCAGGCGCGAGGTCTTCGGCCCGGAACACGTGTCGCTGGCGGCGACGCTGCACGATCTGGCCCGGCTCGAACGCCGGAGAGGGCGGCCGGCCGTGGCCGAGAGCCTGCTCGTCGAGGCGCGCGCGATGCTCGACCGCCTGCCGGACACGGGCGGCAGCCTGCCCGTCGAGAACGCGTTCCTGCGCGCGATGACGCTGCAGGACCGCGGCCTGCACGCCGAGGCCGAGCCGCACTTCCGCCGTGAGGTCGACCTGCAGCGGGCCCGGCATCGCGGACCGCACGCCGACCTGGCGCGCTCGCAGGGCAACCTGGCGAGCAACCTGTTCCGCCAGGGGCGCAAGGACGAGGCGGCCACCCTGCAGGTGGAGGTCATGGACATGCTGCGCGGATTGGGCGAGCGCGGCGAGGTGCTGGCCATGGCCCTCGGCAACACAGCCTTCATCCTGGATGACGCCGGGCGGCACGGGGAGGCCGAGACGTATCACCGCCAGTACCTGGACCTGACCGCCGAGCTCTTCAGCGACGACAAGCCGGACCGCACCTTCGGCCGCAGCCGCTACTTCGACAGCCTGGCCCAGCAGGGTCGCTGGGCCGACGCCGAGGCGCAGGCGCGCGCGGTCATCGACTGGCGCCGCCGGCACCTGGCGCCCGACGACAGGTTCCAGCCCATCGGGCACGTGATGCTGCTCGAGGCGCTGCTGGGGCAGGGACGCGCCGCCGCCGCCGACAGCGCGCTGGCGGCGCTGGAGGCCGCGCTGCCGCAGATGGCGCCGCTGACGGAGTCGACGGCGGCGCGGCTGCGGAAGGTCCGGGACGCCAGGCAGGCCGCCCGGCCGCCGGGCTGAGCCGGCGCGGCGCGGCGCCGGCCAGCCGGCCTACATCCAGCCGCGCCCATGGGCGAAACGCACCCCGACCCACACGGCGGCCGCCACCGGGACCAGCACCAGCGAGTAGCGCCGCCAATGGGCCAGCGTCGCGGGGTGGCCGTCGGCCGTCTGGCCGTCCAGGCGCGTGATGTCGAAGAAGCGCACCAGGATCAGCATCGCGACCAGGCCCACATAGAGCCCGTCGAGTGCCGACGGCGCCTGGCGCTTGGCCGCGTAGATGGCGCAGAAGAACAGCAGCGCGTTGCCGACGGCCATCCAGTACACGCGCGCGAGCGCGCCGAGGCAGCCGGTCTGTTGCTGGGGCGGGGACGAGGCATGCTGACGCGGGTTGCCGGCCATGGCGACCTCCAGGAGCCCGTTCGTCACGGGGCAGGCACGTGGCGGCGCGTCGACGTCGACGCCCGTCGCGTGTCCTGGATGGCGGCCCGACCACCCGATCCGGTCCTGCGTCCGCCCCGGATCAGGGCGGCGCACCCTTCGCTCAGCACATGATAACGGACATCCAGGCGAAGGCAAGGCTTCGGCCGGCGCGCCGCCGATTCCGCTCGACACAGCAAGGGCCGTCCCGCAGGGGACGGCCCTTGCCCAGACTGCGTGGCCGGAAGCCTACCGGAACAGCCCCTTGACCGCGCCCCACGTCGTCGCCTCTTCCGACACCGTGCAGTTGATGTGCATCGTGATCGTCATCACGTTGCCCCAGGTCCCGAACTGCGCCGAGGGCGAGGCCGGGCTGCACGTGCCGTCCAGGAACGCGGGGTAGGTGGCCGGAATGCTCGCGAACGGCGTCTCGCCGACGCCGCTGCCGTTGGCGATGGCGAAGGTCAGCAGGCAGCCGTTGGTGAACTCGCCCGAGGTGTTGCCGTTGACCACCGAGGCGACCGGCGTGCTGACGCCGCCGATCATCATGTGCTGCACCGTCGAGATGAGCGTGGTGGTGCCCAGCGTGGCGGTGCCGTCACCCCACGGCCAGCCGCCGGCGAAGAACGTCAGCGTGCCGCCGTTGAACGTGGACGTGTAGACCACCGTGCCGTTGCCGCCCACGCGGTTGTCCACGACGCTGAAGGCGCTGTTCTCGATCGCGCAGCTCAGCTCCCACTGCGTGCCGAGGTTGGCGCCGTCCCACGACTGCGCGTGCAGCACGTGCGGCAGGCCGCTGTTGACGCCGGAGCGCCAGGTCGAGGCGCGGCCGGTGAGGATCTGGCCGCCCATGTCGGTCGAAGTGTAAGTGCCGGTGACGGGATCGGCCTGCGCCGCCAGGGGCAGGACGACCAGCGCGGCGAGCGTTGCGAGCGTCAGCAGTCTCTTCATGGTCTACCTCCTCGATGAGAGCCGGTGTGCTGCGGTCGCCGTCCTGGGCGAACGGAGTAGGGCGGTGGCGAGGCCACGCACGATTGCCCGCAGCGGGTCCGGCCCTGCCGGAAATACCTGTGAAGGATATCACGAATCCAGCACGAAGTGGCGAATTCGGTTCCCTTCCCCCTCGGAGCCGAACTTGGATGATGATAGTCCCGATTGGCGCGGGTCGCCACGCCGGCGGCCGCCCGCCATCGCCGTTCAGCCGCGCATGCCCAGCGCCATGCCGCCGAAGTAGGGCACCAGCCAGATGAGCCACACCACGAGGCTGCAGCGGTGGAACCCGGCCCGCGCGCCCGGGCTGCCCCGGCGGGCGACGCGCGTGGCCCAGGCGGCGTGGCCCAGCATGAGCCACAACGCCAACTGGCCGGTCAGCGTGTGCGGCTCGCGCAGATCGAACGGGCCGGTGGCCAGCGCGTGCATGGCGAGCGTGCCGCCGACATCGAAGGCGAACCCCACCCAGAACGCAACCACATGCCAAGGCTTGAGATAGCGGGCCAGTCGCTCGGCCCAGACGCCGGTGGTGTAGAACGCCAGCGCCAGGGTGATGAGCGTGGAGGAAACGATGACCACGTGGACTCCGTACCCGCGCCCTGCTGCCCGGCGGCGGGCCGACGGATCGGCGTAAAGGTTGCCGCAGCACCTCTTGGCGCCTAAATTGGCTCTCTCGGCTTGCTTCGGATGCTAGGCATCGATGAAGGAAGCCTGATGATCAAGCGCCGCCCGCGCCGGGCGACGCTCTGCTGATCCGCGATGTCCAGTCTGCTTCTCGGCCCAGGTCCTCCTGAGCTCCTCCCGAGACCCAAACGGCCGCGGCTCCCGGACCCGAGAGACAGGAACGTATGGTACCGATACCCTCTCCCGACGCCAAGACTTTCGCGGAACTAGGCCTCAGTGAACCCGTCCTGCGCGCACTTGCCGATTGCGGCTACGTCGAACCCACCCCCATCCAGCTGGCCGCCATCCCGCTCGTGAGCGCCAAGCGCGACGTGCTGGCCACGGCGCAGACGGGCACGGGCAAGACCGCGGCGTTCATGCTGCCGGTGATCGAAGACATCGCCACGCGGCCGAAGTACCCCGGCGACACGCCGCTGGCCCTGGTGCTGGCGCCCACGCGCGAGCTCGCCCTGCAGATCGACGAGAACGTGCGCGCCTACGGCAAGTACGTGCGCACGCGCACGGCGGTGCTGCTGGGCGGGGTCACCAGCGGCCCGCAGATCGACAAGCTCAAGCGCGGCGTCGACGTGGTCATCGCCACCCCGGGCCGCCTGATCGACCTGGTCAAGCAGGGCGCCGTCACGCTGGACGACGTCGAGTTCCTGATCCTGGACGAGGCCGACCGCATGCTGGACCTCGGCTTCGTGCACGACGTGCGCTGGATCGCCGAACGCGTGCCGCGCCCGCGCCAGACGCTCTGCTTCTCGGCCACGGTCTCGCCCGCGGTGAAGAGCCTGGCCTCGACGATGCAGGTCGACGCGCAGATGGTCTCGGTGGCGCCGCCGGCGACGGTGGCCGACCACCTGGACCAGCAGGTGATGTTCGTGCAGCGCGCCGACAAGCTGGACCTGCTGATCGACCTGCTGCGGGAGAACAAGGACGGCCGCACGCTCGTCTTCACGGCCACCAAGGTGGCGGCCATCACGGTGGCGCGACAGCTCGACCTGCGCGGCCTGAAGGTGGGCGCCATCCACGCCAACAAGACGCAGAGCCAGCGGCAGGCCGCGCTGGAGGCCTTCGTCAAGGGCAAGGTCGACGTGCTGGTGGCCACCGACATCGTGGCGCGCGGCATCGACGTCGAGGACATCACCCACGTCATCAACTACGAGCTGCCCGAACTGGCGGAGAACTACGTCCACCGCATCGGCCGCACCGCGCGCGCCGGCAAGGGCGGCATCGCCATCGCCCTGTGCGGCATCGAGGACGTGCCCCAGCTGCGCGGCATCGAGCGACTGCTGAAGGAGGAGCTGCCGGTCCGCACCGACCACCGCTGGCACTCCCCCGAGGTCATGGCCTGCCTGGCCGCCTCCGAGCGCGCGGCGCGGCAGCGCGCCAAGGCCGGCCGGATGCGCGGGTCGGGCTCGAAGTGGGCGCGCTGACGGCCCGGACGGCCGCGCTGCTGCCGCTGCTGCTGCTGGCCGCCTGCGCCGACGACCCGCAGGCCCCGCCCGCCGCCGCGCCGACGCACGATCTCGTGTTCGAAGGTGTGCTCGCGGACGCGCCGGAGCTGCTGCGCCTGGACGCGGCGACCGGCGAACTTGCCCGCGTGCTGCCCCCGGGCACGGTCGCGATGGACCCGGCGCCGTCGCCCGACGGCGCTCAGATCGCCTTCGTCGTGGCCGACTACGTGGAGTTCACCGGCGACATCTTCGTGTGCGACCGCGACGGCGGCAACGTGCGGCAGTTGACGAACGCGCCGGAACTGGACGACCAGCCCGCGTGGTCGCCCGACGGCTCGCGGATCGCCTTCCGCAGCTACCGCACGCAGCGCGACGGCGACATCTGGGTCATGGACGCCGACGGCGGCAACCCCGTGAACCTGACGCCCGACCCGCTGCCGGGCATCACCGACGAGCGCTCGCCGTGCTGGTCGCCCGACGGCGCCCGCCTCGCCTACATCAGCACCGCCGGCGGCAACCGCGACGTGTGGACGATGGCCGCCGACGGCTCCGACCCGCGGCAGCTGGTGAGCACGATCGACCTCGAGGCCGAGCCGGCCTGGTCGCCCGACGGTTCGGTCATCGCGTATCGGCGCAGCTCGCAGGAAGACGGCTCGGATATCTGGCTCGTCCCGGCGGCGGGCGGCGAGGCGTCGGGCCTGGCGCTGGCCGGCGAGCAGCGGCAGCCCGTGTGGTCGCCGGACGGGACGCGCCTGCTGTTCATCGCGCAGGCGACGATCGGCGATCGGCCCGACCTGTGGGAGATGCGCGCGGACGGCGCGGGGGCCAGGCGGCTGGTCGGCGACGACGTGCCCGGGGGGTGCGTGAACCCGGCATTCCTGCGGCGCGCCGACTGAGTTCCGGGGGTGGGGCGGCGGCTGCGCGACGGCGCAAGCCCCGCCCGTTCAGCAGGACTTGCGCCGGCGCAACCCAGCGGCGAAGGGCCGCGGACCGCGGCCGCCCGCCTACTTCTTCTTCCCGCAGGTCGCCTTGCTCGGGCAGGCGCCGCAGGCGCTGTGGTCGGCGGCCTTGCCGTCGGCCGGGGCCACGCCCTCGAGCTTCGCCTCGGGCGACACCTTGGCGACGGCCTTCGCCAGCTTGTCGGGGTTCGTCTTGCCGGGCGTGAACGTCACCAGGAACTTGCCCGCCGGCGCGTCGGCCTTCGCCGCGACCACGCCCTTGACCTTGGCCAGCGCGCCGGTCAGGTCCTTGACGACGGCCTCGTCGCTCAGGTTCGGCACGGCGAACGTGGCGATCTCGGGCGCTTTGTCCTCGGCCAGGGCGGGCAGGACGAAGGCCAGCGCCAGGACGGCGGCCAGCGCCAGGGACAGGGAAACCTTGCGGTTGCGCATCGAACTCTCCTTGGTCACGGTTGGGGGCTACTCTTCCTCTGCGGACGCGATCTTCACGCCATCCATCTCGACGACCTCGTAGAGGCCGAACAGGTACTCGCCGGTCGCGGGCTCGTGAACGGGCGCCTCGAGGGCCTCGCGCAGCCGCGGCGCGTCGACCGACTCGGGATCATAGGTCACTTCCAGGCGCCCCCTCGAAGCAAAAGCCTCCAGGCGGCGCACGCCGGCCACGCCGTCCAGCAGCTTCGCGGCGCGCTCGGCGGTGTCGACGCACTTGACGCCCTTGACCACCAGCACCGAGGTGCGCAGCGCGGCCGCGTCCTTCACGGCGCCGGGCGCCGCGTACTCGCGCACCACGCTCGGCGCCACCAGCAGCCGCGCGCCCGCCACGCCGGCCGCCGCGCAGGCCGCCACCAGCAGCGGGACCAGCCAGGCCGGCGCCCTCACGGCTTCGCCTCCGCCGGGGCGCAGGAAGACCCAACGCGCGGCCACGCCAGTTCCAGCGCCTGCGGCGAGGGACAGGCCGCCGTGCACTCGAGGCAGAGCGTGCACTCGCCCGAGCGCACCTCGTCCGCGCCGGAGACTTGCAGAGCCTGCGGGCAGGCTCGGTCGCAGGCGCCGCAGCCGGTGCAGAGGCGCTCGCTGCGCGCCAGGCGCAGCGCGCCGGCGCGCGACACCGGCCACAGCACGATGCCGAGCGGGCACAGGTACTTGCACCAGGCCAGCGGCAGCACAAGGCCCAGGAGCAGCACGCCGCCCAGCACGGCGTAGCTCCAGCCGCGCACGTCGTGCCCGTGGGCGCTGAACAGGATGTAGTAGGGGTCGTAGCCGCGGAAGACCAGCTCACCCGTCTTCCAGGTGGCGGCCAGGATCACCGCCAGCACGGCCAGGCGCAGCCCCACCTTCAGCGCGCGGTCGACCCGCGCGGGCAGGCGCCACAAACCGCTGAAGTCGCGCCGGCCGAAGAGGCGCCGCGCCAGCTTCGCCTCCCATTCCAGCACCGCGCCCACCGGGCACACCCAGCCGCAGAACGCCTTGCGGGCGATGAACGTCAGCGCGAGCAGCGCGACGAACAGCGCCAGGTTGGTCTCGCCGGCCGAGCAGGAGAACTGGCGCCGGGTGAAGAAGCTGTACGCGGTCTCCAGGCCGCCGAACGGACAGTAAGTCTCGACCGAGACGAACGAGCGGCCCAGCGCGAAGCGGACGCCGGCGGTGATCGCGGCGGCGATGACGGCAAGCTGGAAGAACAGGCGCAGGCGCTTCATGCGGCAATGATCCCGGGTTCGAGCGGGTCCGGACAGCCGGCTCCCGTCGATTGTAGACGGTTGAGCATGGAATGTCAAAATCCGACCCGCCGGCGGCGCGCCGACGGGCGTGCGGGATCGGCGCCGGCGGTGTAACCTGCGGAAGTCGCGGTTCTTCGCCGTTCCGTCGCTTCGACCCGGGAGGTCAACCATGCCCGAGAAGGCGCAAGCGATCCCCGCTCCCGGCCACCGCTTCGGCACGCTGCCCGTCTACTTCGCGGCGATCAGCACCATCCTCGGCGCCGTGATGTTCCTGAGGTTCGGGTACGCGGTCGCCCACGTGGGGCTGGCCGGCGCCGTGGGGATCATCCTGCTCGGGCACCTGGTGACGGTGCCGACTGCCCTGGCCATCGCCGAGATCGCGACCAACCGGCGCGTGGAAGGCGGCGGCGAGTACTTCATCGTCTCCCGCTCGTTCGGCACGACGATCGGCGGCGTCATCGGGCTGTCGCTGTACCTGTCGCAGGCCATCTCGGTGGCGTTCTACATGCTGGCGTTCGCCGAGGCGTTCACGCCGCTGGCGCCGTGGTTCACCGCGACCTTCGACCGCGCCTTCGACACGCGGTTCGTGTCGCTGCCGGCCGCCGCCAGCAGGATGGCGGCGGTCTGGTTCAAGGGCGCCGGAGGCGGCGTCAAGCTGCTGTACGCGGTGGTCGCCATCCTGGCCGCCTCGCTGGCCGCGTTCTTCCTGGGCAAGCCTGTCGACGGCTTCGACGCGCAGGGCGCTTCGCTCACCGGGCGCCTGGCCGACGGCGACCCTTTCTTCGTCGTGTTCGCGATCTGCTTCCCGGCCTTCACGGGCATGACCGCGGGCGTCGGCCTGTCGGGCGACCTGGCCAACCCGCGCCGCGCGATTCCGGCCGGCACGCTGGCGGCCACCGCCACCGGCATGGTCGTCTACCTGGCGCTGGTGGCCAAGCTGGCGTGGTCGGTGCCGGTCGAGGACCTGGCCGGCGACCAGCTCGTCATGTCGCGCATCGCGCTCTGGGGTCCGTTGATCCCGATCGGCCTGGGCGCGGCGACGCTCAGCTCGGCGCTGGGCTCGGTCCTGGTGGCGCCGCGGACGCTGCAGGCGCTGGGCGCCGACCGCAACGTGCCCCTGCGCGCGGCCAATCGCTGGCTCGCCCGCGGAGCCGGCGAGGCCAACGAGCCGCGCAACGCGACGGTCGTGACCGCCGCGCTGGCGCTGGTCATCATCGCCCTGGGCAACGTGGACTTCGTCGCCCGCATCATCTCGATGTTCTTCATGGTCACCTACGGGTCGCTGTGCGCCATCAGCTTCCTGGAGCACTTCGCGGCGCGGCCCAGCTACCGGCCGGGCTTCCGCTCGCGCTGGTACGTCAGCCTCTTCGGCGCGCTGATCTGCCTGTTCATGATGTTCCAGATGGACCCGCTGTACGCCTTGGTGGCGCTGGCGCTGCTGGTCGCGCTCTACCAGGTGATCCGCCGGCAGAAGGGCGGCGCGGCCGACGACATCGCGGCCATGTTCGAGGGCGTCATGACCCAGGCCACGCGCCACCTCAACGTGCAGCTGCAGTCGCGCCGCCGGGACAGCGGCCGCGCGGAGTGGCGGCCGAGCATCATCATGGTCAACGACCGCACCTTCGAGCGGCGGGCGCCGCTGAACCTCATGCGCTGGCTCTCGCACCGCCACGGCTTCGGCATGTATCTGCACTACATCCAGGGCGTCCTGGACGCGCGGACCGGCGCCGAGGCGCAGGGCGTGCGGCAGCGGCTGGTGGAGATGGCCCGCCTGCAGAACAGCGCCGTGTACATGGACACCATCGTCAGCCCGTCTCTCAAGACGGCGCTGGCGCAGAGCCTGCAGGTGCCCGGGGTCTCCGGCCTGCACAACAACTGCGTGATGTTCGAGTTCTCGGTCCACGACGGACCGGAGGCGCTCACGGAGGTCGTCGACAACTGCCTGTTCGTCGCCGACACCGGGATGACGCAGCTGGTGCTCCGGCACGGCGACCTCCATTTCGGCGAGCGGCGCAACGTCCACGTCTGGCTGACCTGGAACGACGCCGAGAACGCCAACGTCATGATCCTGCTGGGCTACATCCTGGCCGGCCACGCCGACTGGAAGGACGCCGCGATCCGCGTCTACCTGGCGTACCCGCGCGAGACCGTGCGCGAGCGGCGGGCGGAGATCAAGTCGCTCATCGCCGAGGGGCGCATGCCGGTGTCCGAGATGAACATCCGCTACATGCCGGTGGACGACGTCGAGTCCTTCCGCGAGGCGGTGGCGCGCTACTCGGCCAAGGCCGACCTGACGATCGTCGGCTACGACCTGCAGGGGTTGCGGGAGAGGCGCGAGGATCTCTTCCGCAAGCACGCGGCGCTGGGCGACGTTCTGTTCGTGCACTCGCCGCGGGCCATCAACATCCGCTAGCGCTGGCCGGCGCGGACGGCGGCTCAGTAGCCGGCCACGCCGCCGTCGAACGAGCGCGAGTCGGCCGCGCCGTGGCGCCAGCCCGTCGCGGGATCGACCGTGATCCCCATCGCGATGCCCTGCGGCGCGCGCCGCTTCACGGCGTGGCCCAGCCGCGCGTATTCGCGTCGCACCTCCGGCGGGAAGCCGTGCGCCTCGAACTGCGTGACGTCGGGCAGCCACTGGTGGTGGAAGCGGGGAGCCTCGACCGCGGCGCGGATGTCCATCCCGAAGTCGATGACGTTCAGCACGACCTGGAGCACGGTGTTGATGATGGTGCGGCCGCCCGGGCTGCCCGCGACCAGGACCGGCGCGCCGCCGCGCGCGACGACGACCGGCGCCATGCTCGAGAGCATGCGCGCGCCCGGGCGCACCAGGTTGGGCGGCGTGCCGACCGCGCCGCGGCGGTCGGTGCGGCCCGGCACGGCGTTGAAGTCGCCCATCTCGTTGTTGAGCAGGAAGCCGGTGCCGGGGGCCATCAGCGTCGAGCCGTATGATTCCTCCAGCGTGTAGGTCAGCGCGACGGCGCCGCCGGCGGCGTCGACCACCGACAGGTGCGTCGTCTGCTCGCCCTCGCCGGGCAGCCAGGCGCCGGCAAAGGCGCTGCTGTCGCTGGGCGTGGCGCGGTCCGGAAGGATCGTCGCGCGCAGCCGGGCGGCTCGGTCCTTCGACAGCAGCCTCGCGAGCGGCAGGTCGGGGTTGGCTTCCGGGTCGCCCAGATGCCGCGCGCGGTCGGCGTAGGCGCGGCGCATCGCCTCGGTCAGCAGGTGCAGGTACGCCGGCGAGTTGTGGCCGAGCGCGGCCAGATCGTCGCCCTCCAGCAGGTTGAGCATGGCGATGAGCGCGACCCCGCCCGAGGACGGCGGCCCCATGGAGACGATGTCGTGGCCGCGGTACGCGCCGCGAACGGGCTCGCGCTCGAGGGCGCGGTACGCCGCCAGATCGGCCTCGGTGACCAGGCCGCCGTGGGCGCGCATGAACGCGGCCAGCAGGCGCGCGGTCTCGCCCTCGTAGAAGCCGGCGGCGCCGCGGTCCCTGATGCGCGCCAGCGTCGCGGCCAGGTCGGGCTGGCGCAGCGTCTCGCCCGGCCGCAGCGGGCGCGCGCCGCCGTCCGCCAGGAACGCCGCGCGGGTGGCTGCACGCAGCGTGTCGGTGGTGGTGGCCAGCCAGTCGCACCAGTCGCGCATTCCGGGGGAGAAGGGGAAGCCGGCGGAGGCCAGGTCGATCGCCGGCTGCACCAGCGAGGCCCACGGCCGCGTGCCGTGTCGCTGGTGCGCCAGCCACAGGCCGGCCACAGTGCCGGGCACCCCCACCGAGAGCGGCCCGCGGTGGTTGCTGGTGTCGCGCACGGCGCCGCGCCCGTCCAGGAACATGCGCTCATGCGCGGCCGCAGGCGCCGTCTCCCGGAAATCGTAGCTGGCGGCGCGGCCCTGCGCGTCGTGGTAGAGCAGGAAGCCGCCGCCGCCCAGGTTGCCGGCCTGCGGGAAGACCACCGCCAGCGCGAAGGCGGTGGCCACGGCCGCGTCCACGGCGTTGCCGCCGTCGCGAAGGACCTGAGCGCCGACCTCGGCTGCCAGGTGGTGGTCGCAGGCGACCAGGCCGTGGCGGGCGGCCACCGGCGGCGTGTCCGCGCGCGCGGTCGACGGCAAGATCAGGGCGGCCGGCGCCGCAGCTAACGCGATGACGAGAAGCAACTGCATCGGGTGGCGCGCGGGGGCGGGACGGGAGCGCATGGGCGTGGCCTTTCGGGCGGCAACCGGATTCGCGCGGGTGGCGACGCGATCCTAGCAGCGCCCGCGCGGCAGGCCAACCGCGCTCGCGCCATCATCGATCACGGTCGGGGAAACTCCGGATTGCCGCCCGCCGCGCGATCGACGATGCTGCCGCGCATGGACAGCCGACATCGCCTGCTGGCCGGCCTGGCCGCCCCGTTGTTGGTGGCGCTGGGCCTCGTGCTCCTGCGCAGCGCGGTCTTCGTTTTCGCGGCCTACCACCTGGCGCTCTGCCTGGTGGCGCCGGCCTGGCTCGCCCGGCGCGCGGGCCGCAGCCTCGGCGCGCACGCGCGTTCGCTGGGCCTGGCGCGGCGGGGGCTGCAGGCCGGTCTCGTGCTGGGGCTGGTCTCGGCGCTGGTCCCGCCGCTCGCGTTCGCGCTGGCGCCGTCGCTGTTCCCGGACGCCGACGGCCTGCGCGCGGCCCTGGCCGGCTGGGGGCTGTCGGCGGGGGCGCCGGCGTCCTACCTGTTCTTCCTGGCCTTGGTGAACGGTCCCGCCGAGGAGCTCTACTGGCGCGGCTGGCTGCTGCGCGAGCCGGCCCCCGGCCGGCCGACTCGACTCGCGCTGGCGCTGCTGTTCACGTCGTACCACGCGCTGACCATCGGCCGGCTCGCGCCGACCGCGCCCGCGGCGATCCTGCTGATCACGGGGGTGCTGGCCGGCGCGCTGGCCTGGACCTGGATGCGGGGGCGCTGGCGATCCGTGTGGCCGCCGCTGTGCTCCCACGCCGGCGCCACCTGCGGCTATCTCTACGTCTGCGCGCGGCTGCTGGCCGAGCGTTGAACCCGGGCCGCGTTCATCCGCTCCCCATCAGCGGACAAGCGTGACCGCCGTGGTCCGCGAGCTGCCGGCGGCGCGGACCGTCGCCAGGTACACGCCCGACGGCAGCCCCGCCGCATGCCAGGTCAGGGCGTGGTCTCCGGCCGCCAGCTCGCCGCGGAACAGGCGGGCGACCAGGGCGCCCCGCGCGTCGTGCACCACCACTTCGACCGCCCCCGCGGCGTCCAGGTTGAATGCCAATTGCGTGGACGGGTTGAACGGGTTGGGCTGCGCGCGCGGCGCCGAGGTCACGCGTGGTGCCCGGTCGCTGACGCCGCTGGCGCCGCCGCCCGGCGCCGGGTACAGGTAGACGCTCCCGCCGGTGCCGGCGCCGAAGGCGCCGACGGCGACCTGCGCGCCGGACACGGCGAGGGCCCGGCCCAGCCAGTCGTTTGCCGCGGGGGCGATGGCCTCGAGGATCTCGGCCTGCCCCCAGGCGCCGGGGCCGCCCAGGTTCTCCTCGAAGCGGTAGGCGCGCCCGGCCGAGGCGGCGTGGCCGTGCGCCCCGACCCAGATCTGGCCGTCCTGCATGGCGACGGCGGAGCCGAAGAAGGCGACGTCCATCGCGTCGCCGGCCGCGAGCGCGGCCGTCTGCGTCCAGCCGTCGCGGGTTCCGGTCGGGTTCTCGAACACGTAGGCGGCCCCACGCGACACGCCGGCGCCGTCCACGCTGTAGGCGCCCATCACGATGCGGGTGCCCTCGATCGCGACGGCGCTGCCCGCCCGCTCGTTGTCCTGCGCGCCGGTGCGGAACAGCTTGCCGACCTGGTCCCAGTAGTTGGACGCGTCGCGCCGGAAGACGTAGGCGCCGCCTTCGTTCTGGAAGCTGCCGGACACGCGATCGAGCAGGCGGGCGCCGACGACCAGCAGGTCGCCGTCCAGCGCCACGGAGTCTCCGAAGCCGGCATTGGTGTCGAAGATGTCGTCCTCCAACTCGGCGATCGTGCCCCAGGCGCCGGGTCCGCCCTCGTCTCGATGATAGACATACGCGCGGCCGTGCTGGGCGCTGTAGGCCGCCGGTGCGCCGACCACGATCCAGTCGCCCTGCATGGCCACCGAAGCGCCGTACTCGGCCTGATTCTGGATCGCCGTCGACTCGACGAGCTTGTGGACCTGCTGCCAGACGCCGCCCGTCCGCTCGAAGATGTAGGCGGCGCCCTGGGCGTCGTTGAAGTCGACGTTGGCCTCCTCGGCGCCGACCACGAGGCGGTCGCCGGACATGGCCACGGACCAGCCGAACAGGTCGTTGGCGGTGCCGTCGGCGGCCGTCAGCTTCTGCACCTGCTGCCAGGCGCCGCCCACCTGCTCGAAGATGTAGACGGCGCCCTGGTTGGCGTTGGCGCCGATGTCGGCGAACGGCGCGCCGATCGCCATCGTCGTGCCCTCCAGGGCCACGCCGTAGCCGAAGTCATCGGCGGCGGCGATGTCGTCGCTGGTCACGGAGGCGGTCTCGAAGGTGGCGGCCGCGGGCCGGGCCAGGGCGGCCAGCAGCACCGCGGCGGCGGCTGTGGCGCGGATGAGATGCGGGGTGTCCATCGGGTGCGCTCCTTGTCACTGGGGATCGGCGTGACTGCTACGTATCCGGTAACGCACCGTCCGCGGCGAAAGGGGATCACGAAAGTCCGGGGTCGGGCTGGTGGACCCCGCCCCGGGCGGGTTACCATGGCCGGACGGCGCCCCGGCGGGCGCCGCTTCCCGACCCGGAGAGTCATGGATCCCGAACGCTGGCAGACGATTGCCGACCTCTTCGCCGAGCTGGCCGACCGGCCCGAGCGCGAGCGCGCCGACCGGCTGGCCGCCGTGCGCGCGGCCGATCCCGACCTGCACGCCGAGCTCCTGTCGCTGTTGGCGGCCCACGACGCAGGCGGCTTCCTGGACGAGCCGCCGCGCTGGGACCCGGCGGCCGAACTGCCCGCCGATCCGCTGGAGGGCAGCCGCATCGGTCCCTACCGGGTCGAGGCCCGGATCGGGGCCGGCGGCATGGGCGTGGTCTACCGCGCGGTGCGCGCGGACGACCAGTTCCGCCAGCAGGTCGCGCTGAAGCTGGTGCGGCGGGGGATGGACACCGAGAGCGTGCTGGCCCGGTTCCGGCGCGAGCGGCAGATCCTGGCCGGGCTCGACGACCCGCGCATCGCGCGGCTGCTCGACGGCGGCATGGCGCCGGACGGACGGCCGTTCCTGGTGATGGAGCACGTCGAGGGCCTGCCGCTGGACGCCTGGTGCGCCCGGCACGAGCCGCCGCTGCGCGCGCGGCTGGAGCTGTTCCTGGAAATCTGCGTCGCGGTCCAGCACGCCCACCGCGCCCTGGTGGTCCACCGCGACCTGAAGCCGGCGAACATCCTGGTCAGGCCGGACGGCGCCGTGAAGCTGCTGGACTTCGGCGTCGCCAAGCTGCTGGACCCCGGCGCGGACGAGCCGCTCGCGGACCTGACGATGCCGGGCGCCCCCCTGTTGACCCCGCGCTACGCGGCGCCCGAACTGCTGCGCGGCGAACGTGTGGACACCGGTGCCGACGTCTGGTCGCTGGGCGTGATCCTCCACGAACTGCTGACCGGGCGGCCCGCCTTCAACCTGGACGGGTGGGAGGCGACGACGCTGGCGCGGCGGCTCGAGCAGGCGCCGACGCCGCGTCCGAGCGCCGCGGCCGGCCGCTTCGCCGCCCGGCTGCGCGGGGACCTCGACGCCATCGTGCGCGGGGCGCTGCAGGTCGACCGCGCGTCGCGTTACGCTTCGGTGGCGGCCCTGGCCGAGGACGTGCGGCGGCACCTGGACGGCCTGCCGATCGCGGCGCGCCCCGGCTCGCCCGGCTACCGCGCCGCGCGCTTCCTGCGCCGGCACGCCCTGGCGGCCGGGGCGCTGGCGGTGGTCGTGGTCGCGGCGATCGCCGTGGCCGTGGCGATGTCGGCGCAAGCGGCGCGCATCGGCCGCCAGGCGCGCGAAGCGGCCCTGCAGCGCGACCGGGCCGAGCGCGTGACGGCGCTGCTGGTGGAGATGTTCGACGTCTCCGACCCGCTGGTGACCCGCGGCGCGCGCGGAGACACGATGAGGGTGCGCGAGTTCCTGCTTGCCGGCCGCGACGCCGTGCTGGGGCGCCTGGATGGACAGCCGCTGCTGCGGGCGGACATGAGCCATCTCTACGGCCGGCTGCTCGGCAATCTGGGCGCGACGGAGCCGGCGCTGGACTTGGTCGAGCAGGGGCTGGCGGACCGGCGCGCGCTGCTCGGCGGCGATCACCCGGACGTCGCGCGCTCGCTGGACTACCTGGCGACGCTGCGCCAGGGCCGGGGCGAGTACGCGCAGGCCGAGAGCCTGTTCGTCGAGGCGCTCGCCATCCGCCGTCGCGCGCTTGGCGAGGAGCATCCGGAGACCGCCGAGAGCCTGAACAACCTGGGCGTGCTCCTGGACACGCAGGGACGCTACGACCAGGGCCGGCCGCTGGTGGAGCAGAGCCTGCGGCTGCGCGAGCGCCTGTTGGGCCCGCGCCACCCGGAGGTGGCGCAGAGCCTCAACAATCTGGCCGTCGCGGCGTGGGCGCAGGGCGACGCCGCCGCCGCGGATTCGCTGTACCGGCGCGCGCTGGACATCCGGCGCCGGGCGCTCGGGCCGCGGCATCCGTACGTGGCGAACGTCCTGAACAACCTCGGGCGCGTGCTGCAGGACCGGGGAGACCTGGCCGGAGCCGAAGCGATGTTCGCCGAAGCGATCGACATCTGGGAAGAGACGCTGGGACCGCGCCACGCCCACGTGTCGGCCGGCTACTACCATCTGGGTCTGGTCGCCGAGGAGCGGGGCGACCTGACGCGGGCCGCCGCGCATCTGGGGCGCTGCCTGGAGATCGATCGCGGCGCCCTGCCGGCGGGCCATCCCTACATCGCCGACGGCGCCGTCGCGCTGGGGCGCGTGCTGACGGCGGCCGGCCGCCGGGAGGAGGCGACCGCGCTGCTGCGCGAGGCTCTCACGATCCGGGCCGCCGCGGCACTCGATACGCTCGAAGCGAGCGGGCTGCTCGCCGCCGCCGCGGCCGGCGGGGGAGGGCAGACCCAGTGAGGCGGGACGCGGTGACGGCGCTGATGGTCTCGGCCCGCGACGGCGATCCCGCGGCGCTGGAGCGCGTCCTGCCCCTGATCTACGACGAGCTGCAGGACCTGGCCCGCCGGCACCTGGACCGCGAGCGTGTCGGCCACACGCTGACACCGACGGCGCTGGTGCACGAGGCGTACCTGAAACTTGTGGACCAGACGCGGGTGAGATGGGGCGGGCGCGAGCAGTTCCTGGGCGTCGCCTCGCTGGCGATGCGCCGCATCCTGGTCAACCACGCGCGCGACCGCAAGCGGCTCAAACGCGGCGCCGGCGCCCCGCGGCTGGGTCTGACGGAGGGCCTGGGCGTGGCGGCGCCCGGGTCCGGACCCGACGACGACTTCCTGCTGACGCTCGACGCGCTGCTCGACCGCCTGGCCGCGTTCGCCCCGCGCGCGGCGCGCGTGGTGGAGTGCCGCTACTTCGCCGGGCTGGATGTCGAAGAGACCGCGCTGGCGCTGGGCGTCTCCGCGCCCACCGTCAAGCGCGAGTGGGCGCTGGCGCGTGCGTGGCTGCGGCGCGAACTGGAGGCCGGCGTCGGCTGATGCCCGGCGGCGCCGATTCGGCTGGTGCGGGCGCGCCCCCATCGGTTACCTTCCGGCGGTTGTCCATTGGGCCCCTTCCGTCGCTGCCGGGGAGCCGGTCTTGACCTCGACCCGCACGGTCGCCCGCAACACCCTCTACCTGACCATCGGGCTGCTCAGCGGCCGGATCCTGTCGGTTTTCGTCTACCAGAAGATGGCGGGCATCCTCGGGCCGGCCGGCGTCGGCATCGCCAACCTGGCGATCGACGTCTCGGCCATCCTGCTGATCGTCGCCAATTACGGGCTGGGCACGCTCATCACGCGCGAGGTCGCGCGCGACCGCAACCTGACCCTGCCGGTGATGTGGGCCGCGCTCAAGATCCGCCTGGCGCTGGCCGCCGCCTGCTTCGGCGCCATCTACCTCTACGCCACGCTGTCGGGCTTCGCCGAGCTGCAGCGCACCGCGCTCTACGTCATGGGCCTGGGCATCTTCCTCGAGGCCACGGCCATGGCCTGCGACGCGGTGCTGCAGGCCCACGACCGGGTCATCTCCCAGATGTGGGGGCAGATCGCCTCGGCCGTCGCCTACTTTGTGCTGGCCTGGTGGTGGCTGGACGCCGGGTACGGCGTGATGGGCATCATGTGGGCCAACGTGGCCAGCCGCGCCGTCCGCCTGCTCATCATGGCGCCGCTGATGTTCGCCGGCACCGGCCCCTGGCTGCGCAACCCGCCCGGGCGCGCCGAATCGCGCGCCGCTTCCTCGCGCGGACTGCTGGCGCTGGCCTGGCCCATCTTCCTGGCGTCCACCTTCGGCGTCATGCACTTCAAGATCGACACGCCGCTGGTGAAGCACTTCCTGGGCAGCGACGACGCCGTGGGCATCTACACGCAGGGCCACCGCGCGCTGGACTACCTGGCCTACCTGCCGGGGCTGTTCGCCACGGCGCTGTTCCCGACGCTCATCCGCTCGGCGAAGAGCGAGGGCGTCTTCGAACGCGTCAGCGAGCGCGCCCTGCGCTACCTGCACGTGCTGGTGATGCCGCTGACGCTGCTGTTCGCGCTGGCCGCCGAGCCGGTCACGATGTGGCTGGTCCAGGGCCGGGCGGGCTTCGAGGACTCGGTGATCGTCTTCCGCATCGTCGTCTGGGGCATGCCGTTCCTGGCGGCCACGAACGTGCTGAACCGCATGCTCTACACGGCCGGCCGCGAGCGCTCGTTCGTCGTGATCGCCGTCGTCACCCTGTGCTTCAACGTGGCGGCCAACCTCGTGGTCATCCCGCGCTGGGGCTACTTCGGGGCCAGCTGGGTGGTCGTGGCCAGCCAGGCCCTCAGTTCGCTGCTGCACTGGCACTTCGTGCGCCGCGCCGGCCTGGAGATCCCGGTCGCCCGCTCGCTGGTCAACGCGACCGCGGCGCTGGCCCTCTCCTGGCTGGCGGCCACCGGCGCGGCCCACCTGGCGGCCCCGGCCTGGGGCACGACCTGGCTCTCGCTCCCGGTCAAGGCCGGCTGGGGGCCGTCGCTGACGGTGATCGCCGTCTGGGGCGCGCTCTACGTTCCGGCGCTGTGGCTGACCCGGGCCGTGACGAGGGCAGACCTGCCGGTTCTGGCGTCGCTGGTGCGGCGGGGCTGACGGCCGCCGCCGCGATCGCCGATTCCACCCGCGTCCGCGATTGCGGCTGGCGCCCGCCCGCCCGGAGCATTATCGTGACCACAAATTGGACAAACTTGTCCTCTATTTGAATCCGCAGGCTCGAAACCGGCCGCGAGGCGGTCGCCGCGTTCGCCCGGGAGGTCGCCATGAGCGAGTTGATCCACGACCAGCAGCGCCGGATGGCCCTGCTCAAGCACATGATCCTGCAGCTGCACGGCGGCGAGGCGCCGGACGCCGTGCGCCCGCAGCTGATCCGCCTGCTCGGGCGGGTGCCCTACGACGAGGTGGTGGCGGTCGAGCAGGAGCTCATCCGCGAGGGGATGCCCACCGAGGAGATCCTCAAGTTCTGCGACCTGCACAAGCTGGCGCTGAACCCGAGCCTGCTGCCGGAGGAGGAGCGGCCGGTGCCGGCCGGGCATCCCGTCGACACCATGCGCGCGGAGAACCGGGCCCTGGGCTGGGAGCTGGACGCGGCGCGCGGGCTGCTGGAGCAGGTCGCGGCGCTGGACGAGGGCGCCGACGCGACCGATCTGCTGCACGACCTGCGCGTGCGCTTCAACGCGCTGATGGACGTTGAGAAGCACTACCTGCGCAAGGAGCACCTGCTGTTCCCCTTCCTGGAGAAGCACGGCATCACCGGGCCGCCGACCGTCATGTGGGGCAAGCACGACGAGGCGCGCGCGCTGCTGAAGGGCGCCGTCGAGACGCTGGCCGCGGCGCCGGGGGCGACGGCCGGCGAGGCGCGGGCGCTGGCGCCGCTCGTGCTGGAGCCGGCGCTCGAGGCCGTCGCCGGCATGATCGACAAGGAGCAGCAGATCCTGCTGCCGATGTGCCTGGATGCCTTGGACGAGTCCGAGTGGGGCGCGATCGCGGCCGGGAGCGACGACCTGGGCTACTGTCTGGTGGTGCCCGAGACGACCTGGCGTCCCGCCGGCGCGGCGGCGGCGACGGAGGCCGGCGGCGACGGCCGCGTGCGCCTGCCCTCGGGCTCGTTCACGACCGCGCAGCTGCAGGCCGTGCTCAACACGATCCCCTTCGACATCACCTTCGTCGACGCCGACGACACCGTGCGCTATTTCAGCGAGGGCCGCGAGCGCATCTTCGCGCGCACGCGCGCGATCATCGGGCGCAAGGTCGAGTACTGCCATCCGCCCAAGAGCGTGGCCATCGTCCAGAAGATCCTCAGCGACTTCCGCGAAGGGCGCGAGTCGCACGCGCAGTTCTGGATCGAACTGGGCGGGAAGTTCCTCTGCATCGAGTACTTCGCGCTGCGCGACGAGTCCGGGAAGTTCCTGGGCACGCTCGAGGTCAGCCAGGATCTGACCGCCAAGCGCGCGCTGACCGGTCAGCAGCGGCTGCTCAACTACGTCAAGGAGGGCGGTCATGAGTGACCGGCCGGCGATCACGCCGCAGATGAAGGTCGGGCAGCTCCTGGACGCGTATCCGGAGCTGGAGGATGTGCTCATCGGGATAGCGCCCGAGTTCGCGCGCCTGCGCAACCCGGTGCTGCGCCAGACCGTGGCGCGCGTGACCTCGCTGCAGCAGGCCGCGCAGGTGGGCGGCGTAGGGCTGGGCGACCTGATCGCGCGCCTGCGGGCGGCCGCCGGCTGCGGCGACGCGCCCGACGGCGAACCGGCGGCCGACGCCGGCGGGACGGCCGCGGGCGCCGGCGCGGCGTCGCGACCCGGCTGGGTGGACCGCGTGGCGGTGGTCGGCCGCGACGACGCCCGCGCCGACATCGACGCCGGTGAGCACCCCCTGCCGCGCGTGATGGCCGCCGTCGGCAGGCTCGAGCCGGGCCAGGCCCACCTGCTGGTCACGCCCTTCGTGCCGGCGCCGCTGCTGGACAAGGTGCGCGGCCTGGGCCTGGTGGTCTGGACCGAGCAGGCGGGCCCGCGGGAGTTCCGCAACCTGATCGCGCGCCCGTAGCGGATCGGCCGCCGGGTTGCCCGGCCCGGCGCCGGGGGCTATCCTTGACTCTCCGAACGAGCGAATGTCGCCGTCCGCGTGCGACGCCCCCCGGGGCGCCCGGCGGCGAGCCACGGGGGTGGACCGATGATGCGCATGATGTTCCTGCTGCTGGTGTTCGTGAACGTTGCCGCGACGACGGCCGCGCAGACCGGCTGGGCGCCGGCCGACACCGTCGCCGCGCCGGTCGAGCTGCCGGCGCGACCCGTGCCGGCGCAACCGGTGCCGGCGTCGGAGCCCGAGACCGTGACGACGCCGAAGCTGACGCCGGTGCCGGAGGTCGCGCCGGTGTTCAACGCCCTGGACGACTCGCTCACGGTGCTGGTGGACTACCGCGCGGAGACCGAGATCCAGCGCGAGCTCCAGAACGCCGTCGCCGAGAAGGCCATCGCCGAGCGCAACGTCGAGCGCGGCCGCCTGCTCGAGCGGCTGGCCGCCTCGCGCATCGAGATGAAGCACAGCGAGATCAAGGCCCTGGAAGCGCAGATCAAGTTCGCGAAGGCCGAGAAGAACGCCATGCGGCAGGCCGAGCTGGAAGGAAGGCGCAAGTACGCCGAGAGCGAGAAGCAGCTCCTGGAACGGCGCCGCGACCTGCGCAAGCGCGAGATCGAGACCGCCCGCGCGGTGCGCGAGTACCACGAGGCCACCGAGAAGACCTGCCGCCTGGAGCTGGACCTGGCCATCTACCGGCGCGAGCGGGCCGCCATCCCGGGCACGGCCGACCCCGGGGCGGCCGCCGAGTTCTCGCGCCTGCAGGCGGAGATCAACAAGCTCGAGGGCCGCGTGCTGCAGGCGCAGGTCGAACAGGCGGGCAAGCGGAAGAGCCTGGCGGAACAGGAAGTCCGCCTGGGCAAGGTGCGGCGCGCGGTGTTCGATTCCCAGTTGAAGGTCCTGCAGGGCGGTCGCTGACCGCGGCGCCCGCGTTCCGGAACCCTGCGCGAGAGGCGGGCGCCGCTCAGCGGGCGCCCGCCGCCGATTCCAGCAGCGCCTTCAGCTCGGCGTAGTTCGTCGCCTCGGACAGCGGATGGTCGGTGAGGTTGTAGACGGCCAGCGGGCGGTTGGCGCCGTCCAGGATGACCACGTCGCGCCACTCGACGTCCCAGGTCGTCCAGACCGGCTCGGCGACGGTCTCCTGCAGCCAGGGCAGGTCGCGCCCGGCGGTCATCACCGCGTTGCCCGACTCCTGGCCGGCCGCATTGACGCCGAGGATGCGCACGCCGTCGACGCCGCCGGCGGCCAGGTCGTCCTGCATGAGATCGAGATAGCCGAACTGGCTAACGCAGACCCCTCAGGTGGCGTGGCCGAAGTACCAGGCGGACACCACGCCCAGGTAGTCGCGCGGCGAGACCGGCTGGCCGGCGGTCGCCGAGAACGGGTTCACGTCCACGAGCCGGAAGTCCGGCATGGGCTGCGAGCCGGGCCGGGCCGGATCGTCGCCGCCGCAGGCCGCGGCCAGGGCGGCCACAGCCAGCGCGGCCAGCAGGCGAACGTCGCGTCGCCGTCTCATGGGCGGTCCTTTCCGTCGTCGCGCGCGGCCAGGCGCCGGCGATGGCGCCACAGCCCGGCCCGCACCAGCCGGCGCGTGAAGCCCACGTGCCCGTCAGGGTCCTGCGCCAGGCACATGTCCGCGCCGCCGAAGCCGTCGGGCGGGAAGTAGATGCCGCAGTTCGCGTTGATCTCCAGCATCCAGGGCGTGCCGTCGGCGTCCACGCGGACGTCGCAGCGCCCGAAACCCGCCCCCTTGAGCGCGACGAACAGCCGCGCCGCCTCGCTCCGCAGGCGCCGCGCGAGCCGCGCGTCGGTCACCGGCCCGGACGACATGCTGTCGTAGTCGACCCACTTCATCTTCTCGTGCTTGAAGCTCTCGCCCGGAGGAAACGTGTACTGGACCGGCGGGTAGGTCCGCGGCCGGTCCGGCCGGCCGGGCACCTCGGCCACCAGCACGGTGCACTCGGTGCCTTCGATGAACTCCTCGATCAGCGCCGCGCCGTGGCGGCGGATCATCTTGTTCGCCTGCCGGCGCAGGCCGGCCTCGCTGACCACGCGCGAGGCGCGGCTCAGGTCGACGCTCGCGTAGCTGCTGTGGTGCTTGACGATCAGCGGGAAGCGCAGCCGCGCGGCGGCGCGGGCGATGTCGCTCTCGCGCCGGGCGACCACCCAGGCCGGCGTGGCGATCCCCAGTTGCAGGCACGCGCGCTTCATCGTCACCCGCGACGGCTCGTAGAACTCCGAGGTGGCGCCGGTGAACGGCACGTTCAGCCGCTCGAGCGCCCGCACGACCTCGATCCCCGGCACGTCGCACCCCGGCGTGCCGTCGCAGAGGTTGAAGAAGACGTCGAAGCCTTCGCGAACGAGGCGCCGGATGGCGCGGACAGACGTGCCCTTCTCCAGCGTCTCCACGTGCCAGCTGGCCTCCGGCAGGTACGGGCGCGGGTCGCAGGGCCAGTCGTCGGCGGGGAAGGGCTTGGCGTCGAGATCCTGGGGCGTCAGCAGGCAGATGCGCACGGGAGGGAGGCCTTTCCGGTTCGGGCCGGGTCGTCGCCGCACGGCGCGTCGCGGAATGCCTGTCGCGCGATCGGCGCCGCGGGCGGCCGCCGTCCGGCCGCCCGCACGCAAACATAACACATCCTACCGCACGAGCACGAGCTTGCGCGTGGCCGTCCCGGCGCCCGCGCCCTCGGCGCGCAGGAAGTACACCCCGCTCGCGGCGGCGCGGCCGCCGTCGTCCAGACCGTCCCAGACCACCGTGCGCCAGCCCTCGGCCAGGCGGCCCTCGTAAAGGCTGCGCACGCGCCGGCCCCGCACGTCGTGCACCGCGAGTTTCACCTCGCGCGCGCCGTCCGCGTACAGGCGCACCGAGACCGACGGGTTGAACGGGTTGGGCCAGGGCAGGTCCAGGGCCAGCGGCGCGGCGGGCACCGCCGGTCCCGCGACCGTCGCCACCCCGGGCGACGAAAGCACGCCGTCGCGGCGCATGTTGCCCTTGAAGGTCGGCCAGAACGCCTTGGCCTCGCTGTGCGCGAACGGCAGGTCCCAGACGTGGCAGCGGAAGTCCCAGCCGCCGTACACCAGGTCCACGTCGCCGTCCAGGTCCAGGTCGGTGATCACCGGCGACGTGCGCACCGGCCCGGTCAGGGTGATCGGGAAGCCGCTCATCGGCTGCCCGTCCGCGTGGTACACGTACAGGTTGTAGGGCGCGCCGACGTCGCCGCCGCCGATGCCCTGCACGATCTCCGGCACGCCGTCGCCGTCCAGGTCGCCGACGACCGGGCTGGCTTCGCTGGAGCCGGGCAGGTCGACCGGCCAGCCCGGCCGCACCTGTCCGGAGGTGCCGTCGGCGATCTTGGTGCTGACGACCACCAGCTTGGCGCTGAGCCCCGAGGCGTTGGGGGTGTAGACGATCTCCAGCCAGCCGTCGTCGTCCAGGTCGGCCAGCGCGGGGCTGGTCACCCATTCGGCGTTGGCCGGGTACGGCATCAGCTTCGGGAAGCCCGGGTAGTTGGTGCCGTCCTTGCGCACGACAAACAGCCACTGCCAGTTGTCGAAGAACACGAACTCGGGCTGGCCGTCGCCGTCGACGTCGCCGGCGGCGATGTCGCAGTTCACCGCGCCGTTGACCACCCGCGGGAAGCCGGGCAGGTACGTGCCGTCGTGGCGCAGGGCCAGCAGCCGCTTGGTCCCGGTCGCGTCGTTCTTCGTGCCGAACACGATGTCGCGCGCGCCGTCCCCGTCGAGGTCGATCAGAGTCGGGCCGCTGCGCGACCACTCGCCCTCGGCGCCGGGCCGCGTGAAGAAGATGCCCTGCGTGGCCGGGTTGCCGTCGCCGTCGCGCACCTCGGTGCCGTCGGCATTCCAGGCCCAGACCATGCCATTGACCGTGTTGATCACGATCTCCGGCTGTCCGTCGCCGTCGATGTCGCCCACCGCCGGCGCGGCCCAGTTGATGGTCGAGCCGGTGGCCGTGTTGAGCGGGCGCGGCCAGCCGGGCAAGTGCGAGCCGTCGGCGCGGAAGACGTGCACCTTCGGGCCCTGGTTGCGCTGGCAGACGATGAACTCCTTGCCTGGCTGGCCGTCCAGGTCGTGCATCGTCACGGCCGCCAGCTCCAGCAGCACGCCGTCGGGGAAGGCCGTGAACTGCCCCAGCGTGAGCGCCTGGCCGTCGCCGTCGCGCACCTCGGTGCCGTCGTGGTGCCAGGCCCAGACCTGGTTGCTGGCCAGCACGATCTCGGGCCGGCCGTTGCCGTCGATGTCGCCGACCGCCAGGGGACCGCTGGTCTCGCCGTCGAAGCCGGCGGGGAAGCCCTGCAGCTCGCCCGGCGCGGTGGATTTGCTGACGACCGCGGACATCGCGCTAGGCACCCGGGAGGAGTCCAGCGCCGCCACGCGGTAGTGGAACGGCGTCAGCTGCGGCAGGCCGCTGTCGGTGTAGGCGCACACGCGCTCGACGACGTCGCGGTTGATCCGCGTCCAGGGCCCGGTCGGGGAGTCCGCGCGGTAGACCGTGTAGCCGAGGATGCCCGGCCCCGCCGGCGCCTCCCAGGTCAGCAGGATGGCGTCGGGGCCCAGTTCGGTGGAGGCGACCAGCCCGGTCGGCGCGCCCGGCCGGCCCACCGAGAAGTCGTGCCGCAGCTGCCGGCCGTAGGCGTCGGTCACCAGCAGCCAGGCGCTGCCGCCGCCGGCCGCGCTGGTCAGCGACAGCGAGAACGGCGAAGCGGCCTGGCCCTGGCCGAGCAGGCCCAGCGCCGTGAACGCGGCCACCGTATCGTGAAGGACCACGTTCGGATCCTGCGTGCGCAGGCGCCCGGTCAGCGGGCCGGTGGTGCCGGCGCCGAAGTTGCGCAGGTCGACGGTAACCGCCAGGCGCTCGCCGTCGTCCGGCATCCCGTCGCCGTCGCCCCACGTCGCGTCCTGCCAGTCCAGCGTGTCGACTTCGGGCTCCGGAGCGTTGAGAACGACCTCGATCTCCGAATACCAGTGGGTGGTGCCCGAGCGCACGTCCGAACGGAACTTGATCGGGCGGCCGTCGGGCAGACCGGCCGCGAAGTCCACCAGGATCGGCGTCTGGGCGCTGGTCGCCGCGCCGGCCGCGGCGTTGCTGACGACGACCTCGGTGGTCAGCACCGTCACGCCCGGCGTCGTCGTCGACAGGGCGCCGCGCAGCGATGACGCGGAGGAAGTGCCCGTGTTGAGGTAGGTGGGCGTGAACGCGATGCGCTCGCCGGCGTCGATGACGCCGTTCCCGTTGCCGATGCTGCCGAGAGTTCCATTGTCGAGCAGCGGCAGGCCGGTGATCTTGAGGTAGCGTCCCGAAGCGGTGATTGCGATCGAGCCCGTGTAGGCGGCCAGGTTCGGCCCCGTCACCGTCAGGGAGGCGCTGCCCGTGCTCGACAGCAGCACCGGCAGCGCGACCTGGCCGGCCGCGTCGGTGGTCGCCCAGGCCAGCGCCTCGCCGGCCTTCTGCAGGCAGACCACGGCCCCGGCCACCGGCGCGCCGCCGGAGGTGACCGTCACGTTGACCGTCTGCTGGCCCAGCGGCAGCGAGGCCGGCGCCGTCACCGCCAGCGGCTGCGGCGAGGCGCTCCACAGCTGCAGGGCGGGATCGCCGAGCAGCGTGTAGCTCTCGAAGGTCCAGCGGTCCAGGTAGTTCTGCACGGTGGCGGCCAGGAACGGCAGGCGGCTGAGCGCGACCAGCCGGCCGACCCGGTGCTCGCCCTCGCAGTACAGCTGGCCGAAGAACTCCTGCTGGTAGCCGTTGACCGCGTACGGGAACGCCTCGCGGGTCGAACCCAGCGCGGCGACGGCGCCGCCGCCCGGGTTCTGCAGCAGGCGTTCCATCAGGCAGCTGTTGTCGAAGGCGGCGGAGGCGCAGTTCAGGCCGTAGAGCAGGAACTGGCGGCCCTCGTTGGCGAGGTTGTCCGCGTCGACGGTCGTGAAGTTCCCGTCGCCGACCGACATGTTGAAGAAGTAGCCGTGCCCGATCTGGTTGACGATGCCGTAGTGGCCGGTGTTCAGCGTGTCGACCAGGCTCGCCTTGGTCAACGGCAGGTCGCGGGGGTACAGGGCGTCGGTCTCGTACATGCGCAGGGCCTGCATGTCCGTGCACGAGCCGATGAGGTTGGTGTACTGCTGGTGCGCGAAGCTCGCCCCGTCCATGATGATCGTGGCTCCCGGCTGGTAGTTCTCCGGGAACAGCACCTCGGCGGCCAGCAGCACGCGATTCGTCCAGTCGACGCCGGCCGGCTGCGACTCGTACCCGATCACCTTCTGCACGAACAGCTGCGCGTCGGCCGGGGTGCTGACGGGGGCGCGGCCGAGGTACACCTCCTCGGCGAAATCGACCAGGTCGCCCGGCTGCTCGTAGCGGGCCGGCTGCCCGTAGTTCTCGTCGCCGTCCGCGTTCCAGTTGCCGTCCAGGCACGCGAAGTAGAGGTCGCAGGGGATCGGCGTGTAGCTGTTGGCGGGGTAGAGCGAGTTGAAGATGATGCGCGGCGGCAGGACGTCCGAATCGCCGCCCAGCAGCACGTACTGCACGCCCCACTTGGCGTACGCGTCCTGGATGTAGTAGCGGATCGACTCCTGCAGGTCCGAGCCGCGGCGGTGGTTCGCGACGATGTACTCGCGCGTGGCGACCACGGTCGGCAGGCCGCGCGCCGTGCGGTAGTCGGCCAGGACCTGGAAGGCGGGAGCCATCGCCTCGTTCGTGATGATCAGGCCGGCGACGGGGCTGCCGGACAGGCTCGGCGTCTTGTCGGGGCTGAAGCCGCCGCTCGGGGTCGCCACGGACAGGCCGTCGCGGCGGGCCGCGCCCGCCAGCGCGGACGGGTTGTCGACCAGGCGCTCGAGCAGGCGACGGGATTCCGCGGCCTCGCCCGGCACGAGGCGTTCGCGCGCCAGGATGTCGGGGGCGCCGCCGCCGGTCGCCCACTCCACGCGCACGGCGTAGGCTTCCAGGAAGTCGCACTCGCCGTCTCCCGCCGGCAGCAGCGGCTGCACCGCGACCGCCACCAGCTGGTAGCCCCGCCAGGCGTGCACCGAAGCGGCGGCCAGCCAGCGGTCGCCGCCCGGCTCGGCGGCCGGCAGCCGTTGTCCGGTCGAGGTGAACACATCGCCCGCGCGCGCCAGCGTGCCTGGCACGCGCTCCCGGTGGACGGACAGGGGCTCGAGGAAGATCCCGGCGACGCGGCGATCCGCCGGCACCACCAGCAGGTGGTGGCGGGCCGGCACCTGCGGCGCGCCCGGGCGCGGCAGCAGCCGGGTTCCCGGCATCGCCGGCGTCAGGCCCTCCGGCGCCGGGATCCAGGTCAGGTCGGCGCGCTCGAAACGATCCTCGTGGATGACTTCGCCCGCGGCCGGAATCGAGCCGGCGGCCGCGGCAGGCCCGGCGAACGCCAGCGGAAGGGCCAGGGACAACAGGGCGAAGACGCCGACGGCGGGGCGACGCATGCATGGCCTCCGGTGCGGGATGATGATGCGCGGACGGACCCAGTCCGCCCGGTCGGGGCGCATCCGTGCGCTCCGGGTGCCTCATCAAGTCTACAACGGATCGGGGGGCGGCGGCAATGCGGCCGGCGCCGCAGTCCCCATGGCGCCGGGCGTCCGGGGACCCGGCGGCCCCGTTGAACGCGCCGATTCAACGAGACCGGCCGTCGCGGCGCCGCTTTTCCGGTTTCCCGGGCCGCGGCGGCGGGTCATCTTCACGGCATGGAATCCCCTCGCCCTGACAGCCCCGGCGCCATCCCGGGCCCGCTTCCGGTCGGCTCACCAGCCGGGTGGGCCGCCTGGTACGAGCGCGCCTGGCCCCGGTTGAGCGCCGGCGGCGTCTGGCTGCGGGGCGGCGAGCTGAACACCGTGCCGGCCGACCAGTGGGAGCAGCGCCCGTACCGCGCGCTGGTGGCCCGGCTGTCGACCTACCGGGACACGGCCGTCTCGACCTCGCACCTGCTGATCCACGCCGTGCTGGCGGGGTTGGACGGCGTCTACCCGGACCTGGCCTGGCTGCCGCCGCCGCGCGACGGCGAGCTGATGGCGGCCGACGGCGTGCCGTGGCTGCTGGGCACGCAGACCAAGCGCGGCGTCCGCGAGTTCGACTGCCTGGGCGTCTCGCTCTCGGTGCCGCAGGAGCAGGTCAACCTGGCCGCTATGCTGCTGCGCAGCGGAATACCCTGCGACCGCCGCGAGCGCCTTGACGACGCGTCGGTGCCGCTCGTCATCGCGGGCGGGGCCAGCGTCGGCGCCGCCGCCGCGCTGTACGGCGCCGAATCCGGCGTGGACGGCGTCTTCGTCGGCGGCGAGCCGGGCGTGATCGCCGCGCTCTTCACGCGCTGCCGCGACGGCCGCTCGCGGGGCTTGAGCAAGCGCGAGGTGCTGGACACGCTGCGCGGCCTCGACGGCTTCGTGATGCCGGGCGAAGCGCCGTCGCCGCCCCGGCCGCGCGCGCCGCGGGCGGACCTCGAGCCGACCGTGATCCCCGCCGCGACGATGCCCGTCAGCTACGATCCCGCGCGCACGGGCATCGTCACCGTGCCGGTCACCGAGGGCTGCCGCTGGAAGTGCAGCTTCTGCTACGAATCCTGGCTGCACCCGAGCTACCGGAGCCTGCCGGGCGCGCAGATCGACGCGCGCGCCCGCGAATTGAAGGCTTGGGCCGGCGCGCACCGCGCCGAGCTGTTCAGCTTCAACTTCGACATGCACGAGGACATCCGCGGCATCATCGAGCGCCTCAGCCAGCGCTTCGACCGTCTGGGCCTCAAGAGCCAGCGTTTCGACCAGCTGGCCGACGACCCCGGGCTGCTGGATCTGATGCACGCGGTGGGCAAGACCAGCCTCACCTGCGGCATGGAAGGGATCTCCGACCGCCTGCGGGCCTACCTCAACAAGCGTCTGGACCAGGAGAAGCTGCGGCGCGCGTTGGCCGCGATCGCCGCGGCGCCGCTGCGGCAGGTCAAGATCTTCCTCATCGCCACCGGGCACGAACGCCAGGACGACCTGGACGAGTTCGCGGCCCTGCTGGCCTGGTTTGGCAACGAGCTGGCGGCGCAGGGGCGGCGTCCGCGCGTCGTCTTCTCGATCACGCCGCTGGTGCACTTCCCGTCCACGCCCTTGGGGTTCGAGGCGCCGCCGCCGCCGGAGCGCGCGGCGCGGGCCGTGCGGCGCCTCGCGCGGACGGTCCGGCAGGCGGGATTCCAGGTGCGCGCGGCCGCGCGCGATCCCGAGGCCGTGGTGACGCAGGCGCTGGTCAGCGGGCGCCACCCGCAGGCGCCCGCCGCCCAGCCGGGCGATGCCGACGCGACCTGGCGCGCGCTGGTCGCGACGGTGCGTGCGCACGGCTTCGTCTACTACGACGCGATCACGACCGCCTTCCACGACGAGTTCCTCGGGAGGCTCGCCGCGGACGGCGGCGTCACCGCCGCGACGTCCCCGCCGACCCTGGCGCCGGGCGTGCCGGAGGGCCCGGTCCGCCGCGTGCACGCGCTCAGCCGCCGCGGGCTGGACCTGCCGGCGGGAACCGGGGCGCCCCCGGCGGCCGGCGCCGAGCGCGCCGCGCGGCCGCCCGCGCCCGCGGCCGGCGCCGCGGCCGCGCGCCGCCCCCGCATCCACCCGGCCCCCCCCGACCGGCGCGGGGTGGTGTTCAACGTCGCCCAGGGCGCGGCGCA
>CAYNPY010000012.1:0-12746 GCA_964399195.1 uncultured Fibrobacteraceae bacterium
GGCCGAGGTGCCGCTGCCGACGGCGTACGGCGACTTCCACATGGTCGCCTACTCGACGCTGGTCGATTCGGCCACCCACGTGGCGCTGGTCAAGGGCCGGGTCGATCCCGAGGCGCCCGTGCTGGTGCGCGTGCACAGCGAGTGCATGACCGGCGACCTGTTCCATTCGCTGCGCTGCGACTGCGGCGAGCAGATGGAGGCCGCCCTGCGGCAGATGGAGGCCGCCGGCAGCGGCGTCTTCCTCTACATGCGGCAGGAGGGGCGCGGCATCGGGCTGATCAACAAGATGAAGGCCTACCGCCTGCAGGACGAGGGCGCCGACACCGTCGAGGCGAACGAGCGCCTCGGCTTCGCGCCCGACCTGCGCGAGTACGGACTGGGCGCGCAGATCCTGCGCGACCTGGGCGTCCGCAAGATGCTGCTGATGACCAACAACCCGCGCAAGATCGTGGGCCTGGAGAGCCACGGCCTGGAGCTGGCCGGCCGCGTGCCGCTGCAGATCGAGCCCGGCCGGCGCAACGTGGAATACCTCAAGGCGAAGAAGGCCCGCCTGGGCCACCTGCTCGACCACCTGTAGGCCGCGACCAGGTCGCGGACAACGGGCGCGCCGCGGCGCGCCGGCAAGGAGAGGACGATGGGCCGCAAGTTCGAGGGCAAGTTCGAGGCGCACGGCCGCCGCATCGCGATCGTCGCCAGCCGCTTCAACGAGTTCTTCACCGGCGAACTGCTGGCCGGCGCGGAGGACTGCCTGCGCCGGCACGGCGTCGCCGACGAGCAGGTCGACGTCGCCTGGGTGCCCGGCGGTTTCGAGATCCCGCTGGCGGCCAAGAAGCTGGCGCAGACCGGCCGCTACGCCGCCGTGATCTGCGTCGGCTGCATCATCCAGGGCGACACGCCGCATTTCGCGCTGGTGGCGTCGGAGGTCACCAAGGGCGTGGCCCAGGTCTCGCTGGAGACCGGCGTGCCGGTGGCCTTCGGCGTCGTGACCGCCGACACCCTGGACCAGGCGCTCGAGCGGTCGGGCACGAAGGCCGGCAACAAGGGGTTCGACGCGGCGCTGACGGCGCTGGAGATGATCGACCTGCTCGCCGGCGTCGAGAAGGGCTGAGCGCCGGCGGCGGGGCCGGCGGAACCGGGCCGCGCCGCCGGGTGTATCGTTGTCTTTCGGCCGGCCCGGGGCTATCCTTGGCCGGCCGCGTCGCCGCCCGGCGCGCCCGGCGCGAGGCCGGCCACCCGCAGCCGTTCTTTGACAGGAGAATACCGGTGGGCAAACGCAGAAAGGGCCGGGAGATCGTCCTGCAGTCGCTGTACGCCTCGCTGATGGGCGGGGGCGGCGTGCCGGCCGTGCTGGAGGACCAGCTGCTCCGCCGGGATTCCGCTCCCGAGACGGCGGCCTTCGCGCGCGACCTGGCCGCGAAGATCACGGCCAACCGCGCCGCCACCGAGCGCTGGCTGCGCACGCTGATCAGCGAGCGCTGGGATCCGTCGCGCATCGGCGCCCTCGAGCGCTGCATCCTCCTGCTGGGCCTGACCGAGCTGCGCCACAGCCCCGAGGTGCCGTACCGCGCCGTCATCAACGAGGCGTGCGAGCTGGCCCACCGTTACTGCGAGGACGCGGCCGTCGGCTTCGTCAACGGCGTGCTGGACCGCGCCGCGCACGAGACCTACCCGGACCTCGCCGGGACGGGCGGCGGCGGCCTGCCGGCGGTCGGCGGCGCCGATCCCGCCGCCGACCCGGACGCCGCCGAAGACGAGCCGGCCGGGAGCGCCGAGCCCGACCTCGACGCCGACTTCGGCGACACGCCGCTGCGCGGCGCGCCGGGCGCGGGAGGGGAGCCCGCATGAGGGCCTCGACCCCCGGCCACTGGCAGCGCTTCTGGGAGCAGGCCGACGACCTGACGCTGGACGACGTCTACGGCACCGACGGGCGCCTGGTGCGCGAGATCACGTCGATCTACGCGGGCGAGCCGGGCGGCCTGGGCGGGCGCCGGATCCTGGAGGTGGGCGCCGGCACCGGGCGCGACGCCGTGGCCCTGGCCGCGGCCGGCGCGCAGGTGGTGACCATCGACTACGTGGCCGGTTCGCTGGGCCTGACGCGCAAGGCGGCCGCGCAGGCCGGCGCCGACGTGACGGTGGTGTGCGGCGACGGCCTGGGCCTGCCTTTCCCGGACGCGAGCTTCGACGTCGTTTTCCACCAGGGGCTGCTGGAGCACTTCCGCGACCCGGCCGGCCTGCTGCGCGAGAACGCGCGCGTGCTCAAGCCCGGCGGCCATCTCGTCGTCGACGTGCCGCAGACGTTCCACTACTACACCCTGGGCAAGCAGGTCCTCATCGCGCTCGACCGCTGGTTCGCCGGCTGGGAGACGCAGTTCACGATCGGCCAGCTCGAGCGCCTGGCCCGCGAGCAGGGCCTGACCGTCACGCGCAGCTACGGCGACTGGATGGTGCCGGGCCTGTGGTACCGCGCCCTGCGCAAGGTGCTGCTGACGCGCGCGGGGCTCCGGCTGCCGATGCGCCCGGAGCCCGTGCCGGCGCTGGCCCGCGCGGGCGAGGCCTGGCGGCGCTGGTTCGGGCGGCGGCGCCTGTCGCTCTACACCACGCCGACGATCGGCGTCGTCGCGCGCCGCCCCGGCGGCGCCGCCGGGCACGCCGGGGCGCAGGCGTGAGGATCCTCGCGGTCAACTGGCGCGACATCGGCGACCCGCTCAGCGGGGGCGCCGAGCAGCATCTGCACCACATCCTGGCCGGCGCCGCGCGCCGGGGCTGGCAGGTCGATCTCTGCTGCGCCGACTATCCGGGCGGCGGGCCCCGCGGCAGCCTCGACGGCGTCGAGGTGCACCGGCGCGGTCACTGGACCGTGGCCAACTTCACGGTGCCGGGACTGGTGCGCGGCCTGCTGCGGCGCCACCGCTACGACCTCATCGTCGAGGACATCAACAAGATCCCGTTCTACACGCCTCTGTACGCAGGCAAGGTCCCGGTCGTGGCCGTGGTGCCGCACCTGTTCGGCACGACGGTCTACCGCGAGGCCAACGCGCTGGTCGCCACCTACGTCTACGCCGCGGAGAGCCTGGTGCCGCGCGTCTACCGGGGCTGCGAGTTCGAAGTCATCAGCCCCTCCACCCGCGACGACCTGGTGGCCCGCGGCGTCGATCCGGCGCGCGTGACCACCATTCTCTGCGGGCTGGAGCACGAGCGCTTCCGCCTGGACGAGCCGCCGCCGCGCAGCGACACGCCGCTGCTGGTCAGCTGGAGCCGATTGCGCCGTTACAAGAGCCTGGACGTGGCGATCCGCGCCTTCGACCTGGTGCAGCGCGAGTTGCCGGAGGCGCGCCTGCTGATCATGGGCCGGGGTCCGGACGAGCGCCGGCTGCGCGCGCTGACGGCGCGATTGGGCCTGGAGCAGAAGGTCGAGTTCCGCGGCTTCCAACCCTGGGACGAACTGGTGCGGACGCTGCACCGCTGCCACGTCTTCCTCAACCCGAGCCCCAAGGAGGGCTGGGGGTTGACCGTGGTCGAGGCCAACCAGTGCGGGCTGCCGGTCGTCGCCACGGACGCGCCGGGGCTGCGCGATTCGGTGCGGGACGGCGAGACGGGGGTGCTGGTCCCTTACGGCGACGCCCGGGCGATGGCGGCGCACGCCCTGCTTCTGCTGCGCGACCGCGAGTACCTCGAGCGCATGGCCGCCGCTGCGCGCGCCTGGGCCGGCACCTTCGACTGGAACCGCTGCGTGGAGGAGTCGCTGGCGCTGTTCCAGCGGGCGGCCGCGCGCGGCGCCGGCCGCAGCCCGGAGGCGGTCCGGTGACTCCGGCCGCGCGCGGCCGTCTGCTGCTGGGGCTGAAGGCCGCGGGCACGGTCGCCCTCGTGACGATCCTGCTGGCCAAGCTGCCCCTGGCCGAGGTCCGGGCTGCGATGCACCGGCCGCACTGGGGCTGGCTCGCCGCGTCGTTCACGCTGTACGCCGTCTCCGCGCTGCTGGGCGCCTGGCAGTGGGCGCTCATCCTGCGCGCGATGGGGATCGGGGCCGCGCGCGGCGAGATCGGGCGCCTCTACCACATCGGGCTGTTCTTCAACAATTTCCTGCCGGCGAACATCGGCGGCGACGCCTGGAAGATCCTCGATCTGGGCGCGCGCGACGGGCGGCGCGCAACCGTCCTGGGCGCCACGCTGCTGGACCGCCTGATCGGCCTGGCGGCGCTGACGGCGCTGGCCTGCGCGGCCATGGCGCTGGCGGCGCTCATCGGCGTGCCGCTGCCGCGGCTGACCCTGGCGCTGCTGCCGGTCGGGGCGCTGCTGTTCGTGGTCCTGGCGGCCCTGCTGTCGCGGCGGCTGGGCGCGGTCCTGGTGGCCTGGACCACGCGCCTGGGCCTGCCCTGGCTGGCCGCCCCGCTGGCGCGCTTCGCCGGGGAACTGGCCGGACTGCGGCCGCGGGTCGCCTGGCTGAACGGGTTGTTCGCCCTGAGCCTCGGCATCCAGCTGCTGCGGCTGCTGACCCACCTGGCGGCCGCAGCCGGGCTCGGCATCGCCCTGGGCGCCGCGGCGGCCCTGCAGCTCCTGGTTCTGATCCCCCTCCTGGCCCTCAGTCTCACCCTGCCGATCTCCATCAACGGCATAGGGTTGCGCGAATCGGTGTCGGCCGGTCTCCTGACCTGGGCCGGCCTGGCGGCGCCCCAGGCCGTGGCCATGGAACTGGCCGCGTACCTGGTCCAGGTGGCCTACAGCCTGGTCGGGGGCCTGCTGCTGTGGCGGCGCCGGCGGCCGGCGGCCGCGGAAGCGGCGGCCCCGTGAACGGCGGCGGGAACCCGGAGGAACCCCGGTTGTTCGGCCAACTTGCGTGTGCTAGCTTGGCTTGCCGGCGCGTCGGGCGGCCCGGCCTGCGGCCGGTCCGGCCCGGGCCGCGGTGGCGCCGTTCGCCGCGCGCGCCGCTCCTGTGCACCTCCCTGCTCCCGACAACGGCCCGGCCGCGGCGCGGTCGGGCCCTGACCCGCGGGGTCGGACCCCTGACGAAGGTGACAACGTGACCGCACCCTGGCTTCGCCGGCCCCAAGTCCTGATCGCCGCCGGCGTGTTCGTCCTGACGCTCGTCGTCTACGCCCTGACGCTCAACAGCACGACGCCGTTCTGGGACTCCGGCGAGTTCATCACGACCAGCCACATCGTCGGCGTGCCCCACCAGCCGGGCACGCCGCTGTACGTGCTGATGGGGCGCGTCTTCGACGTGATCCTCAGCGGGCAGCCCGACATCACGCAGCCCTCGCTGCGGACGGCCTGGGCCGTCAACTTCATGTCGGCGTTCTTCAGCGCGCTGGCCGTCACCTTCATCTACCTGCTGATCTGGGAGCTGGCCCGCCGCGCCGACCCGGATTCGGGCTGGCTCGCGCACGCCGGCGGGGTGGTCGGCGCGCTGTTCCTGGCCTTCTCGGAGACCTTCTGGGCCAACGCGATCGAGGCCGAGGTGTACGGCCTGGCGGCCGCCATGCTGGCTCTGCTCGCCTGGCTCGCCGTGCGCTGGTACGACCACCGCGCGCAGCCGGGCAGCAACCTGCTGCTGCTGCTGATGATCTACCTGCTGGGCCTCGGCGTCGGCTTCCACCTCGGCACGCTGCTGGTCTACCCGGGCATCTTCGCGCTGATCGTCCTGGCGGCGCGCCGCGTGCTGCCGCTGCTGGACCTGCTGCTGATGAGCTCGGGCCTGGCGCTCTTCCTGCTGTCGACGACCAACCTGCTGCCGGACGGCGGTCTGGTCGTGCTCCTGGTCGCCTACCTCGTCTGCGTCGGCGTGCGCGCGTCCGCCGGCCACCGCTTCGCCCTGTGGGGCAGCGCGCTGTTCTTCCTGGGCCTGACCGTGCACGCGATGATGATGATCCGCGCGGGCGCCACGCCCGAGCCGTTCATCAACCAGACGGCGCCCGAGGACTTCAAGACGCTGCTGTCGGTCATCCGCCGCGAGCAGTACCCGCCGCTGAACCCGTTCACGCGCCAGGCGCCGCTGGGCTGGCAGTTCGAATACTACTACGGGTTCCTGTTCAAGCAGTTCTACTTCCTGGGCCCCGGCACCGGCCTGCTCACCACGGTCTCGACCGTGCTCGGTCCCATCTTCCTGGCGCTGCTGGGCCTGACGCACGCGTTGCGCCGCCTGCGGCCGCTGGTGCTGGTGCCGCTGGTGGGCTACCTGATCAACGGCGAGATGCTGACGCTGTACCTCAACTTCACGAACCACGAGGTGCGGGAGCGCGACTACTTCTACTTCGCGGCCTTCATGTTCGCGGCGGTGTTCATCGGTCTTGGGGCGTCGGCGCTGCTGCGCTATCTGGCCGGCGGCGAGGGCAAGTCGGCGGCGCAGGTGGAGAGCGCGGGCGGCGACTGGCGCGCCGCGATCAAGCCGCTCAAGGCGAAGCCGATGGTCCTGGCCGCCGCCGCGCTGCTCGTGGTCCTGTCGCTGCTGCCGATCATGCCCGGCAGCGTGAAGTACTTCGAGCACGACAACACCAACAACTACATCGCGTACGACTACGCCTGGAACATCCTGGCCGGCTGCGACCGGAACGGCATCCTGTTCACGAACGGCGACAACGACACGTTCCCGATCTGGTATCTGCAGGAGGTCGAGAAGTTCCGGCGCGACGTCACCGTGGTGAACCTGTCGCTGATCAACCTGCCCTGGTACATCAAGCAGTTGAAACACTACCCGGAGAACCCGTTGGCCATGCAGCGCAGCGACGCCGAGATCGACGCCCTGCGCCATCGCGTCTACGAGGACCCCAAGACCGGCGAGCGCCAGTTCCTGATGATCAAGGACTACGTCCTGCACGACATCATCACGACGAACCAGGGCCCGCAGGGAAGGCCCCATTTCTTCGCGGTCACGATCCCGCAGGAGAACATGGCGCGCTACTACCCGAACCTGCAGATGGAGGGCATGACCTATCGCCTGCTGGACACGCCGGGGCCGGACAACCTGCCCCGCACGGATCCGCAGGCGGTGCTGCAGAACATGCTGGGGGTCTACCGCCTGGGCTCCGTCATGGACGGCGACGACGCGCGGCGCGCCGGCGCCTACCGGGCCATGGCCGGCCTGGCGGGCGACGGCGCGCGCCGCGGCTTCGGGCGCGACGCGGGCGACCTGAGCGCCGCCGACTTCGACTCCCTGGCGCGCCTGATCGGCAAGCCGCGCACCGACCAGTACCGCGTGCCCAACGCCGTCTTCCTGCTGGGCAACTACCCGGCCGCCCTGAACCGGGCCGGTTACGAGTTCTACGTCATGGCGACGGAGGCGGCCGCGACCGACCAGGCCCGCTACCGCGAGCTGCTCGCCTCTTCGCTGGCCGCCTTCCGCGCCAGCCTCGCCGTGGCGCCGTTCAACGAGCAGGCGCTCGAGTTCTTCCCGCTGCTGCTGGTGCAGGCGTACCGGGACGACGAGGCCGCCGCCTTCCTCTCGTCGCTGCACGGCAACGTGCCGACGGAGACGGAGGAGCGCACGGTCTTCAACAGCGTCAGCGGCTTCGTGCGCGGCGGCGTGCCGGAACTGGCGATCTCCTGGCTGGGCGAGCGGTTGGCGGCGCAGCCCGAACGCAAGTTCTACTACCAGGTGCTGTTCAGCGTGCACCAGGCCCTGGGCGACGTCGGCGGCGCCCGCGCCGTGATGGAGTCCTGGCAGAGGCAGAGCGGCGAGCAGGACGCGGACATGGCCCGCGGCCTCGAGGAGATGCGCAAGCAGGCGGGCGCCCGCGAGCAGGACCAGGTCCGCCAGCAGGTGGAGGAAGCGCTTGGCCGCTGAGTTCGTCCGCGGCGCCGACGCGCGCGAAATCGTCGCCGGGCTGCCGGCCCGCGTGACCGCCGTGCTGGCTCCCGGCGCGCCGGTCGTGGTCACCGGTTGCGCGGGCTTCATCGGCAGCACCGTCAGCGAGGCGCTGCTGGAGCTGGGCTGCCTGGTGACCGGCGTGGACTGCCTGACCGACTACTACGATCCGGGCCTCAAGCTCGAGAATCTGGCCGGATGCCTGGCCCACCCGAACTTCAGGTTCCGCCGCGAGGACCTGCAGCAGCTGGACGCGGTGGACCTGCTGCGGGGACAGCGCGCGGTGTTCCACCTGGCGGCGCAGGCCGGCGTCCGCGCCAGCTGGGGCGCCTACTTCGCCGAATACCTGGGCCGCAACGTGATGGCCACGCAGCGGCTGCTGGAGGCTTGCCGCGAGCCGGCCGTGCGCGACACCCTCGCGCGCTTCGTCTATTCGAGCAGCAGTTCGGTCTACGGCGACCAGGAGCAGCTGCCGGTGACCGAGCAGGCGCTGCCGCAGCCGCTCTCGCCGTACGGCGTGACGAAGATGGCCGCCGAGCACCTGTGCGTGCTGTACTCGGCCAATTTCGGCGTGCCCACCAGCAGCCTGCGCTACTTCACCGTCTACGGGCCCCGCCAGCGGCCGGACATGGCGTTCCGCAAGTACATCGAGGCCGCGCTGGACGGGCGCGTCTTCGAGGTCTACGGCGACGGCGCCCAGACCCGCGACTTCACCTACGTGGCGGACGCCGCGCGCTCGAACCTGCTGGCCGTGGCCTGCGACCGGCCGTGGGAGGTGTTCAACACCGGCGGCGGCAGCCGCGTGGCGTTCGGCGACGCGCTGGACCTGCTCGGGCGCCTGCTGCGCGAGCAGGTTCCGGGCGTGGCCGCCACCGTCGCCTACCGGCCCACGGCCGACGGCGACGTGCGCGACACGTTCGCCGAGCGGACGCATGTCGAGCGGACGATCGGCTACCGGCCGACGATCGCGTTCGAGGAGGGGCTGCGGCGCGAGGTGGCGTGGGCTCTGGCGAGGAGGCGGCGGGCGTGACCGAGCGGGAGCGGACGGATGGGGCGAGTTGCGACCTCTCGGTGGTCGTGCCGGCCTTCAACGAGGCCGAGTCGCTGCCGGAGCTGGTCGAGCGGATCGCCGCCGCGGCGGACGCCCGCGGCTTGGACTGGGAAGTCTGGATCGTCGACGACGGCAGCACCGACGGCACGTTCGCCGTCGCCGAGGGCCTGGCCCGGGCCGAGCCGCGCGTGCACGGCCTGTCGTTCGGGCGCAACTTCGGCAAGGCCGCGGCGCTGGCGGCGGGGTTCAGCGTGGCCCGCGGCGCCATCGTGGTGACGATGGACGCCGACCTGCAGGACGACCCCGCCGAGATCCCGGCCCTGCTCGCCAAGCTGGACGAGGGCTACGACCTGGTCTCGGGCTGGAAGCAGCAGCGCAAGGACGGCCTGATCAAGAACCAGACGAGCAAGGTGTTCAACTGGTTCACCGCCCGCATGTGCGGCCTGCGTCTGCACGACTTCAACTGCGGCCTGAAGGCCTACCGGCGCGAGGTGACGCAGCGCGTGCGGCTCTACGGCGACATGCACCGCTACGTGCCCGCCCTGGCGCACCTGGACGGGTTCCGCGTGGCTGAGCTCCCGGTCCGGCACGCCGCGCGCAAGCACGGCCGCACCAAGTACGGTCCGGCCCGTTTCGTCAATGGCTTCCTGGACCTGCTGACCGTGTATTTCCTGCACGCCAAGCGAACGTCGCCGCTGCATTTCTTCGGGCGCCTGGGCCTGGTCTGCCTGACGATCGGCGGCGGCATCAGCCTGTACTTCATGGTCTGGTGGCTGCTGGGCCACGGGCTGCGGGTGCGCCCGATGCTGGTGCTGGGCCTGGTGCTGATGGTGATCTCGCTGCAGTTCGTGAGCCTGGGACTCATCGCCGAGATGATCGTGGCCGGCCGGCGGCCCGAGACCGAATACCGGGTCAGCCGCCGTGTTTGAGCGCGACGGCCTGCGCTCCCGCCAGCCGCGAACCCCGCTGCCGCCGCTGGTCGTGGTCGTCGTCAACTGGAACGGCGTGCACTACCTGCGCGACTGCCTGGCCTCCCTGCGCGACAGCCGCTACCACGGGCTGCGCGTGATCCTCGTCGACAACGGCTCCAGCGACGGCTCGGTGTCATGGACGCGCCAGCACCATCCGGGCGTGGAGATCATCGAGGCCGGCGCCAACCTCCGCTGGGCCGGCGGCAACAACCTGGCGATGGCCAGGCTGATGGACGACGGCTCCGCGCCCCTGGTGCTGCTGCTGAACAACGACACCGTGGTTCCGGAGGGCAGCCTGCAGACGCTCGCGCGGGCGCTGGTCGAGGATCCGCGCGCCTGGCTGGCCACCCCGCGCATCTGCTACGCCGACGATCCGGCGCGCGTCTGGTACGACGGCGGGGTCGTCGGCAGCCGCAGCGGCTGGTGCCGGCACGACGGCATCCGGAAGCTGGCGGGCCGGCTCGATCCGCGGCCGCGCTACGTGGACTACGGCACAGGCTGCGCGCTGCTGGTCAAGCACGAGGCCATGCGTCGCCTGGGCCTGCTGGACGATACGTTCCACTTCTACGGCGAGGACTCGGACTACTCGCTGCGGGCCCGCGCCGCCGGCGGCCTGATCCTGCACGTGCCGCGCGCGCTGGTGCTGCACAAGGTTTCGGCGTCGCTGGGGCAGGAGAGCCCCTACCGGGCCTGGCTGCGCAGCCGCAGCCACGTGCACCTGCTGCGCAAGCACTGGCCGCGGCGGCGCTGGCCGCTGCTCGTGCTCGCGCAGGCGGGCTATTTCGCCGGGCACATGGCCTGGAATCTCTGGCACGGCCGCCCGGCCACCGCGCTGGCCATCTGGCAGGGCGCCATCGACGAGCTGGCGGGACGGGACGGCTGAGGCCCCGCGCCGGGCGACCCGTCGTTTACGGGGCGCCGGCGGCTCTGGTATCATGGGGCGCGAATCCACCACCGGGCAACGGGTTGGGCCGACAGGAGAGGACATGGCGCGAACAGGATCCCGCCCGCGCGGCCCCGGCGTCGCGGTCGACACCGCCGCCGGCGGGCCGGCGTGGCTGCGGCGCCCGTGGGCGCGCTGGCTGGCCCTGGCCGCGGCGGTCTGGCTGGTGGTGGCGGTCCTGTACCCCGGACCCGTCTTCCTGGGCCAGACGTTCCGCAGCGCCGACGCCGGCAACGCCGACATGTTCGCCCGCGTGGGCGACGCCGCGCGCGCGCAGGGCGCTTACCCGCACTGGAACCCGTACCTGTTCGCGGGCATGCCCACGTTCGGCTCGCTGGCGTACGTGCCGGGCCTCTATCCGCCGGCGGCGCTGTTCGCGTTCCTGCAGGGCCCGCTCGGGCTGCCGCCCCTGACCTGGATGATCGGCCACCTGGTGTTCGGCGGCCTCGGCATGGTCTGGCTGCTGTCCCGCTGGCGGCTGCCCCCGTCATCCCTGCTGCTGGGCGCGGCGCTGTTCCTGCTCTTCCCGCAGGTCGTCTCCTGGGGCGTCCACGGCCACGGCTCGAAGCTGGGCGCGGCGATGTACCTGCCGTGGATCGCGGGCTGGACGCTGCGGGCGCTCGACGGCGCAGGGCTGCGCGCGGCCGGCATGCTGGGCCTGTTGACCGGGCTGCAGCTGCTGCGCGGCCACTTCCAGATCTCGTACTACACGCTGGGCGTGGCGGCCTGGCTGGCCCTGTGGGGCACGGCGCGCCCGTTCGCGGCGGCCGCGAAGGAGCTGCCGCTCGTCGTCCGGGCGCGCCGGCTGGTCGCGGTCGCGGGCGGGATCGCGCTCGGCTTCCTGGTCGCCGCCGTGCTGCTGGTGCCGGTCCAGGACTACGCCCGGATCTCGATCCGCGGGCAGGATCCGACCGGCGGCGGCGGCGTGGGGCTGGAGTACGCCTCCGGCTGGGCGCTGGCGCCCGCCGAGCTGGGGACCTTCGTGCTGCCGGCCGCCGCCGGCTTCGGCCAGGCCACCTACCTGGGCCTGATGCCCTTCAACGACTACCCGAACTACTACGGGTTCCTGTGGCTGACCCTGGCCGCCCTCGGCTTCGCCCGCGGCGGGCGCAGCCTGTGGGGCGCGCTCGTCGCGCTCTCGGTGCTCGCGGTCTTCGTCTCGTTCGGGACGTTCGGCTTCGGGCTCTACGAGCTGCTGTACCGCGCCTTGCCGTACTTCGACAAGTTCCGCGTGCCCTCGATGATCCTGGTGGTGCCGGCCTTCGCGCTGGCCCTGCTGGCGGCGCGCGGCGCCGCGCGGTTGGGCGAGGGCGCGCCGACCGCCGGCCGACCCGCGCTGCTGCCGGCCGCGCTGGGCGCGCTGGGGCTGCTGCTGTTGGCGGGCGGCTCCGCCTCGCTGCTGGAAGGGCCGTACCGCTCGTCGCTGCAGTCGCTGGCCGCCGCGGCCGGGCGGCAGGCCCCGCCGGTGCTGCTGGACGCGGCCTGGGAGCTGCACCGCGCCAGCCTCGTGCGCATCGGCCTGGTGCTGCTGGCCGCGGCCGGGGCGCTGCTGTTCGCGGCGCGCAACGCCGCGTTCCGCGCGCGCGGCCTGGCGTGGGTGCTGCTGGCGCTCGTGGCGGTCGACCTGCTGGGCGTCGACCGGCTGATCGTCCGGCCCGAGTCCGGGCTGCTTGCCGTGGGCCGCGGCGCCGACGGGCAGGCCCGCCTGGTCGCGGCGCCGCAGTTGCAGGTCGAGCCGGCGCGGGCGCGCGACGCCGGCCCCGCGCCCGGCGCCGCCGAACTGGCCGCGGCGGCGGGTCACGACCGGGTCTGGCCGCTGGGCGAGCATCAGCAGCGCAACACGTGGATGGCCGATGGAGTCCGTTCGCTCGGCGGCTACCACGCGGCCAAGCTCGCCGGCTACGAGGCGATCCGGAAGCGCCTGTACGGCGACCCGCCGGCCGGCCGCCTGGCCAACTGGCTGGCCGCGCGCCTGATCGTCCT
>CAYNPY010000012.1:12756-49086 GCA_964399195.1 uncultured Fibrobacteraceae bacterium
GCCGCCGGACCAGCTGCCGCTGCTGGCCGAACTGGGCTGCGAGGTCGAGCCCCAGCCGTTCCCTGCCGGCGACGTCTGGGTCTACCGAAACCGCTCGGCGTTGCCGCGCGCGCGCCTGCTGGCGACCTGGCAGCCGGCGCCGCCGGCCGGCGCCGGCGGGCTGGGTTCGTTCCTCGACCGCATCCAGTCGGGCCAGGTCGACGTGGCGCGGGTCGTGCACCTGGACCGCGCGCCCCAACCGGCGCCGGCGCCCGCCGCCGGGCCGCTGCCGGTGCCGCAGTTCGTCGAGGACGGCCTGGACCGCGTTGTCCTGCGCACGAGCGCCGCCACCCCGGCGGTGCTGGTGCTGGCCGACATGAACGCCCCCGGCTGGACCGTCCGCATCGACGGCGCCCCGGCTGAACTGCTGACGGCGGACCTGGTCCTGCGCGCGGTCGCTCTCCCGGCCGGCGAGCACACGGTCGAGTTCAGCTACCGCGACGGCTCGTATCGCCGCGGCCTCCTCCTGACCGTGGCCGGCGCCGTCCTGACGCTGGGACTGGTGGCCGCCTCGTTCCTGCCGACGGGACTCGCGGCGCGCCTGCGCGCCGCGCGGGGCGAAAGGCGACCGGCGGCATGACGGCCGATGCGCGCACCCGCCGGACGCCGCCGCTGGAGCCGACCGCGGCCGTGGTCGTCGTGCCGACCTACAACGAGGCCGACAACATCGGCCGCCTGATCCCGCTCATCCTGGCCCGCGACCCGCGCCTGTCCGTGCTGGTGGTCGACGACGGCTCGCCCGACGGCACGGCCGCGATCGTCAAGGCGCTGCCCGGCTTCGGCGACCGCATCCTGCTGCTGGAGCGCGCGCGCAAGGAGGGGCTCGGCGCCGCCTACATCGCGGCCTTCAAGTGGATCCTGGCCAACACGCGCTTCGACGTGGTCTTCGAGATGGACGCCGACTTCAGCCACGATCCGGCCGCCCTCGACGAGTTCCTGGTGAAGATCCGCGAGCACGACCTGGTCCTGGGCAGCCGCTACCTCTACGGCATCACCGTGGTCAACTGGCCGCTGCGCCGCCTGATCCTCAGCGTGGGCGCCAACCGCTACGCCGGCCTGGTCACCGGCCTGCCCGTCAAGGACTGCACGGGCGGCTTCAAGTGTTTCCGGCGGACGACGCTCGAGCGCCTGCCGCTGGACCGCATCCGCAGCGACGGCTACTCGTTCCAGATCGAGGTGACGTACCACTGCTGGAAGAAGGGCCTGAGCATTCTCGAGATCCCGATCATGTTCGTCGACCGGCAGGTCGGCATCTCCAAGATGTCGCGGCGGATCATCCTCGAGGCGATGTGGATGGTCTGGGCGCTGCGGCTGCGCAGGATCCACTGATGGCGGCCGCGCGCGACGAAGACCTCGGTCCGGCCGCAGGCAAGCCGCCGCGCGTCCGCCTGGGCGTGGTGATCGTCCACTACAACACCAGCGAGGACCTCGGCCGCTGCCTCGAATCGCTGGCGAACTGCCCGCCGAGCGCGTCGCATCGCGTCGTCGTCGTCGACAACGCCTCCCGCGACGAGGGATTGGCGGCCGTCCAGGCGCGCTTTCCCGACTGCGCGTGGATCCTCAACGCCGAGAACACCGGCTACGCGCGCGGCTGCAACCGGGGCCTGGCCGAGGTCGAGGCTGACTACTACCTGGTGCTCAACCCGGACATCGTCGTGCAGCCGGGCGCCCTGGACCGCCTGCTGGCCTTCGCCGACGCGCACCCCCGGGCCGGCCTGATCGGCCCGCAGCTGCTCAACGAGGACGGCACGCTGCAGGAGAGCTGCCGCCGGTTCTACACCCTGCGGACGCTGCTGCTGAGACGCACGTTCCTGGGCAGGCTGTTCCCCGACAGCCGCACGGTGCAGCGCCACCTGATGCGCGACTTCGACCACCGCAGCAGCCGCCCCGTCGACTGGGTCCTGGGCGGCTGCGTGCTGGCGCGCCGGTCGGCGCTGGACCGGTGCGGACCCATGGACGAGCGCTTCTTCCTCTACTTCGAGGACGTCGACTGGTGCTACCGGATGTGGCAGGCCGGCTACGAGGTCCAGTACACGCCGGACGCGAAGTTCGTCCACCGCCACCGCCGCGCCAGCGCGCGCGGGCGCTTCGGCCGCTCGTGGTGGCTGCACCTGGGCAGCCTCATCTCGTTCTACGAGAAGTGGGGGATGTTCGTCTGGCTGCTGAAGAAGTGGCGCGACCCGCTGCTGGCGCAGCTCCTGTGGGTGCTCGACATGGCGGGGCTCGGTGCCGCGTTCGCCGGGGCCTACGCGCTGCGGCAGGCGGCCGGCGACTGGTTCGCCGAGCCGCTGTTCCCGTTCGCGGAGTACCTGCCGCTGCTGGCGTTCGCGGCACTGCTCGCTTCGGTCACCTTCCTGCTGACCGGCCGCTACCGCACCGACGGGCGAGACCGGGCGCGCAGCCTCGGGGAGCACCTGCAGCAGGTGGGCGTCGTGGCCGTGCTGCTGCTGGCGGCCACGTATCTGGGCCATCTCGACGTGGTCAGCCGCGCCGTGCTGCTCCTGTTCATCCCGCTGCTGGCGCTGGCGACCTTCGCCGGCGACCGGCTCGTGCGGCGCGCCCGGCGGCGCCTGGTGCGCGGCCGCCTGACGCTCGAGCGCACGCTGCTGGCGGGGGAGCCGGCCCGCGTCGCCGCCGGGCTGGCCGGCCTGCGCGGGGCGCCGGGCGGCGGCCTCGACGTGGCCGGCTACGTCGCCGAACCGCCCGCCGGCGCGGCGCTGCCGGCGCTCGGCGACGGCGAGGTGCCGTGGCTGGGGCGCCCGGACGAGATCCCCGAGATCGTCAGGCGCTATCGCATCTCGCAGGTGGTATTCTGGGACGATCCGGCGCCGCGCACGCCGGCCGAATGGGGCGTGCTCGCCACGCTGCGCCGCCAGCGCATCCGACTGCGGTGGCCGGGCGCGGTGGCCTGGCTGGCCGAAGCCGGCGATCATGTCGAGACTTTCGGCAGCGAGCTGAGCGCCGTGCACCTGTCGGGCGGCCGCGCGCCCCTGGCCGGGGCGGGCAGGAGGCTGGCCGGTGCGGGGACCGGCCTGCTGCTGGGGCTGCTGGCGGCCCCGGGCTGGCTGTGGCACCGCGGGCGGGCGCGCCGCGGACACGGCGGATTCGCGCCCGTGGCGCTGAGCGACATCTGGGGCCACGACCCGGTGCTGACGCTGGCGGTCGACGGCGACGGGCGCGTGCTGCCGCTGCCGTGGCAGTGGAAGCTGGCGCGGCCGCTGGCGGCCGGCGCGATCGCGCTGACCGGGCCGCGCCCGCAGACGGGCGGTCGGCGCGAGGCGCCGCGCACGCCCGCCGAGGTGCTCGATTTCTGGAAGAGCCTGCCGCAGGCCCCCGGCCTGACCGGCGACTGGGCCGCGGCCCCGGCCGGATCAGCGCCCGGGCGCGCGGCGAGATTCAGGCAACTGTGGCGGGATCCGGGCGGCTTCGGCCGGCTGGTTCCCGCCCGCGAGACGACCCCGTCCCCGGCGGCGAGCGGACGACCTCCGCAGGAAGAAGGCTCGTGATCATGCGCGTTACCCGATCCCGCTACGGTTCACTGTTCCCGGCGGTCGCCGTCCTGGCGCTCGTCGCGGCGGCCGGCCCGGGCCGGGCGCAGACGGTCGACCTGCAGCCGCTGCTGCTGCAGCGCGACGTGACCGCGATCGTCGAAGTCGGCGGGCGCGTGTTCGCCGGCCTGGACGGAGGCGGACTGGCGGTGGCGCCGGTCGGCGACCTAGGCGCAGTCGAGGTCTGGACCGCCGGGGCCGACCTGTCGGGCAACAACGTCACGGATCTGGCCTGGTCCGGCGCCCACCTGTGGATCGCCACCGACGGCGGCGGGCTGACGCGCGTGACCGATCCGGGCGGCGCGCCGGTGTTCCGGCAGTACGCCAGCAACCTCGGCGGCCGGGACATCACGGCCGTGACCGGCGCGGTGGTCGGCGGCAGCGAGCGCGTCTACTACGCGATGGACGGCGCCGGCATCGGCCAGATCGTCGACGGCCTGTCGGGCAACCTCTACACCGCCGAGCAGGACGGCCTCATCTCGAATTCGGTCAACGCGCTGCAGATCTGGCAGGGCCAGCTCTTCATCGGCACGCCGGTGGGCGTCTCGCGCTTCGCCGGCAACGTCTTCACCGACCAGAACGCGGGCCTGAGCAGCCTGGTCATCAACGATTTCGCGATCGACAGCGGCGGCAGCCTGCTGGCCGGCACCAACGGCGGCCTCTACCGCTGGAACGACGCCACCTCGACCTGGACGATCGTCAGGGCGATCGGCGCCTGGGTCACGGACGTCAGCTGCCGCCAGGACGAGATCTGGGCGCTGGGTATCGACGGCGCGGGCAACGGCGTGCTGCAGGCCGCCACCGGCGGCGCCTGGCGCACCGTGGCGCTGCCCAACCCGAAGTGCCGGGCGGTGCACGCGGGCGCGGACGTCTGGATCGGCGGCCGCAGCCTGCAGGTCAGCGACACCCGCGTCCTGGAGCAGGCGTACCTGGGCCGCCGGGAGGCGGGGGACCAGTTCACGCTCGTCGATTTCCGCGCCAGCCTCGCGCGCAGCGTCGAGGGCATCACGTTCACGCCGGGCGGCGACATCTGGATCGGCGACTGGCGGGGCGCCTACATTTCGCGCCTGCGGGACGGCGCCTGGACCTACCTGTGGGAGCCGGCGCACGTCGCGGCCGACTCGAACGGCCTGTTCACCGCCGGCGGCAACGTGCTGTGCATGGCGGCGGGTCCCGACGGGACGGTGTGGGCGAACCAGTTCACCCAGGGCATCCTCCGCATCGACGGCGCCACCGGCAAGGTCAACCATCTCCGGACGTCGACCAGCGGGCTGTCGGGGCACTTCGTGGTCAACATGATCACGCATCCGGACGGCGCGCTCATCGCGATGCACGACGTCAGCGACGCGCAGAAGGTGGACGTTCTGGCCGATCCCGCCGGGTGGCGCGACCCCGCCAACTGGCTCACGCTGCCGCTGACCGGCGGCCTCGGTTCGGGTCCGTCGGTCTGGGACGCGCTGGTCGAGCGGCGCGACGTCATCTGGTTCGCAGTGGAGGACGTGGGGCTGGTGCGCTGGGACGTCAACGGCGACCTGGCCGGGCCGGACGATCCGCTGACCTGGACGGACCAGTCGGACGACCGCTGGGACGCGCCGATCGCGGGGCTGGCGGGCACGTCGCTGAACCTGGGCCGCGCGGTGTCCCTGGCGCTGGGCCGCGACGGCACGCTGTGGGCGGGCGGCAACGGCGTCGTGCAGTTCACCTACGACGAGGCGGCGCGCCGCGCCACGCTGCTGACGGCGGTGGGCGAGAAGTTCACCGCCAGTTCCGTCGGCCTGGTCAACGGCAACGTGGCGGACCTGGCCGTCGACGCCAACGGCGACGTCTGGGTCGCGACCCGCACCGGGCTCAACCGCATCCGCGGCAGCGGCCGCGAGGTGGCGGTGGCCGCCTGGATCGACCTGCCGAACTACTACGGCTCGACGACGTACCAGGCGCTCTATTCGGCGAACACCATCGCGCCGCTGCCGGGGCTGACCTACCGCAAGATCGTCGCCGACGCCGGCGGGCGGCGCCTGCTGCTCAGCTCGGACCAGGGCACCGTGCTCCTGACCGTGGGCGCCGGCGGCGGCGACGACGCCCAGGAGGCCCTCTCGGGAGCGTTCTGCTACCCGAATCCGTGGGTCGGGAACCTCGGGGCCGGCGCGGCGCTGAAACTGGGCGGATTGCCGGCGGGCGTCTCCGGCGACGCCCCGGCGCAGGTCGAGGTCTACGATCTGCAGGGCGAGCTGGTCTACCGCGACCTGCAGGTGACCGCGGACGCGCCGTTCTGGAACGGCACCAGCCGCATGGGCGGCATCGTCCAGTCGGGCTACTACCTGCTGCGCGTGAGCTGGCGCGGGCACACCACGACGATGACCCTGGCCGTCGTGCGCTGACCACCGGTCGCGCGCGGCACAGACGACACACGGAGGACGCATGGCCGACCTGCAGGGAACCGAGTTCATCCGGCGCGACGCGTTCCTGCCGTTCTTCCGCCCTGATCTCGGCGAAGCCGAACTGACGGCCGTCACCGAGGTGCTGCGGTCCGGGTGGCTGACGTACGGCCCGAAGGTGCGCGAGTTCGGGGAGGCCTGCGGGCGCTACCTGGACGTTCCCCACGCGGTGCCGGTGGCCAGCGCCTCGGCCGGGCTGCTCGTCGGGCTCAAGGCGCTCGGCGTCGGTCCGGGCGACGAGGTGGTGCTGCCGTCGCTGACCTTCATCGCCACGCTGGGCGCCGTGGTGCACTGCGGGGCGCGGCCCGTGCTGGCGGACATCGATCCGGCCAACCTGGGCCTGGACCCCGCCGCGTTCGCCGCGGCCATCACGCCCCGCACGAAGGCGGTCATCCCCGTCCATCTGGCGGGCCATCCCTGCCGCATCGAGGAGATCGGCGAGATCGCCCGGCGCCACGGCATCCGCGTGCTGGAGGACGCGGCGCACGCCTTCGGCGCCGAGGTCCGCGGCCGCCGGCTGGCCGGACTCAGCGACGCCACCGTCTTCTCCTTCTACGCCACCAAGTGCATCACCAGCGGCGACGGCGGCCTGGTCACCACGTGCGATCCCGAGATCGCGCGGCGCGTCCAGGTGCTCAGCTTCCACGGCATGGACGGCAACGCCTGGCAGCGCTACACGGACAAGGGGCGCTGGTACTACGAGATCGTCGAGTTCGGCTACAAGCTGCACCTGGGCGATCCTGCCGCGGCCCTGGGCCTGGTGCAGCTGGGACGCGCCGACGACTTCATGGCCCGGCGCACGCGGATCGCCGCGCGCTTCGCGCGCGAACTGGCGGGAGTGCCCGGCCTGACCCTGCCGACGGCCGCCGACTGGTGCACGCACGCCTGGCACCTGTTCGTCCTGCGCGTGGACCGCGAGCGGATCGACGGCGGGCGCGACGGGCTGATCGCCGACCTGACGGCCAACAAGATCGGCAGTTCCGTCCACTTCATCCCGCTGCACTACCACCCGGTGTTCCGCGAGGCCGGCCGCGAGTTCGCGCCGCGCCTCGGGCAGACCGAGCGCTACTTCGACGAGGCGGTCAGCCTGCCGCTGTTCCCGTCGCTGACCGACGCGGAGATCGACGACGTGGTGACGGTCGTGCGCGAGAGCGCGCGGCGGCGGTGCCGTTGATGCCGGGTTCGGGCGCCGGCGAAGCGCGACCGGAGATCCGCGTCGAGCGGGCCGCGCGGGCGCCCGCCGGCTGGGACGCGCTGGTCGCGGCCGACGGCTCGAACGACTATCCGCACACCGCGCACTGGAACGAGGCGGCCGCCGCGGCCATCCCCGGCGCCGGCGCCGTCTGGCTCACCGCCGCGCGCGGCGGGCGGCTGGTGGCCGGCCTGGTCGCGATCGAGCGGCGAGTGGGCCGCGGCGTCCTGGCGCGGCGGCGCTTCGACAGCAGCTACGAGGGAACATCCTGCGGCCCCCTGGTCGCCGGCGATCTGCCGGCCGCGCAGCAGGACGCGCTGGTGGCCGACCTGCTCGACCGCTACGCGCGCCTGCGCCGCGGGCCGCTCGGCGCCGTCACGCTGGCGCTGGGCCCCGAGCGCGAGGCGCGTTTCGGGTCGCTGCTGCAGCGGCGCGGCCGTTGGATGCGCCACGACTCGCCGACCGCCGTCATCGACCTGGCCGGCGGACCGGACGAGGTCGCCGCGCGCCGCCTGTCGATGCCCAAGCGCAACGAACGCAACCGCGGCCTGCGGCGCGGGGCCGTCGTCGACGCCACCGCCGACGCCGGCGTCCTGGACGAGTACTACCCCCTGTACCTGGCGGCGGCGGCGCAATGGGGGGTCGCGCCGACGCCGCTGTCCTTCCTGCGCGCTCTGCTGGCCGATCCGGGCGGGCGCGCGTTCTTCACGCGCGTGCGCGTCGAGGGCCGCCTCGTCGGCGGCCACCTCAACCTGCACCTCGGCGACCGCGTGTTCGCCTGGAACGGCGTGACCGACCCGGCCGTGGCGCGCTCGCACTTCCCGGCCACGCTGTGCTTCTGGGGCGACATCGTCGAAGCCTGCCGGCGCGGCGCCCGCTGGCTGGACGTCGGCGCCAGCGGCGGCATCTCCTCGCTGGACGGCTTTAAGCGCTACTTCGGGGCGGAGGCCCGCGCGCGCGGCTATTACGTGGACGAGGGTTTCGCCGTGCGCTCGGCCCGCGGCGCGCGCGTGTTGCTGGGGGCGCCGCGCCTGGGGCGCGCCGGCCGCGGCCGGCCGGGCCGGCGCTGGCACGACGGCCGCGACGGCGAGCCGCGACCCGGAGGCGGCGGTTGAGACTGGCCGCGGCCGGCAGCCGCATCCTGGCCGGGCGCGTCGGGCAGGTCGCCGCCAACGCGGCGGTGGTGGTGCTCGTCGCGCAGCGCCTCGGGCCTGCCGGACAGGGCCACTACAGCCTGACCGCCGCGGCCACGCTGCTGGTCGCCTCGGTGCTCGGCGGCGGCATGGGCCTGGCCGCGGTGCCCGCGCTGCGCCAGGGCAAGGTCGGCCCGCGGCGTCTGATGCGGGCGCAGTTCCTGTGGCTGGGGGCGATGCTGCTGGTGCTGGCGGTCGCCGCCGCGCTGGCCACGCTGCCCGGGCCCGCCGCTTGGTTCGCCGAGCATCTCGGCTGGCGACGCGGCGTGGGCTTCCTGGTCGCGGCGGCGGCGGCCGGAATCCTCGGCTTCGAGATCTTCACCTACAACCTGCTGGCGCGCGGCCGCCTGGTCGTGGGTTCGGCCATCAACGGCTGGCGCGCCGCCGCCCACCTCGCCCTGGCCGGCGCGCTCGTGGCGGCCGGGCGCCTGACGCTGACGACGGCGGTGGCGGCGTTCGCGCTGGCCCAGGTCGGGGGGCTGATCGCCATCGTCGCGGTCGCCCGGCGCGATCTGCTCCGGCCGCCTCGCGCAAGGCGCGACGAGCCCGAGGGCGATCTCGAAGAGGGGCCGCCCCCCGCCGTGCCGCTGCGCGAGCGCGAGTTGCCGGCGGACCTCGACACGCGGCCGCTGTGGCGGCTGGTCGCGTTCAACCTGCGGCACGGCGCGGTGGGGCAGCTGTCGGCCGTCGCCTACTTCCTGCTGCTGCGGCTCGACCAGGGACTCCTCGCGCACTTCCGCGACGCCGCCGAGGTGGGCATCTACTCGCTGGCCGTCTACGTGGGAGAGATGCTGTGGCTGCTGCCGGGAGCGCTGACGCCGCTCTTGGTCCACAGCTCGGCCGCCAGCGCCCAGGACCTGCGCCGCGACCGCACGGCGGCGCGCGCGGTGCGCCTGGGCGTGCTCCTGACCCTGGGCGCCGCGCTGCCGCTGTACCTGGCGGCGCCGCCGCTGCTGGCCCTGGCCGGCGGCGGACAGTACGCCGCCTCGGTGCCGGCGCTGCGCGCGCTCCTGCCGGGCATCGTCGCCTTCGCGGCGGGCGTGGTCCTGGCCGGCGACTTCATCGGGCGCGGCCGTCCGCACTGGAACACGCAGGCCAGCGCCCTGACGGTCGCGATCAACCTCGTCGCCGCGCTGGTCCTGATCCCGCGCCACGGCGCGGTCGGCGCCGCCTGGGCCAGCTCCCTGGCCTATGCCTGCGGCTCGGCCGTGATGCTCTGGCGCTTCCGCCGGACAACCGGCATGTCGTTGCGGGGCCTGCTCCTGGGCCGTCACCGCCGCCCGCTGCCGCAGTAGCACCCGCCGTCCCCGCCGCTGCCGCCATCACGCCGCACCTGCCCCGGCCGGGGCCTCCCGGAGCGCGCCGGCCCCTCCCGTGGCTGTCGCATCTCACGGGCAGACAGGCGATTGCCGACTTATCCCCAGCAATCTGGAAAGCACCAGAAAATTGGTGATTGACATGGCTGGTGGGGAAACATTATGGTGCGCCGGTGGCTGGTGGTGACAAAAGGTGATTCGCGGTGATTTCGGAGGTTGATGGCGGGGCCGACGGACCGGCGCCAGGGGAACACGGAAGTTCCACAACCCGCCATCAACCAACCACTTGGCCCAAGGTTAACGACCTCGACGGGCACGCTCACCCAGGGGGATGACCCCGGTGGATTCCAAGCCGACGGCAGCAGGCAGCGGGGGCTTCGCCTTCACCTTCCACGGGTCGTACACCCGGTCGGTGGATGCGAAGGGCCGGTTCGCCCTGCCGTTCCGGCTGCGGCGGGCGGGCGCCGACCAGGTCGAGGAGAAGTACATGGTCTCGCGCGGGGCCGACGGCACGCTCAGCCTTCAGCCCTACGATATCTGGGTGGCGAACTTCAACCGCCTGCGCGAGGAAGAGCCCGGCCCGAAGCTGCGCGACTACCTGCGGCGGATGTCGGCCAACAGCGTCGAGGTGACGGTCGACGCGCAGGGACGCGTGGCGATCGCGCCGGAGAAGCTGGCCGAGCACGGCATCGAGCGCCGGGTCACCGTGCTCGGGGTCGGCTCCTACATGGAACTGTGGTCGCCCGAGGCGCTGGCCGAGCGGACCGGCGGCGACGCCGCGGACGACGATTACGACAACGCGTTCTTCCGCTGATCGCGGATCGGCGGTCGAAGACCGGCGGCACGGATGCCGGCCGGACACAGCCGGGCAGCAGGGGCGCCGACGGACCGGCGCCCGCCCGGCCGATCCAACCGCGGCACAGAGCAAGAGGCCTCGGCTGACCGGACCACACCGATGACCACGCACCGGGCCCACGGACGGGCCGCGCAGGGGGACGGATCCCGTGACACCGAGAGAGTTGACCCGGCTGCCCGGCAGGCAGGAGGCCGCTGGCAACCATACGGAGATCGAGATCAGGCAGAGCGACACGGCTGTCTGGGTCACTCTCTCGGGCATCCTCGACCGCGCCGGCATGGAGAAGCTGATCGCGCGCGTGACGCCGCGGCTGGAGCGCCGCGGTTGCCGCGTCGTGCTGGACGGCAGCCGGCTGACCCACCTGGACTACCGCGCCACCGGCGCCCTCATCGTCTGGAACCGCCGGCTGCGCGCGTTCCACCACCAACTCTACCTGCACGGCTGGAGCGACTACCTGAAGGCGATCGTGGTCATGGAGGACTGGGATCGCGAGTTGGGCGCCTCGCCGACGGCCATGGCCGCCTGGCGCCAGCCGGCCGGAGCGCGCTCCGAAGTCATGCCATGATCGCGGCGCCGCACGTCCCGGTGCTGCGCGGCGAGACCCTCGGTCTGCTGGCGGCCGGGCCGGGCCGGCGCATCGTCGACGGCACCTTCGGCTTCGGCGGCCACGCCCGCGGCCTGCTCGAGGCCGGCGCCGACGTGCTGGGCCTCGACCTCGACCACCTGGCGCAGGACGCCTGCCGCGAACTGGCCGCGGTCGAGCCCCGCCTGCGCTGCCACCACGGCTCGTTCCGCCACCTGGGCGCGGCGCTGCGCGCGGCGGGCTGGGACGCCGCCGACGGCGTGCTCCTGGACCTGGGCGTCAGTTCGCGGCAGCTGGACGATCCCGCCAAGGGCTTCAGCTACCGCGCCGACGGCCCGCTGGACCTGCGCTTCGACCAGTCGCGCGGCGACACTGCGGCCGACCTGCTGGCGCGCCTGGGTGAGGCGGAGCTGGCGGACCTGATCTGGAAGTGGGGCGAGGAGCGCGGCAGCCGCCGCATCGCGCGCGAGATCGCCCGCCGCCGCCTGGAGTCGCCGCTGGCCACCACGACGCAGCTGCGCGAGGCCGTGCAGGCCGCGCTGCCCCGCGGCGTGAAGGCCGAACCGGCCCTGAGCCGCGTGTTCCAGGCGCTGCGCATCGCCGTCAACGACGAACTGGGCGCGCTGGCCGAGGCGCTGGCCGCGCTGCGCGGCGTCCTGCGGCCGGGCGGGCGCCTGGTCGTCATCAGCTACCACTCGCTCGAGGATCGCCTGGTCAAGCGCTTCATCGACCAGGAACGGCGCGACTGCGTGTGTCCGCCCGAGACGCCGGTCTGCGCCTGTCACCACCGGGCCTGGCTGCGGCCGCTGACGCGCGGGGCGCTCGTCGCCTCGGCGGCGGAGCAGCAGGCCAACGCGCGGTCGCGCAGCGCGAAGCTGCGGGCCGCCGAGGTCATCAGCTAGGGGCGGCCGCGACCGCCCGCGAGGAGACGGCATGCGCAGGTGCAACGGCTATCCGCTGGCTCCCGTCGGTTCCCTGGCCGCCCGCCAGGGGGCGGCCATGGCCCATCGTCGCCGCGTGATGCGGGGACGACAGGGCCTGGCCGCCCTGGGGCTGGTGCTCGTGACCGCGGTGCTGGGCGCGTCCGTGCACGTGACGAACGAGGTGACCACCCTGCGGCGGCACCTCCTGAAGCTGGAGGCGCAGCGCCGCGTGGCCGAGGCCGAGGGCGCCAGCCTGCTCGCCGAGTGGAACGCCGCCACCGCGCTGCCGGTGCTCAGGGAGCGCGCGCGGAGCGAGCTGGGTCTCGAAGTGGTCGCGGAACCCGAGCTGACCCTCGTCGCCGTCCGGCAGCCGTCCGGCCCCGAGCCCGGCCGCGTCCGGCGCTTCCTGGCCGGGCTGGGCTCGGCCGGCAGCGCCCATGCGGCCGAGGTGCGCGAGGTGCCCGAAGCCGAGCCGATGGTCTCGCTGGAACCCCTGCGTCGCGCCACGGAGGCCTCGCGATGACCGACCGCGAAGCCCGCGACATCGGCGCGCGCCGGCTGGGCGCCGTCCGCCTGCTCGTGCTCGGCTGCGGCCTGCTGCTGGCCGCGCGCGTGTTCTGGGTGCAGGTCGTCGAGCACGACAAGTGGCTCGCGCGCGCCAACGAGCAGTGGTCGCGCGAAGTCGTCATCGACGCCGAGCGCGGCAACCTCTACGACCGCCACGGCCGGCCGCTGGCCGTCTCGGTGATGACGACGCAGCTGGGCGTCAACCGGCAGTTCATCCGCGACGAGAAGCGCCCGCTCGGCGAGCTCGTGGCCGACCTGGCGGCCGTGACGGGGCGGCCGGCCGCCGAGATCGCGCGCCGCATCGACCCCGCCGGCGGCGGCGGCCACGTCGTGGTGGCCGGCGGACTGGTGCTGAAGGCCGACCAGCGCGACCGCCTGCGCCGCTGGAAGAGCGTGACGATGGACGAGCGCTGCTCGCGCTACTACCCGACCGACGGCATGGCCGCCAGCGTCGTCGGCTTCCACCGCCAGGACCCGGACCAGGTCCACGCCATGGGCCTGGAGCTCAGCCTGGAGAAGGAGCTGGCGGGCCAGCCGGGGCGCGCGATGGAGATGCAGACCGCCAAGCCGGGCGTGAAGCTCGGCCGCGTCGTGCTCGAGAACGCCAGGCACGGCCGCAGCCTGGTGCTGACGCTCGACGCCGGGCTGCAGGAGATCTGCGAGGAGCGCCTGCGCGAGGCCGTGACGACCACGAACGCGCAGGGCGGCTCGGTGCTGGTCCTGGACCCCGCCAACGGCGACGTCCTGGCGGCGGCCAGCTGGCCGCTGGTGGACACGCGCAGCCGCGCGCAGGGCGACGGTGCCGTCTGGAACAACCGCAACTTCACGACGGCGTTCGAACCCGGTTCGGTGTTCAAGGTCTTCAGCGGCGCCGCCCTGCTGCGCGCGGGCGCCGTCGACACGGGCACGGTCTTCAACTGCGACAACAACTCCGGCGCCCCGGGCGGCATCTCCAACGACAAGAACCACGACTACGGCCACATCAGCTTCGCGAAGGCCCTGTCGGTCTCGAGCAACGTGTACTTCGCCAAGGCCGTGATGCGCGAGAGCGATCAGGACTTCTACGACGCGCTCGTCGACTTCGGTTTCGGTCAGCGCACGCTCTACCCGTATTCCGCGCAGCCGCGCGGCGCGCTGCACCGGCCCGAGAAGTGGAACGGCGGCGACAAGCCGTCGATGGCGATCGGGCAGGCGGTCTCCGCGACCGCCCTGCAGCTGGGGATGGCGTTCTGCGCGGTCGCCAACGGCGGTACGCTCTACGCGCCCCGTTGTGTGAAGGAGGTCCGCGGCCGGGACGGCGGGTCCGTCGAGGAGGTCCAGCCGGTGGCCCTGCGCCGGGTGATGGACCCGTCCCTGGCCGCAGTGCTCCGCGAGGCGATGAAGAAGGTGGTGGAGGACGGCACCGGCAAGGGCACCCGCCTGGACTGGATCGAGAACGGCGGCAAGACCGGCACGGCGCAGAAGTCCCGCGAGGGGCAGCGCGGCTACACGAAGGGGGCGAACATCGCCAGCTTCGCCGGCCTGGTGCCCATCGACGATCCGCGCCTGGTGATCCTGGTCGTCGTCGACGAGCCCGACCACGCCCACCACTACGCCTCGCAGAGCGCGGTGCCGCTGTACCGCGCCGTGCTGGAGGACATCCGGCGCTGCACCGACCTGCTGAGCGACGTGCCCGGCGAGCGCACGGGCCCGGTGCTGCAGGCCGATCCGCAGCAGCTGGTCGAGGTGCCCGACGTGCTGTACCTGACCGCCGCGCATGCCGCCGGGCGCCTGGGCACCGCCGGCCTGCGCGCGGCCGGGGAGGAGCGCGGCGGCACCGTCGTCGGCCAGGTGCCGGCGGCCGGGACGCGCTGCGAGGCCGGCACGGTGGTGACGCTGACCATCGCGCCGGGCAGGCCCGCGGCGGCGGCCGTTGCCGAGGACGTGTGTCCCGACTTCACGGGCATGAGCAACCGGCAGATCCGCAGCGAGGCGGCGCGGCGCGGGCTGAGCGTGATCCTCGACGGCATCGGCTACGCCAGCGCGCAGGACGTGCCGCCGGGCAGCCCGCGGCCCGACGGGCCCATCCGCGTGACGCTGGAGACGACGTGGAACTGACGCTGGCGGCGCTGTGCCGGGACGTGCCGGGACTGGCGGCGGCCGCGGCGGGCGCGGAGACCGTCTCGCGCGTGACCGCCGACTCGCGCGAGGCGGGCCCGGGCGTCCTGTTCGTGGCCGTGCGCGGCGCCGCGGGCGACGGCCACGCCTACGCGGCGGCCGCGCTGGCGGCCGGCTGCCCCGCGGTCGTGGTCGAGGACGCGGGCGCGGTGCCGGACGCCCCGGCCGGACGCGTGCTGGTGGCCGCCGACACGCGGCCGCTGCCGGCGCTCCTGGCCAGACGGCTCGCCGGCGAGCCCGACCGGGCGCTGCGCACCGCCGCGGTGACCGGCACCAACGGCAAGACGACCACCGCCTTCCTCCTGCGCGCGCTGCTGAACGAGCTTCACGGCCCCTGCGGCCTGGTCGGCACCATCGAGTACGACGACGGCCGCGAGCGGCGGCCCGCGCCGCTGACCACCCCCGGCGGGCCGGTCCTCTTCGAGCTGCTCGCGCGCATGGTGGCCAACGGCTGCCGCGCCGTGGCGATGGAGATCTCCTCCCACGCGCTGGATCAGCGCCGGACCGCCGGCCTGGAACTGGACGTCGCGGTGATGACCAATCTGGGCCGCGATCACCTCGACTACCACGGGGACCTGGACCGCTACCTGGCGGCCAAGGCGCGCATCACGGCGCTGCTGCGCCCGGCGCGCGACGCGCAGGCCGCCGGCGCCGTGGTCGTCAACCGCCAGGACGAGCGCCTGCGCACGGTCGATGTCTCGGGGCGCCGCGCCGTCGGCTTCGCCGCCGATCCCCGCCGGCCGGCGCACGGCGCGGACCTGCGCGTGACGGCGGCCTCGCTGCGCCTGGACGGCACGCGGCTGGAACTGGACTGGCAGGGCAGGCCGCTGGTCCTCGAGAGTCCGCTGGTCGGCCGCTTCAACGTCGAGAACCTCACCGCGGCCCTGGCCGCGGGCCTGGCCCTCGGCTATCACCCCGCGGTCTGCTGCGCGGCGCTGGCGGCCGTGCCGCAGGTGCCCGGCCGGCTCGAGCGCCTGCCCCTGCCGAACGGCGCCATCGCCGTGGTCGACTACGCGCACACCCACGACGCGCTGGCCGCGGTGCTGGGCGCCTGCCGCGAGCTGACCACGGGCCGGCTGCTGGCCGTGTTCGGCTGCGGCGGCGACCGCGACAAGGGCAAGCGCCCGTTGATGGGAGCGGTCGTGGCCCGGGACGCCGACCTGGCCTGGATCACCTCGGACAACCCGCGCAGCGAGGATCCGGCCGCGATCTGCGCGCAGATCGCCGAAGGCTTCGCCGCGCAGCCCGAGCCGCGCGCGCGGCTGAGCCGCGTCGTCGTCGACCGGCGCGCCGCGATCGAGGAGGCGCTGGCCGCCGCGCTGCCGGGCGACATCGTCGTGGTGGCCGGCAAGGGGCACGAGGACTACCAGCTCATCGGCGGCCGGCGCCTGGACTTCGACGACCGGCGCGTGATCAGGGACTGGCTGCGGGAGCGCACGGCGTGAGCGCGGCGGCGGGCGTGCCGGTGGCCGTCGCGGCGGCGGACCTGCGGGCGGCGGGGCTGCTCCAGGACGTGCTGGCGGGCGGCCCGGCGGGCCTGCAGCCGGCGGTGGCGCCGCCGGCCGACGCGGCCTTCGCGGGAGCGGGCCTGGACTCGCGGCGGCTGCGGCCGGGCGAGCTGTTCGTGGCGCTGCGCGGCGAGAAGGTCGACGGCCGCGACTTCGCGGCCGGCGCCGCGCAGTCCGGCCACTGGGTGCTGACCCGCGCCTGGGACGGCGCGGGCTCTGATCCGCTGCTGGGCCGTCCGGCGCCGGCGGGGGCCGGTGTGCTGACCAGCCGCGATCCCGACGCGGCGCTGATGGCGCTGGCGACGGCGCACCGCGCGCGGCTGGACGCGCTGGTCGTCGTCGGGGTCACCGGCACCAACGGCAAGACCACGACCAAGGACTTCCTGCGCGCGGCGCTCTCGGGGGCGGGCCCGGTGGCGGCCACGACCGGCAACCTGAACAACCTGCTCGGGGTCCCGCTGACCCTGCTGGGACTGCACGCCGGACTGCGCTTCGCCGTCATCGAGATGGGCGCCTCGGCCGTGGGCGACATCGCCCAGCTGGCGCCGCCCGCGCGGCCGCGGATCGGGATCATCACCAACGCGGCGCCGGCCCACCTGAAGGGATTCGGCTCGCTGGACGGCATCATCGAGGGCAAGGGCGAACTGCTGGACGCGCTGCCGCCGGACGGGACCGCCGTCCTGAACGCGGACAGCCCCGGCTTCGAGCGTTGGCGCGCGCGGGCCCGCTGCCGCGTCGAGAGTCTCGGCCGCGCCGCCGGCGACCATCGCTGGGACTGGCGTCCCGGCGCTCCCGGCGAGCCGCCGCTGCTGACGCTCGACGGCCGCGTGTGGCCCGTGCCGCTGCCGGGCGAGCACAACGGCGCCAACCTGGCGGCAGCGATCCTGGCCGCGCTCGCGGCAGGAGCCGAACCGGCGCAGATCGCGGCGGGGCTGGCCGCCTTCGAGGGATCGCCGCACCGCGCGGTGCTGCTGCGGATCGCCGGCCGGACCGTCCTGGACGACGCCTACAACGCCAACCCGGCCAGCATGGCGACCGCCGCGCGCGCGCTGGTCGCGCTGCCGGGCGCCGGCCGGACGATCGCGGCGCTGGGCGCCATGGCGGAGCTGGGGCCCGACAGCGAGGAGCTGCACCGCCAGACGGGCCGGCAGGTGGCCGCCGCGGGCGTGGAGACGCTGGTCGCGGTCGGGGAAAACGCGCGCGGGCTGTGCGAAGGCTTTGACGCCGCCGGCCGCAGCAGTCATTATTGCGCCTCCGTCGAGGAGGCGGCCGTGCTGCTGACGACGCTCGCCGCGCCCGGCGACCGCGTGCTCGTGAAGGGCTCGCGCAGCGCGGGCATGGAGCGGCTGCTGGCGCTCCTCGAGACGGCCTGGGCCTGAGGCCCGGCCGGCGGACTGACGGGAACCTGCGGCAAGGATGCCATGTTCTACCATTTCATCTACCCGCTGCACGAGTACTGGTCGGCGCTCAACGTCTTCAAGTACATCACGTTCCGGTCGGCCTACGCCACCGTCACGGCGCTTCTCATCTGCTTCCTGCTGGGCAACCTGGTCATCCGCCGCCTGCGCGCCATGCAGATCGGCGAGGAGATCCGCGAGGACGGCCCGCAAACCCACCAGAAGAAGAAGGGCACGCCGACGATGGGCGGCGTGCTGATCCTGGCCGCGATCGTGATCCCGACCCTGCTGTGGGCGGACCTGTCGAACCGCTACGTGCTGCTGGCCCTGCTGAGCACCGTCTGGATGGGCGCGATCGGGTTCATCGACGACTACCTGAAGGTGGTCAAGAAGCGGCGCAAGGGCATGATCGGCCGCTTCAAGCTCGCGGGCCAGGTGAGCTTCGGGCTGCTGCTCGGCATCATCCTGCTGAAGACCGGCGGCGACGATCCGCTGCTGACGCGCACGGCCGTGCCGTTCCTCAAGAGCACGATCGACTGGGGCTTCTTCTACGTGCCCCTCGTCGTCCTGGTGGTCACCGGGGCCAGCAACGCCGTCAACCTGACCGACGGGCTCGACGGCCTGGCCATCGGCCTCAGCTCGCTGGCCTTCGCGGCCTACGCGGTGCTGGCCTACCTGAGCGGCCACGCAGCGTTCGCGCAGTACCTGAACGTGCCGCACCTGCCGCTCTCGGGCGAGCTGACCGTCTACTGCGCCTCGGTGGTCGGCGCCGGGCTCGGCTTCCTGTGGTTCAACGCGCACCCGGCCCGCGTGTTCATGGGCGACACCGGCAGCCTGGCCCTCGGCGGCGCCCTCGGCACGGTGGCGATCCTGGTCAAGCGCGAGTTCCTGCTCGTCGTGCTGGGCGGCATGTTCGTGGCCGAGGCGCTCTCGGTCATGCTGCAGGTCACGTACTTCAAGCGCAGCGGAGGCAAGCGGCTGTTCCGCATGGCCCCGCTGCACCACCACTTCGAACTGCTGGGCTGGTCGGAGACGCAGGTCACCGTCCGGTTCTGGGTCGTGGGCATCCTGCTGCTTCTGCTGGGCATGAGCACGCTCAAGCTTCAGTAGCGGCGACGCGGCGACGGCGGAGGGGCATGCGCCTGGAGGGCAAGCGCTGCTGGGTGGTGGGGCTGGCGCGCAGCGGCTGCGCGGCCGGCGCCCTGCTGCGCCGCCACGGGGCGCGGGTGCTGGGCCTGGACGACGCGGACGGCGCCGCGCTGCGCGCGCGCTGGGAGCGCGAGGGCCTGGGCGGCGGGGCGGCCGCCTGCTTCGACGAGATCCGCGAGGGCGGCGCCGCGCCGGCGCCGGCGTGGGCGGCGCCCGACCTGGTGGTCGTCAGCCCGGGCGTGCCCGGCACGCACGCGCGCCTGGCGTCCCTGCCGGCAGGAACGCCCGTCATCGGCGAGCTGGAGCTGGGAGCGCGCTTCTGCCGCGCGACGATGGCCGCCATCACCGGCACCAACGGCAAGTCGACGACGACCGAACTGCTGGCCCACCTCGCGCGCGCGGCGGGCCGCCGCGGCGAGGCCTTGGGCAACGTCGGCCGCCCGCTCTGCCTGGTCGCCGAGGAGCTGGAGCCGGGCGACGTCGCCGTGCTGGAGGTCAGCTCGTTCCAGCTGGAGACGGTGGAAACCTTCCGGCCGCTGGTGGGGGCGGTGCTGAACCTGGCGCCCGACCACCTGGACCGCTACCCGGACCTGGCCTCGTACTACGCGGCCAAGCAGCGCCTGGCGGGATTGCTGCCGCCGGAGGGGCTGTACGTCACCTGGACCCGCTGCCCCGAAGCGCAGGCGTGGCCCACCGCCGCGCGCCGGCTGTGGTTCGGCGACGAGGCCGCCGGCGCCGGCGTGTTCTTCCGCGACGGCCGCCTGTGGGCGGCGAGCCCCGGCCGGGAGCCGGCGGCGCTGCTGCCGGAAGCCGAGCTCGCGCAGCAGTCGCCGACCAACCGCCTCAACGCCCTGGCCGCCGTCGCGATGGGGCTGGGGCTGGGCCTGGAGCCGGCGGCGATGGCCGACGGCCTGCGCACGTTCGCGGGCCTGGCCGACCGGCACGAGCTGGTCGCGGTGCGGGGCAACGTGCGCTTCGTCAACGACACCAAGGCCACCAACGTGCACGCGGTGTGCGCGGGGCTGGCCGGCCACCGGGGCGAGGTGGTGCTGATCGCCGGCGGCAGCGGCAAGGGCGAGGACTACGCGCCGCTGCGCGAGGTGATGGGCGCCGTGCGCCACGTCGTGCTGCTGGGGGCCGAGGGGCCGGCCATCGGGCGCGCGCTGGCCGGCGCCGTGCCGCTGAGCGCGGCGGCCGACATGGACGCGGCGGTGGCGCTGGCCGCCGACCTGGCCGAGCCCGACGCGACCGTGCTGCTCAGCCCGGCCTGCGCCAGCTTCGACATGTTCGCGAACTACCGGGCGCGGGGAGCCGCCTTCGCGGCCGCCGCGCTCAAGGCGGGCGCCTCGCCGCCCTGAGGGGCGGGCGCCGCGGACGGAACCGGCAGTCATCGACCAGGGAGGGTCCGATGAACCGCACGCTGAGGGAGATGATCGGCTCGTTCGAGGCCGGCGACGGCTGGCTGCTGGGCTCGGTCGGGCTGCTGCTGTTCACGGGCGTGTTCGTCGTCTACGGGGCCGGCAGTTCGGACCTGAGCGGCGCCAGCACCGCGTTCGGGCGCCACTTCATGGTCGTCAAGCACCTGCTGATGATCGGCCTGGGCGCCGTGCTCCTGCTGGGCCTGTCGCGCGTGGACTACCGCGTGTGGCGCACGCCGTGGCTGGGCCGCGCGGCGATGGCCGGCTCGTTCGCGCTGGTCGCGCTGACGCTGGTGCTCGGCCGCCAGGACGCCGACGGGCACCGCGAGATCAACCGCTGGCTGGCGATCGGCGGCTTCTCGCTGCAGCCGGTGGAGCTGGCCAAGCTGGCCATGGTGATGTACCTGGCCGAGCGCCTGGCCGCGCTGCGCGCGCTGGGGCGGGTCACCTGGCGCACGCTCCTGCGGACGCTGGCCGCGGGGCCGCTGCTGCTGCTGGTCCTGCTGGCGGCGCAGCCGAACTACGGCAACATGCTGGTCGTCGCCCTGGTCACGGCGCTGATGCTCCACGTGACAGGCATCGCTGACCGCGCCCTGCGCTGGGCGGCGCTGCTGTCGCCGGCGCTGATCGTGGCGGCGGCTCTCGTGGTCTCGAAGATCGGCAAGCGCGTGGGCGACGTCGTCAGCGGCCTGCAGGGCGGCTCGTTCGGGCACCAGGTGGACCAGTCGCTGATCAGCCTCGGCGCCGGCGGCGCGCGCGGCCTGGGCATCGGCCAGAGCCACAACAAGTACGCGTTCCTGCCCGAGGCGCACACCGACTTCATCTACTCGCTGCTGGGCGAGGAGACCGGCCTGGTCGGCTCGCTGGGCGTGATCATCCTGCTGATGGTCGTCGTCTGGCGCGGGCTGCTCATCGCGCAGCGGGCCCCGGACGCCTTCGGACGGCTGCTGGCCGCGGGCCTGACCGGCGGCCTGGCCGTGTACGGCCTGGCCAATCTGGCGATGGTCCTGGGCCTGATCCCGGTGATCGGCGTGCCGCTGCCGTTCGTCAGCTTCGGCGGCACGGCGATGCTGGCCGGGCTGGCCGCGGTCGGCATCCTGCTGAGCATCGACCGCAGCAGCCGTTCCAGCCTGGCCTTCCGCCGCCGCTGGGAACGCGGCGCGGCGGCGTGAGCGCGCGGCCGGTCCGCGTCCTCTTGACCGGTGGCGGCACCGGCGGCCACGTCTACCCGGGCCTGGCCGTCGCCGAGCAGCTGCGCCGGCTGGCGCCCGACGCGGACATCCGCTTCGTCGGGACGCGCCGCGGCATCGAGGCCACGCTGGTGCCGCGCGCCGGCTGGCCGCTGGCCACGGTGCCGGCTTCGGGCTTCCGCGGGCTGGGCGTGGTGGCGCGCCTGCGGTTTCTGCTAAACTTCGCCGCCGGCGGGCTGGCCAGCCTGGCGCTGCTGCTGCGCCGGCGCCCGGACGTGGTGCTCGGGACGGGCGGCTACGTCAGCGCGCCGGTGATCGCCGCGGCGCGCCTGCTGGGCATCGCCTGCGCGGTGCAGGAGCAGAACGCGATCCCCGGCTCGGTCAACCGCCTGGTCGGCCGCTGGGCGCGGCGCGCCTACCTGGGTTTCGCCGGCGCGGCGCGCTGGTTCCCCGCCGGCCGCTGCGTGGCGACCGGCAACCCGGTGCGCGCGGCGATGGCCGCCGCGGCGGGGCAGGCGCCGCCCGGCGGCGCGGCGCCGGGCGGCGGGCATCGCGTGCTGGTCTTCGGCGGCAGCGGCGGGGCCGCGACGCTCAACCGCGCCGTGACCGGCGCCGCCGCGGACTGGGACGCGCGCGGCGACCTGACCGTGCTGGCGCAGACCGGGCCGCGCGAGTTCGCGGCCGTGCGCGACGCCGTCCTGGCGGCGGCGCCGGGCGGCCGCGTGCAGGTGGTGCCGTACATCGACGACATGGCCGGCGAGCTGGCGCGCGCCGATCTGGTGGTCTGCCGCGCCGGGGCGATGACGCTGGCCGAACTGCATTGCCTGGGCCGTCCGGCCGTGCTGGTTCCGTTCCCGCACGCGACGGACGACCACCAGACGCGCAACGCGCGGGACTGCGAGAAGGCGGGCGCCGCGGTGGTCGTGCCGGACGCCGAGTGCGACGGGCCGCGCCTGCAGGCGCTGGTGACGTCGCTGCTGGCGGATCCGCGGCGCCTGGCGGCGATGGCCGCCGCGGCGCGGAGCCTCGGCCGGCCGGAAGCGGCCGCCGTCATCGCCGCCGACCTCCTGGCGCTGGCCGGCCACCCCGCCGGCCGCGCCCAGCCGGTCCTCAGCCGGGAGTAGAGCCGTTGTTCCGCAACACGCGACACATCCACCTGGTGGCCATCGGCGGCGTCGGCATGAGCGGCATCGCCGAGGTGCTGCTGAACCTCGGCTTCACCGTCAGCGGCAGCGACCTGCACCGCACGGCGGTGACCGACCGGCTGGCGCAGCTCGGGGCGCGCATCGACATCGGCCATGCGGCCGCCAACGTGAAGGGCGCGGACGTGGTCGTGCGGTCGTCGGCCGTCACCGAGGCCAACTGCGAGGTCGCCGCGGCGAGGGCGGCGCGCCTGCCGGTGATCCGGCGCGCCGAGATGCTGGCCGAGCTGATGCGCCTGAAGCACGGCGTCGCGGTGGCCGGCTCGCACGGCAAGACGACGACGACGACGCTCGTGGCCGCGGTGCTGGGCGCCGGCGGGCTGGACCCGACGGTGATCGTCGGCGGCAAGATCCGCGCGGTGGGCACGGGCGCCGTGCTGGGCGCCGGGCCGCACCTGGTGGCCGAGGCCGACGAGAGCGACGGCACGTTCCTGCACCTGACGCCGACCGTCGCCGTCGTGACCAACATCGACCTCGAGCACGTCGACCACTACCCGGACCTCGAGACGCTGGTCGCGGCGTTCCACGAGTTCCTGCGGCGGGTGCCGTTCTACGGCGCCTGCATCGTGTGCAGCGACGACCCCAACGTGCGGCAGCTGCTGCCGCTGCTCGAGCGCAAGACCGTCACCTACGGCTTGTCCCGCGAGGCCGAGGTGCGCGCCGACCCCGGCACCGTGGTCGAGGACGCCGAGGGCCAGGAGGCCGTGGTCTGGGCCTTCGGCCGCGAGCTGGGCCCGCTGCGCCTGCGGCTGCGCGGCCGCCACAACCTGCAGAACGCGCTGGCGGCCGTCGCCGTCGGCCTCGAATTGGAGATCCCGTTCGCGCGGATCGCCGCCGGGCTGGAGGGCAGCCGCGGCGTCGGCCGGCGGTGCGAGGAGTACGGCGAGCACGGCGGCGTGCTGGTCGTCGACGACTACGGGCACCACCCGACCGAGATCGGCGCCGTGATGGCGGTCGCCCGCGGCTTCGGGCGCCCGGTCGCGGTGCTCTTCCAGCCCCATCGCTACTCGCGCACCGAACGCTTCGCGCGCGAGTTCGCCGACGCTCTGGCCGGCGCCGACGCCGTGGGCCTGCTGCCGGTCTACGCGGCCGGCGAGGAGCCGCGGCCCGGCGGCGACAGCGCCGCGATCGCGACGCACCTCCGGGCGAAGGGCCGCGCGGTCGACCTGCTGGACGGCCACGGCGGCATCCCGGCCTGGCTGGACCGGCGCGCCCCGGCCGGCGCGCTGGTGCTGACCCTCGGCGCGGGCGACATCGGCCGGCAGGTCGACGGCGTCTGCGCGCACCTGGACGCCCGGCCGGCGAAGGGACGCCGCTGATGCCCGCGCCGCCGCCGATGCCGGGACCCGCGCCGCGGCCGCGGCCCGAGCGCGACACGGTGTTCGCCGTGCGCCGCGCCGCGCCGCGCCGCCGGCGCTTCCCCTGGCGGCGGACGCTGCTGGGCGCGGCGGTCGCCGTCGCCCTGGGCGCGGCCGGCTGGTGGCTGGTCGGCAGCGGCGCCTTCGCCGTCGCGCGCGTGGGCACCGGGGATTACCGCTTCACCGACGAGCGCGCCCTGCGCCGGGCGCTGACGCCGCTGCTGGGACGCAACCTCTGGGCGCTCGGGCAGGGCGATGTGCGCGAGGCGCTGGCCGATCTGCCCTGGGTGCGCGAGGTGCACGTGCAGCGCCGGCTGCCGGACTCGGTGGACGTCGAGCTGATCGAGTGGCGGCCGCTGCTGGTGGTGGCCGAGCCGGGAGCGCCGCCCGAAGCGCCGCCGCTGGTCCTGGTCGAGGACGGGCGCGTGCTGCCCTTCCCGCCGCGCCTGCCGGCGCCGGACCTGCCGGTGCTGACGGGCATCGTCGTGGAGCGGCGGCCCGACGGCACCGCCACGCTGCCGCCGGAGACAGGGCCGTCCGTGCTCGAACTGGTGGCGGCGCTGGCGAGCAGCGGGCTGGAGGCGGCCACGACCGTGGACTTCGTCGTGGCCGGTCCCGACGGCTGGAGCGTCGTCCTGCGCGGGCGCGAGGCGACGCTGCTGGTCGGGCGCGAGGAGTTCGCCGACCGTCTGGCGCGCTACCTGACGGCGCGCGCGCACGTGGATTCGAACCTGGTCGTCGACCTGAGGTTCAAGGACCGCCTGACCGTCCGGCCGCAGCCGGCGCCCGAACCCGACCCCGAGGCCGAGTCCGACGACGCGGCCGCCGGCGCCCGCGGGACGGCCGTCGCCAAGGAGCAGACATGAGCGAGGGACGCCTGATCGTCGCCTGTGATTTCGGCACCACCACGTTCCGCGCGCTGGTCACCGAGGTGGACCACGAGGGATCGTTCAAGGTCATCGGCCACGCGGCCGAGCCGGCCCAGGGCTTCCGTGACGGCGACTTCGTCGATCTCGGCGCCGGCGCGGCGGCCATCGCGCGGCTCATGGCGAAGCTCGAGGAAGCGGCCGACATCTACGTGTCCGGCTTCGCCTACAACATCGGCGGCTCGCACCTGCGTTCGGTGCGCGCGACGGCCGGGCTGCCGATCGGTCCGGGGCCGCGACCGATCCGCCACGCGGACCTCGACGAGGCCCGCACGCGCGCCAGCGCCATGGCCATCCCCTTCGACCACCAGATCCTCTCGGTGACGCCGGTCGAATACGCGGTCGACCGCGTGCGCGGGGTCATCGACCCGGTGGGCCGCGTCGGCAGCCAGCTCGAGATCCAGGCCCACCTGATCACCGGTTCGCGCAGCGTGCTGCACAACCTCGAGAACGCGATCACCACCGCGAAGTACAAGCCGCTGGGCGAGGAGATCGACGTGCTGGCCGCCGCCGCGGCGCTGCTGGACGCGCGCGAGCGGCAGGAAGGCGCGATGCTGATCGACGTCGGCGGCCTCTGCACGAACTGGGCCGTCTACCGCAAGGGCTCCATCGTGGCGAGCGGCTCGGTGCCGCTGGGAGGCTGGCACCTGACGGGCGACCTGGCGCACGGGCTGCGCATTTCGCGCGAGGACGCCGAGGACGTCAAGCGCACGCGCGGCGTCGTGCTGCGCAGCCTGGTCGACCAGGTGCCCATCGACGTCCTGTTCGAGGAGCGCCGGCCGACCGAGACGCCCGGCCTGGTGGCGGCGATCCTCGAGCCGCGCATGGAGGAGATCTTCACCTGCGTGAAGAACGACTTCGGCGACGCGCGCGAGCTGGCCGCGCTCAAGGCCGGCGTCGTGCTGACCGGCGGCGGCAGCCGCTGCCGCGGCACGCGCGCGCTGGGCGAGGAGGTGCTCGACCTCGCCGTGCGCCGGGCCTATCTGCCGCCCTCGCTGGAGGGCCGCGCGAACCTGCCCGACGGGCAGTGGGCCACCGCGCTGGGTCTGGGAATTCTTTATGCCGGCGACGATGAACAGAGCGCGCGCGGCACGGCCCCCGGCCGCGGCGGCTGGCTGGCCCGCCTGCGCGGCCGGTGGCGCCGCCCGGCCGGGCGCGGGGAGATGACCGCCGAGGCCTGAACAGCGCCCGAAAGCGAAAAAATCCTTGAGGTCGCCGGGACCGTGTGTTAAAACTTGCCCACGCAGTCCCACAGCACCGGCGCCGGCCTATTCTTGTGCGCGGCAGAGGGATACCGCGCCTCCTGCGGCCCGCCGGATGCGATGACCCATCTCAAGGAGGAGGCGGGCGTCATGATGTTCGAGTTCGCCGATGACACCGTTCGCAGCGGCACCGAGCGCCTGGCCGACATCAAGGTCGTGGGCGTCGGCGGCGCCGGCGGCAACGCCGTCGGCCGGATGATCGAGGCGGGACTGGTCGGGGTCGAGTTCTTCGCCGTCAACACGGACCTGCAGGCCCTGCACGATTCCCCCGCCCACCGCACGCTCCAGATCGGCGCGCAGCGCACGAAGGGTCTCGGCTCGGGCGGCAACCCCGACGTGGGCCGCGCGGCCGCCGAGGAGGACCTCGAGGGCCTGCGCGAGGCCCTCGCGGGCGCCGACATGGTCTTCGTCACCGCCGGCATGGGCGGCGGCACCGGCACCGGAGCGGCGCCGGTCATCGCCCGCGTGGCGCGCGAACTGGGCGCCCTCACGGTGGCCATCGTCACCAAGCCGTTCCGCTTCGAGGCCTCGGTCCGCATGCAGCAGGCGCTGGCCGGCATCGAGGAACTGCGGCAGGCCGTCGACACCCTGATCATCATCCCGAACCAGCGGCTGCTGGAGGTGGTCCCGCGCGGCACCAGCATGCGCGAAGCCTTCCGCATCGCCGACAACGTGCTGTACGAGGCCACGCGCGGCATCTACGAGATCATCTCGCGCCACGACCACGTGAACCTGGACTTCGCCGACGTGCGCACCGTGATGAAGGACATGGGCCAGGCCATGATGGGCACCGGCCGCGCCGAGGGTTCCGACCGCGCGGTCGAGGCCGCCCGCCAGGCGATCAGCTCGCCGTTGCTGGAGGACGTCGACATCCGCGGCAGCCGCGCGGTGCTGGTCAACGTGCTGGGCCGCGACGTGGGCCTGGAGGACACCGCCGCGGCGATGGAGTTCATCCAGGAGGCCGCCGGTCCGCAGGCACACGTGATCTTCGGCTACGGCAACGACGAGGCCCTGGGCGACACGCTGCAGCTGACCGTCATCGCCACCGGTTTCGACGCCGCGCGCGGGGCGGCGCCCCGGGCGCTTGCCGAACGCCCGGGCGCGGTGATCCCGGCGGACGCGGCCGCTCAGGACGATGCGGTCGCGACCGAGGACGCGGAACGCCCCGCGGACTGGAACGAGCCCTGGCCGGCGGCGACGCTCGCCGGCGATGACGCCATCGCCGAGGCCGCGGCCGCCGAGGAAGCCGCGCGCGAGGCCGCCGAGCGGGAAGCGCGCGAGCGCGAGGAACAGGAACTGGCCGAGCTCGAGGCCCAGTTGCGCGCGCTGGAGGAAGAAGAGGCGCGCCTGGCGGCCGAGGCCGAGGCGGCGCGCCTGCAGGCGGAAGAGGCGGCGCGGCTGGCGGCCGAAGCCGAGGCGGCGCGGCTGCAGGCGGAAGAGGAAGCGCGCCTGCGGGCCGAGGCCGAGGCGATCGAGCGCGCGCAGGTCGAGGCGCGGGAGCGCGCGGAGTACGAGGACCGCGTGCGCCGCGAGCTCGAGGAACGCCTGCGCCAGGAGATCGAGGCGCGCGTGCGCGAGGAGCACGAGGCCCGTCTGCGCGAGGAGCACGAGGCGCGGCTGCGGGAGGAGCGCCGACTGCGCGAGCTGGAGGAGATCGAGGCGCGCGAACTGGCCGAGCAGGAGGCGCGCCTGGCGGCGGAAGCGGAAGCGGACGCCGCGGCGCTGGCCGAAGCGGAAGCTTCGCTGCCCGAACCCGAATTCGAGGCGCCGGCGCCCCGCGCCGCGCACGAAGCTCCGGCCGCGCACGTGGGCGGCTGGTCGCTGCGCCGGGCCGTCAGCGAGGTGCAACCCCTGGCCGGGCGCATCGTCACCGGCTTCCTGTCGCGCGACGCGGCCAACGTCGAGGCGCCCGGCGCGCCGGCCCGCCTGGACCCGCCGGCGGCACCCGCGCCCGCGCGCGCGGCCGCCGTGGCCGGCGGCAGCGTGGGCCGCTTCCTGACGCCGGTGGGCACCCGCAGCCTCGGCGACGTGGAGGTTCCCGACGGCGCCGCGGTGTCGCCGCCGGTGACCCGGTCGGCCGCGGCCGGGCTGGGGCCGGACAACCCGAACGCCGACCTGAGCGCTCCGGCCTACACGCGCAAGTACATGGACTGAGATGTCACTGCTCGGCCGGCTCCTGGGCGTCGACGGCAAGGCCAGCGCGCGCGGCCTGGCCCTGCTCGAGGAGGGCCGCTTCGACGAGGCGGTCGAGCAGTTGCGGCCCCTGGCGCTGGAGTCCTTCGGCGTCCCCGCCGACAACCTGGCGAGCTACCACTTCCGGCAGGCGCTCCTGGGCGAAGGGCGCCGTCTGCTTCGCGGCGGCGAACCCGCCCGCGCGGTCCCCTGGCTGGCCGAGGCCGCCCAGCTCTGGCCGCGATTCGCCGACCTTCAGTTCCTGCACGGGACGGCGCTGCTGCTGGCCGGCGAGGCCGGCCTGGACGCGGCGCTGGCGGCCGCCCGGCGCGCGCTGCGCCTGAACCCCGATTACGTGGAGGCGCGCCTGCTCGAGGCCGAGTGCCTGCGCCGGCTCGATCGCGCGCGCGAGGCGGCCGCCGCGCTTGACGCGCTGGTCGAGTCGGGCCGGCGCGGCGACCACTGGCTGCTGGCCGAGCTGGCGCCGGGGGCCCCCTACACGGCCGCCGCCGTGCCGGCCGACCTGGCGGCGCGCCTGCGGCGCGTGGTCGGCGGCAGTTCGCCCAAGGAAGAGGTGGCCGCGGCCGTGGCGCTGTGCCGCGGCGGGCGGTGGCAGGAGGGACTGGAGCGCTTCAACGACCTGGTCGACCGCCATCCGCGCTATCCGGACTACCGCACGCGACAGGCCGCGGCCCTGTTCCAGTTGGGCCGCGGCGAGGAGGCCCTGACGGCGGTCGACGCGGCCCTGGCGCTGAACGAGAACTACCGCCTGGCGCAGGACCTGCGCGGCCTGGTGCTGATGGACCTGCTGCGCGTGCGCGAGGCCCGCGACCACTTCGACGCCGTCGACCGCGCGCGCGCCGCCGCCGGTCCCCCCGGCGAGGCGATCCCCGTGCCGGCGCACGAGCAGCTGTTCGGCGCCTATCTGCGCGCCCTGGCCGCGCTGCTCTGCGGCGACGTGGACGGCGCGGTGGCGCGGTTGCCGGCCGACCCGGAACTGGGGCGCGAGTTCGCCCGGGCCGAGCTGCTGCGCGCGGCCTGCGAGGACCTCGGCGGCCGGCACGCCGCCTGCCTGCGCCGCCTGGCGCACCTGCTCGAGCAATGGTCCGCCGAGCCTCTCTTCCACCATGTGCTGGTGGCGCGCCTGCTGTCGGCCGGCCAGCTGAAGGAGGCCGCGCAGCGCCTGCAGCGCTGGCCCGGCGGCGCCGGCGCCGACCCGCGCGCGGCCTATCTCGGGAGCCTGCTGCGCCTGGAGCAGGGCCGCGATGCCGGCACGCCGGCTGCCGGCGACGAGGCGCCCGCGGCGCCGAACCCGGTCCCGGGGCCGGACGGCGAGCCCGGCGTGACCGAGGCAGCCTGGCGCCTGCTCCGGGCGCGCGAGGCGCTGCGCCGGGGCCGGGCCCGCGAGGCCTGGACCACCTGCGCCGAACTGGCGGCCGCGGGCCCGGTCACCGAGCCGCTCGTCGCCGTTCAGACGGCCGCGGCCCTGGCCCTGGGCGGCGGCCCTGCCGCCGGCTGGCAGCCGCCGCCGGTCGTGCCGGTGGCGGGGCTGGCCGCGCGCGTGGGCTGGCTCCACGCGCAGGGCGACGGCGACGGCGCCGAGTCGCTGGCCGCCGCGATCGGCGCGCTGCACCCGGAACTGCCCGCGGGTTGGTGGTTGTCGGTGAGATTCTGGCTGGCGCCGGTCCGGGCCTGGCTGGCCTGACCCGGCGCGCGCCGCGCCCGAGGGGCCGGACCGCGCGGTACTCCGGCGCGAGTGACCGGCCTAGGCCAGGCCCCGCGCGCGCGAGGCGAGCAGCCGGCGCACTTCGTCGGTCAGCTTGTCCAGGTCGTAGGGCTTGCTCATGTAGGAGTCGGCCTGGTACTGGTGGCCGCGCAGCTTGTTGCGCTCGTCCTCGCTCGCGGTCAGGATCAGGATCGGCACGTCGACCATCGTCATCAGGCTGCGCACGCGCTTGAGGAAGCCGAAGCCGTCGAGCACCGGCATCATCAGGTCGAGGATCACGCAGTCGGGGGGCGAGGCCTTCATCGACTCGAAGCCCTCGAGGCCGTTGGTGGCCTCGCGGACGACGAAGTCCTGGCAGGTCAGCTGCATGCGCAGGATCGTGCGCAGGTCCGGATCGTCCTCGACGATCAGGATTACCGGTTTCGCGCCTTCGTTCATGGTGATATCTTCCTTTTTGACGTCTGCCGGCCCCTCACCTCCCGCGCCGCGACACGATCGGGAACCCGCGCGCGGGTGGGGCGGTTCTGGCTCCTGTATCGACCGCCGCTCCGGCGACTTGACCTGCCATTCCCTCGACGGGGGCGACTTCACCCATGGACCGTGTCCCTGCCGCCGCTGGCTGCCTGCCCCGGCCGCGCCTCCTTGAGTCCAGGAATCATTATCGCTGCCTGTCGACGCGCCGCCGGGCGGCCCGGCTGCTGGCCACGGGCGCGCTCCTGGCGGCGCTGGCGACGGTCGGCGGCGGGGCGGCGGCCCAGCCCGCGCCGGTCGGCGCGGAGGCCTGCGCCCGCGGCCGCGAGGCCTACCGTCGCGGCGAGCACGAAACGGCGCGGACGGCGCTGCTGGAATGCCTGGCGGCCGAGGGCGACCGCCTGGACCTGCTGCTGCCGCTGACGGTCATCGCCCTGGAGGCCGGGGATCCGGCGCAGGCCCTGCGCTTTGCCGACCGCGCCCTGGCCGTCGCGCCCCAGGACGCCGAGGCTCTGTACTGGAACGGGCGGGCGCTGCTGGCCGCGGGCGAGCGGGACCGGGCGCGCGAGCGCTGGGAACAGGCGCTGCAGCAGGACACCGCGCACGTGGGGGTTCTCGAAGGCCTGGCCCGCCTGGCGGTGGGCGACGGCGAGCCGACGCGCGCCTACCAGTTCCTCATGCAGATGAAGCAGCGCGGGCTGGACCAGGCCTGGCTGCACCGGCTGCTGGCGGACATCGCCGCCGGGCGCGGCCTGTGGCAGCAGGCGCTCGGCCACCTGCAGGACGCGCTGGTGCTGGAGCCGCAGGCGGCGGCGGACTGGCGCAGCTCGGCCGAGCTGGCGATCCTCGGCGGCCGCCACGCCCAGGCCATCGAGTACGCCCGCCACGCGGTCAGCCTGGAGCCGGACGGGGCCAGCCTGGGCGGACTGGGCGAGGCGTTCTTCGCCGCCGAGCAGGTCGATTCGGCGCTGGTCTACCTGCGCAAGGCCGTCGCGCGCGGGGGCGGCGCGCCGCGCGTCCGTTTCAACCTGGCCAACGCGATGGAGGTGGCCGGGCTCCAGGAAGAGGCCGGTCAACAGTTCAGGATCTTCCTGAAGGAACAGCCGAACGATCCCGTCGGACGCTTCAATTACGCGATCCACCTGCAGAAGCAGGGGCAGCTGAAGGGCGCCCTGGCCGAAGTGGACCAGGCGCTGCGGCTGGACCCGCGGATGCTGACGGCGCACGTGGTGCGCGTGCAGGTGCTGGAGGACCTGGGGCGCTGGGACGACGCGCTGGCGGCGGTGGCGCGCCTGAAGGAACTGGACCGCGACAACCTTGCCGAGCTGAACGCCTGGGAGCAGCGGCTGGCCGCCAGCCGCGACGCCGCCCGGGGCGCCGAGGCCGCGGGCAAGATGCACCTGCTGCACATGGTGCTGACCGACCGGGAGCAGCTGGCCCTGGTGACCGAGGCGCTGGCCCGCGGCGAGGACTTCGCGGCGCTGGTCGTGCAGCACTCGCGCGGCCCCGCCGCCGCGCGCGGCGGCGACATCGGGTGGATCAAGGCCGAGGAGATGGTCGAGCCGCTGCGCGGGGCCATCGTGAAGCTGCGGACGGGAGAAACAAGCCCTCCGATCGAGTCGAAGGGCCTGATTCACTTGTTCAAGCGGATTCCTTGAACTTCAAGCGGATTCCGTGAGGATCAGCGAGCGGGGGGCGGCGGGCGCCGGCGCCGGTCAGACGACCTTCTTGATCGTCCCGGTGCGGATGCAGCGCGTGCAGACGTACGCGCGGCGGACCTTGCCCTCGAGCTCGAACTTGATCTTCTGCAGGTTCGGCAGCCACCGGTGGCGCGTCAGGTTGTGCGCGTGGCTGACGCGGTTGCCGTACTGGGGGCCCTTGCCGCAAACCGAGCAAACCCTGCTCATGACGATCTTCCTCCCGCGCGGGGCACACCCCTGCGCCTGACGTTGAAATCACAAGTCGGGCAATCTAACATGCGGCCCGGCAGGCGGCAAGGAATTAGTACGGAGCCGGCCGGCCTGGGCCGGCAGCCGGCGGGGGAACATGGCGGCGCCCTTTAATCTGGAAACCCATGTCCAGTTTTTGAAGTCCGTGGGGCCGGCCCGGGCGCGCTCCCTGGACCGCCTGGGCATCATGACCGTGGGCGACCTGCTGGCCCACTACCCGCGCCGCTATTTCGACCGCAGCGCCACGGTGCCCATCGGCCGGGCGCAGCCCGGGACCGAGGCCACCGTGCTGGGCGAGGTGCTGACCGCCGGCGACCGCCGCACGCGCACCGGCGGCAGCCTGCTGACCGTCTCGCTGGGCGACGACACCGGCGTGCTGTTCTGCGTCTGGTTCAACCAGAAGTACCTCAAGAACCAGTTCCGGCCCGGCCGCAAGGTGATGGCCAGCGGCCTGGTGCAGCGGCACCAGGGGCGGCTGCAGCTGGCGCACCCGGACTTCGAGATCCTCGAGGACGAGGGCGCCGACGACGGCGCGGCGGTGCCGGCCGGCCTGCACACCGGGCGGATGGTGCCGGTGTACGGGCTGACCGCGGGCATCGGGCAGCACTGGCTGCGGGCGCTGGTCTTCCAGTCGCTCGAGCGGCTCGGCGCGCAGGTGCCGGAGCTGCTGCCGTCGTCGATCACCAGGCGGCGCGGCCTGCCCTCGCGGGCGCACGCCCTGCGCGACATCCATTTCCCGCCCGACCAGCGCGCGCTGGAGGCCGCCCGCCGCCGCCTCGTCTTCGAGGAGCTGTTCACCGTCCAGCTCCTGATGGCGCTCCGCCGCGAGCACGCGCGCCGCCAGGCGGGCCTGAGGCTGGAGAAGCCGGGCGACCTGACGAAGCGGCTGGTCGAGGCGCTGCCGTTCCCGCTGACGCGCGCGCAGCGGCGCGTGCTCGGCGAGATCCTGGCCGATCTGCGCTCGGGCCAGGCCATGCACCGGCTGCTGCAGGGCGATGTCGGCTCCGGCAAGACGCTGGTGGCGCTGATCAGCGCGCTGTTCGTCGTCGAGCAGGGCCATCAGGCGGTGGTGATGGCGCCCACCGAGGTGCTGGCCCAGCAGCACGCCGCGGTGATGACGCGACTGTGCGCGCCGCTGGGCGTGACCGTGGAGTCGCTGACCGGCTCGACGCCGGCGGCCAGGCGGCGCGCGGTGCTGGCGGCGGCCGCCGCCGGCGAGGTGGACCTGCTGGTCGGCACGCACGCGGTGCTGGAAGGCGATGTCAGGCTGCCCAGGCTGGCCCTGGCGGTGGTCGACGAGCAGCACCGCTTCGGCGTGCGCCAGCGCGGCAAGTCTGCCACCACCGAGCAGGGCACCGCCGCCCACGTGCTGGTGATGAGCGCGACGCCCATCCCGCGCTCGCTGGGCCTGACCCTGTACGGCGACCTGGACCTGTCGCTGATCGACGAGATGCCGGTCGGCCGCATCCCCATCCGGACGCACATCGCGCGCGACGGCCAGGAGGACGCTGTCTGGGAGGAGTGCCGCCGCGAGGTGGCGCGCGGCCGCCAGGTCTACGTCATCTACCCGGTCATCGAGGAGACCGAGGGCCAGGACCTCAAGGCCGCCGTCAGCGAGTGCGAGCGCCTGCGCGCCGAGGTGTTCCCCGGCACGCGCGTCGAGCTGCTGCACGGCAAGATGAAGGCGAAGGACAAGCAGGCGGTGATGGCCGCCTTCACCGCCGGCGAGGCTCCCGTGCTGGTGGCCACCACCGTGGTGGAGGTCGGCGTCGACGTCCCCAACGCGACGGTGATGGTGATCCACAACCCCGAGCGCTTCGGCCTGGCGCAGCTGCACCAGCTGCGCGGACGCATCGGCCGCGGCAAGGACGCCTCGCGCTGCTGGCTGCTCTGCGACCGTTTCCTCTCGGAGGAGAGCTGGGAACGCGTGAAGTTCTTCAGCGAGCACACCGACGGCTTCGCCCTGGCCGAGGAGGACCTGCGCCTGCGCGGGCCGGGCGACGCCTGGGGCGTCCGGCAGCACGGCGCGCCCGGCTTCCGCCTGGCCAACCCGGTGCGCGACGCTCAGCTGGCGAAGGACTGCCGCGAGGACGTGGACGCGCTGCTGCGGGACGACCCGCAGCTGGCCGGCGCCGAGGGCCGGGCGCTGCGCGAGGCGCTGCGGCAGAGCTGGACCTCGGCGGCGACGTTCATGGCGGGGTAGGGGCGCGAACGTGCGCCGGCGCAAGTCTCACGAACTCGTAATCAAGGCGCGATGCTTCAGCGCGCCATGGCATTGACCGAGCGCCCGTGCCGTGTCATCATCAGGGCCATCGAGGCAGGAGGTGGCGAGATGACCTCGCGCATGTTTCCCTTCTTCATCCTGGCGCTCGTCGCGCTGGCGCCGGCGGCCGTACGCTCCCAGTGCTGGGACCCGCAGGATCCGTTCTGGAACGAGTGGTTCATGGCCGAGACCGCGGCGCCGCCGGGGGCATTTCCGGTGCTGTTCCACGTGCCGGACGGTTCGGGCGCGTCGTTCACGCAGGCCCGCGCTGCGGGCGGTCTGACGGTCGATGCCACGATCACCCTACACCTGCACGACGGCGCCGGGAATCCCATCGTCGGCCTGCCGGCCACGGACATGTGGCTGGAGCGAGAAGACGCCGCGGGCACGGGCAACCTCGCCGTCTGCGTGGACGGGACGATCGCCGACGGCCCCTCCGGCCTGGACGGCGTTGCGCGCTGGCAGGAACCGTTGCGGGTCGGGGGCTGGTCGACGAGCCGCACGCTGGTCGTGGTCTGCGGGGCGCCGCTGCCCTCGAGCTTGGGCCTGGCGATCCGCCACAACAGTCCTGATCTCAACGGCGACCTGGTGGTGGACCTGTCCGACGTGCCGCTGTTCGCGACCGACTTCCAGAACGGCTCGAACGCCTTCCGTTCGGACCTGCACTACGACGGCGCCGTCAACTTGAGCGACATTCCGCGCCTGTCCGGCGCCTTGGGCAAGGGTTGTCCCTGACCCGCGGCCGCCGCCGGCGCCGACGGTTGCGGCGGCGGCCGATGTCGCCGAGCGTGTGACACGTCCGCGCGGCTCTTCTTCCGCGCGACGGAAGGGGCCGCTGCCGTGATCGGGATCCGTTCGTACCTGCGCCGCGCGGCCGCCGCCGCCGGCCTGGCCTGCCTGCTGGCTGCGCCCGCTCCGGCGGGTGCAGGCCCCGCGCTCCCGCCCCACCTGCAGGCCGCGCTGCCGCCCGGCGAGATCGTCGCGCGCTGCGAGCCCTGCGGTCCCGACTGCTTCCTGGTCTTCGCCTGCGCCGCCGGCGACACGACGTGCGGCCGCGTGCTGCGCCTGACGGGTCGCGACGGCGCCTCGCCTCGCCGCGTCGCCGAGGGCGCCTGGGTCCGGTCCGATCTGGCCGGACCGGCGGCGCTGGTGCGCGCCTCCGGCGAGCTGACGCCCGACCACGTGCGCGCGGCGCTGGAGGCGGTGCGCGCGCGCGTGGGCCCGCGCGAGTTCGTGCGCGAGGTGCGCGTCCAGACGGTCGCCACCGCCGGCGCCGACGCGGTGCTGGCGGTGGTGCTGGGACGGGATCCCGGCGGCGACGGCGCCTCGCGCCTGCTGCTGGTGCACCTGGCGCCGGACGGTGCGTTCGTCGAGACCCGGGGCATCGCCACCCACTGAGGTCCGCGGACGCCGGCGCGCGCGCCGTCCGGTCACGCCCGCACTTGCGCCGGCGCAACCGGCGCGGTTCCATGTAGTGACCCCCGACGCGACCCCGATCCCAGGAAGCTGGTCCCGCCCGTGACATCGCCT